>CAXEIY010000116.1:0-29364 GCA_963996245.1 uncultured Planctomycetia bacterium | reverse complement strand
TACCGATGCACTGGCGAAATGACACAGAATTGAGTGGGCTGAATATGTTGACTCTCGGGATCATGCATGAGACGGTGATGAGATGGTCGCCACAACCATGCCGTGTCATGGCACAGAGTCATATTTTTACCCCGGAAAGAAAGCATTTGGAAACCGGACGGCTCCACCCAGTCAGTACTCCGGAAAGTGTTCAGGTAATCACAGAGCTTGAAAATGGAGGGAGGGGTATCTATCACTTCAGTGGAGTTACATTGGGAGGTCCGGGATGGCAAATTCATCTTTATGGAACGCAGGGTACATTGAAGTATCAAATGAATCCGCAGGAAAAGCTACTGGGAATGAAACGAGGGGACAATTCCTTTTCAGAAATACAGATTCCTCTTGAACAGGAGTATGCATGGAGGGTTGAAGAAGAGTTTATTGGAGCAATTAGAGGTGAAGAGGTAGTTCAGTTCACTGATTTTGAGACGGGGGTTCGCTATATGGAATTTACACAGGCAGTAGCTAAAAGCGCTGAAACAAAAAGGGCGGTGGATTTGACTATTACAAGAGAGGATTGAGTGTTGCGAGGTTGTGGAGGGATGAGTGATCAGAGGATACTATAGACGTCATCGATGTGGTAATGGGCGTTGCGATCATTGAAAACGAGAAGGACTGCCAACGTTATCTCGTAGCATGGGAGAAAATCATCCCGGCAAGTTTTCAACCTACCTCAATCCAGAGACACCTGTGGAATGGGTATGGCACTTGCCCTATAAGGCTTCAATGATCAGATAGAAATGGGATATCCCTGCTGATAGCTACAGGAGTAAATCAAGATGACAGAATGGTCGGCCATCACTGTTGCGATCGATGTTTCGGCATCTGTCCTATCTTCGATCTTAAATAAATTCGACTCGCCGGTAGGGTAGCAAAGGTCGTGTTACGGTGCGTTAGCGGGAGTGTACCGAGGTCCACAATTGCACTTAGTAAGAGCTATCGGCAGAGTCAAAAATCGGAATACACATTGGTGCTTTCTTCTTCGTGGATAGGCTTTTTGAGCTCATCTGTCGTGATCCGCACCTTAAATCGCTGGTCACCTGGCTGTACGCCTTTGGCTTGGATCCTGTAGATAACGTCGACCCCGGGGCCCACTTTCGGTAAAGGGTCAAACACGACCTGCGTATCAGAAACCGTTGCCTTCGTAGGTCCTTTAGTATTAACGACCTGTAACCCTGCCGGTATTTCAGCAACAAGTTTCACATTGGTACAGGACTGGGATCCCTGACTTACAACACGTATCTCATAGGTTGTAATGGCGTCAATTTCAATTGGATCTTCAAGGTCAATAACTTCCAGCATCATTGCCGCTATGCCCTGAACATCGGTTGTCAATTCAGACTGCACCGACAGGCCTGGTTCAGCGGTCGCCTCAATATGTTGTTTCTGAGTTCCGATTTTCATGGGCATCAGAGTGAATTCAATCGTGGTGTTTGTTCCCGCCGCTAATTGTGGTATGTCCCAGACAATATGCCGTGACTGGCGGTCGAAATTGCCTTGAAGATTTGCTTCGACAAAATCCATTCCAGCTGGCACACGGGAGATGACATGGACGTTTCTTGCTAGGGCGTCACCTGGATTAGCCAGATCGATGGAGTAGTTTGCTTTACGCTTCAAATAACGCCGGCGTGGTCCCGTCACGTTGATGTCGAGCTGAGGCGCAATGATATTTACTTCCGCATCGGCGGATTCTTCGAGATTGCCGTCGCCAACAATAAACGCACGATTAAGGCCACGTCCGCGTTGAGCTGCGAGAACGCTTAAATGAACCTCGCGAGTTTCGCCAGGCTTAATGGTGCCGATCTCATATTCAATCTCTTCCCCACTTGGGTGTGTAAATTCGGCAGGTAGTCGATCAACAAGAACAAGTCCAGTAGCGGATGCATTGCCCGAATTTGACACATGAAAAGTGAAGGTGATAGGCTCTCCTAGTTGTACCTCGCCTGGTCCACTGACTTCCATCGACAATTTAGGTTGTGCGATGACGGTACTCGAGGCAGCACGGGCAGAAAACCTAACTTCCGCAACACTGCCGACGGTGCCTTCATCCACGGGGTTTACTTTAACCAGGATTCTTTTTTCTTCTGAGGAGTCCAGTGTTTTAAATTTCCAGGAAAGCTGAGAACCAGATATTTCTGCATCGGGGATAGTTCGAATTAACTCCGTTGAAGCTGGGACAAGGTCCCATATTTCAATGTTGTGGGCATCGATAGCGCCAATGTTACGAACAATGATCTCATATGTGAAAGGTTCTCCAAGCTTCACCATTGGAGGGGCGACTTTTTCCAGTGTCAGACTTGGGGTCTGAAGTCCCAGAACCGTTTCATCGATAACACCTTCTCCGGTCTTTGTCTCATCGCGTACCGGATTCTGGTTAGCAATGGGAACGTCGGCAGCAAAGGGATCAGTGGAGGGGAGCTCTTCTGAGTTATCGTCTAGTTGAATCGCAGGCGATGAGTTTTCTGGGTCTGAGAATGCAGGAGCCAGATTGTCCACTTGGTTTTCTTCAGAAATGGTTTCAGATCCGTTGGTCAGATCGATAGCGGTGTCCACTTGTTCTGTGAAGGGAGTATCGAAGTCGTTTTCATTTGGTGAAGGGAGGGGTAGTTCCGGCAAAAGGTTGGGTGTTGATTGAGGATCTGAATCTTCGGAGAAGGAAGGTACGAGAGGTGTTTCTTCGACAGAGGGAAATGCAGTGAGGTTATTTTCAGTACCTTGATTTTCATCAACTGAACTGTTGCCAGTTGCTGTTACAACCGGCGAACTGGGGAATAGACCGTTTGACGGTGTTGGGAACTTACCGGGAACAGCATCACTTTGTGTGAAATCCAGTCCAGGGCCTATGGGAATCGTTTCACCCAGATTGGCACTGTCATCAAATGCGGTTTCGGGCAGCCCTTCGTAGTTATCGGTAAAAGGTTCGACAGGCTGGCCTTGGGTAACAATGACTTGATTGGGACCCGTGGCGATTTCATCATCAGGCTGTACATCCACAGGTGTAGAAGTGGTTTGTGAAACCACAGCTCCCCCAAATTGAGTTCCAAGGGAACGCAAGCCACGTTGGGCAAGATTGACACTGATGAAGCCTAAAGCAACGACTGTTCCAAGTGTTGCAACTATTCCAATTGAGCGCTTCATCGATTTCCTCCATGAAATCGCAAGAGCAGAAACAGTTTCGAATAAATCTTCCGCGTAACCGGTCACATCTGGATAACCGCACACAGTTCAGTTGACTAGAGGGCCACTTATACCGTTAGTGTGAATTATGCAGGAGGTCTAATTAGGATCTGTTTAACGTGGAAGATGCTCCAATTTTATTTGGCGGGATGCTAACAGATATCATGATTTCTGAGAAGACCAGATCTACCATATGTGAGGATATGGCTAGATGTGACAGTAGCAGTGATTACCATGTCCCACACGAGTTAGGTTATAGGGGTTGTGGCGATAAAGGAAGTACTGCGATATTTAAGTCGTGAAAATAGTATGAGTAATTTGAACAAATGAAGTAGCTGTGCCGATAAGTGGTGTTAGATTGCAAAAGAGGGTAAACCATATATTGCTGTGGAGAGTGCCATTATGTCGATGTCATCCATTCCAGGTACGTGTATCATGCTGATCTTGATAGGCGGGTGTCAGTCATTTGGGACTCCAGCAGTTCAGAGGCTAAACAGTGCAGGAAACCGTCACCATCAGACAACGATGTTAGTTCGAGAACGGAGTCAATGGCGGCTTTCCACGTTTCAGGTAAGCCCGGTTATTGCGAAGCAGGCAATTCCGGATCCAGCAGTGCCAAGTTTCCCAAAAACCAACCTCGCTCCTTCACATTCACGCCAGGGGATGGATTCCGCGTTTGTGAACGCGTTGCCTGAAAACGGGGTATGGGAAAAGGAAAAGCGGATGTATGTTTATGGTCATGCGAAAGATTATCGTTGGATGACAGGCGTGCTGCATCGACTGGATGGAGAGTTTTCTCATTGGGAGATTCGCTACCTGCCTGCTGGTCAATACGACTCACGGGGAGGCAGTCTGCATTTAGGAATGGCCGCAAGTCTCGAACGATTTAAGGATGGCGATGTGGTTTATATAGAAGGGAAGCTAACGCCGATACATGTGCCCTTTGAGCCGCAACAGGTACAATATCGAATAGAGAAGATCAAACCATTTGACACGTCGCTTTTGTCAAAACGGCTACTTCCAGGCAGCAATCAAGAATGACAGGCTGTATTCTTCTTTAGTAAAAGAGTGATGTGATTCAGCCAGATTGGAAACCTTGACTGGTATGCGTTATGATCTGTCGTGGTCTTAATGCACCCTGGCACTGTTATTTGCGATAGGAAACAGGGGTTTTTCTGATCGATCCAAGATGGCTTCTTTCTCAGACTTGTATCACCTCTCCATTCCTGATGAGTCCCTAGGAGACGGTGCCGTTGTTTACCATTGTCGGGGTAGATGAATCTGGCTACGGACCCAATTTAGGTCCCTTGGTCATTACAGCGACAATTTGGAGACGTAAACAACGCTATGAACCTGCTGATTTGTGGCGATGGTTCTCTCCCGTGGTATCTTCTCTTGATGGAAACAGACCTGTCAGGCATCAACGGTCTGTTGCTCGCAATGAGGCCAAATCTGACTTGATTGTGGACGATTCAAAAGAGGTGTATGCATCGGGTAGAGGTTGGGATCGGCTGAATCGTGCCGTGAATTGTTTTATTTCGATGGCCGGGCGAGCGAATCATCTGTCTTCTGTGCGAAACGAGACATCTGAAATGCTTTACAGGCGATCAATTTGGGAAGTGGTGAATCTCTATGAAAATCTCGATGATACGAAAAGGCCATGGACAACCTTACCGGAGAAGGCTGTCTTTACAGATCACACAGACCACGGTCAGAGCGAGGTTCTTAGGCAGTTGCAAGTCTGTTTTCAGGACGCACAATTAGAGTTGCCTGAATTCTGGTGTGACATTATTCACCCCGAGAGATTTAATGCCTTACTTAAGCAAGCAGGTAACAAGGCTACCGTCCTTTCCAGACGTTCATTAGCTCTGATACGTCACGCCCTTGAAAGCACGCAGTCTCACGAAGTCTTGGTATTGTGCGATAAACACGGTGGACGTCGTTATTACATGGAACTGTTGCAACAGACCTTTCACGATATGGACGTTTTGTGTGAGGAGGAGTTGCCCAGTTGTAGTCGTTATACAATGCGGGCATCAGAAGCCCGATGGAAAATCGAATTTCAGAATCATGCGGAACATCATTTCCCAGTGGCACTATCATCCATGTTGGCAAAATATGTACGTGAGCTGTTTATGAAACAATTCAATACATACTGGTGTTCTAAGTTCCCTGACCTGAGAGAGACTGCGGGTTATCCAGCAGATGCAAAACGTTTTTGGGGTCAGATTCAACCCATGGTACAAGAGTTGGGAATCGATAAAGATCAACTATGGAGACGGCGTTAGCAGAAAGTGATAGAAGATCTTTAATAGGGAAGATGATTGGACCAGACAAGTGGAGGGTCAGACTGGTGTGTTTAGAGGTTTTGGCCTAAAATGCTAAACCAAGGCGTGTACCACGTGACGCGTGCCAATCGCCCTGTTGTGCAATGGTCCCTGGTGATTGACAGTGTCGGAGTTCCGGATGACCAAAAAAGTCGTTGTGTTGGGCTCCACCGGTTCGGTGGGTACCGCTGCCCTAGAAGTCATAGAAGCGTTGCCAGAGCAGTTATCTGCCTATGGGATGAGCGCTCACAGACGATGGCAGCAGCTGATAGAACAGGCTACGGCGTTGCATCCGCGTTGGATAACGGTTACGGATATGGAGACAGCCCAACAAGCAAGCTCGGATTGCGATGAAGGTGATTGGGAATTCTTGATGGGTTCTCAGGGTGCTGAAAGTATGGTGATGGATGCTGACACGGATGTCGTCGTAGCGGCCATAGTCGGCGCTGCAGGATTAAAAAGTACGTGGGCAGCACTTAAGGCAGGAAAAACCGTCGCGTTAGCAAATAAAGAAACAATGGTCATGGCCGGACCTTTAATTGATGGGATTAAACGGGAAACGGGAGCAGAACTTTTACCTGTAGACAGTGAGCATAGTGCCGTGTTTCAGGCCCTGCAGGCCGGAAGTGCAAAAGAGGTGCGACGCGTTCTTTTAACAGCAAGCGGAGGACCTTTCCTGAGATTTTCGCGAAAACATTTGCATGCAGTCACTCCTGAACAGGCTCTTTGTCACCCCACATGGAATATGGGGCCGAAGATTTCTGTGGATTCTGCAACTATGATGAATAAAGCACTCGAAGTGATTGAAGCACGCTGGTTGTTTAATCTGAATCCGGATCAGATTGAAGTTGTGATTCATCCAGAATCGATGGTCCATTCTATGGTGGAGTTTTGTGATGGTTCCGTCATGATTCAGGCAGCACTTCCAGATATGCGATTGCCGATACAGTATGCATTGACATTTCCGGAAAGACATCCTGGTCCGTCTCCAATCATGGATTGGAAACAAGCCCAGGAATGGCATTTTGAGCCATCTGATCCGGAACAGTTTCCGTCCTTGGATCTGGGTTTTGAGGTGGCGAACAGAGGTGGAACAGCGGGTGCTGTGTTGAATGCTGCCAATGAGGTGGCGGTGGAAAAATTCTTGAACAACGAACTTGCTTTCTTGGATATTCCTCGTGTTTGTCGATCTGTGCTCGATCAACATGCATGGGAATCGAATCCGACGTTAGATCAGGTTGTCAATGTGGACAATTGGGCTCGAGAGGAGGTCGCGCGGTGGTGCAAAGTGTCATCGTAATTCTGCAGGTTGCACTGGGATTAGGTCTGGTGATTTTTATCCATGAACTGGGTCACTTCCTGGCGGCAAAATGGGCAGGAGTAAAAGTAGATCGGTTTTCAGTGGGATTTCCCTTTCCAGATTTTGGTCCGACAGCGATTTTGGCTGGAACACTGGGCGCGTTGATGTTCAGTATCTTTCGCAGCGCGCCAACGGGAGTCGTGGATACAATATGGTGGACGCTTGGTGGTACGATTGTCGGCACATTGGCAATGTTTCTGGGAAAATGGGGATCGGTTCGATTTTTTTCCGATCGCGATGGGACGGAGTATGTGTTGGGATTTCTTCCGTTAGGTGGGTATGTAAAGATGCTGGGACAGGATGACTCCGATCCTTCCACGCTCTCCAATGAGGAACTGCGCCAGGATCCGCGATCTTACACGGCACAACCTGTTTACAAACGTATGGTCATCATTTCTGCTGGTGTGATCATGAATGTGATTTTGGCATTTGTCATGTTCGTTTTTGCGTTTCGTTCCGGTGTGGAATACTCACCCTGTGTTATCCAGCATGTTTATGCTGGTTCTGCAGCCTGGAATGCGGGATTGCTTCCCGGAGATGAAATCGTGCAAATCGATGATCGCGAAATGCCTAAATTTGTAGATCTGCAAACCGCTGCGGCGCTTTCATCGCCAGGTGAAAGTATTCGTTTGATGGTGCAGAGGGCGGGGCAACCGGATCCTATTCCTCTTGTTGTGGAGGCCGTGCGTAATCAGGATGAGTTGATCGCTCGTATTGGAGTAACGCCTACTTCGACAACTCGCTTGCAGAAGGACAATATGATTGTTGATGGAATGCCTGCCCAAAAGGCGGATCCTGCTTTTGAAGGAGGGGATGTCATTGTGGCTGTCAACCATCAACGAATCGAATCTTTTCCAGATTTACAGTTAATACTAGCTCGTGACGCGGATAAGGAAGTGACCATAACCGTTGAACGAACAGTGGATTCTGGTGAAGCCCGCGAAATCGACATCCAGGTTCCGACCGCACCGGTTCGCAGTTATGGAGTGCATATGACAATGGGGCCGGTACTGGGAATACAGCCAGACTCTGTAGCTGAGAAAGGCGGGTTACAGAAGGGAGATCAAATAACCCATGTTGATGGAAAAAGTGTTGGTGAGCAGGTTGCTCCAGTTAACTTGCCGAGTCTCTTTTTTCAACAATCTGGAAAGCAGGTTGAACTGGGAGTGTTGCGGGAGGGCCGCCCCTTGTCGATTACTTTGATTCCAGAAGAACGTCCTGGATGGGGAGGATTGCCAACGGGGCCTGATCAGCCGGTTGCCATACCAGGTATTGGAATTATTTACCATGTTCTTCCAGAGGTCACGTTTGTTGATCCGGAATCAGATGCGGCGTCGAAGGGACTCAAGAAAGGGGACCGATTGTCGGCGTTTCGTTTGCTCAATCAACCCCAAATGGAGATGCAGGATATTTCGGGTGCAACCAAAGGGGCATGGGGTTACATTGCCACACGTATATTGCAACAGAATGCGGATAATATCGAATTTGTCTTTCAGGAAAAGGGCACCGTACAATTAGATTCCGCGTTGGATAAGAAATATTTTCTGCCAATTCGCGGTATGTTGATGGAGCCACTTCTGCGCGATTTGCAAACGGACAATGTCCTGGAAGCCTTCCAGTGGGGCGCCCGTGAAACATGGGACAAGCTGGTTCAGGTTTATTTAACGGTACGAGGCATGGTTGTAGGGCAGATTTCCGTGAAGGCAGTTTCCGGGCCTGTGGGAATAATTCGTGCAGCGGGACATGGTGCCAGTCGGGGGTTCGGTGAGTTTTTGACTCTTCTAGGTATGATCAGTGCTAATCTGGCGGTCATTAACTTTTTCCCCATACCCGTTTTGGATGGTGGGCATATGGTTTTTCTGATCTGGGAACTTTTTCTAGGTAAACCGCCCAGTGAAAAAGTACTGGTAGTAGCCAATTATCTAGGGTTATTGCTTATTGCGGGTTTAATGGTGGGAGTTCTTTATTTGGACCTTTTTGTGCACAAATTAATTGAAATGTAATCGGTGCAACGGAAAAGAGGATTGATTCCACAATCGCAAGATGGTGTTCGAGTTGTGACCTATGTCTGTTTGCGAGTACGGAGTATGTTCCGGAAGTGAGGGACGGGGTAGTTTGTTTCGGTGAAGAACTCTTTGTCCTTGAGAATCCAGTGTCTCATTTCAGCTGCGATAAAGAACGAGCCCGTAACACAAAGCAGATCCTGTGGCCCTAACCCTTGCTTTGCGTGATTCCACGCCTGCCTTGGATGAGAACATACGGTGAATTCGGTATCCGAAAGACGTTTGGTCAATTCCGCAAGCTGTTCAACCGGAACGGCCCTTGGGTTGTTCTGGTACTGGGTCAATATGACCTTTTGAAATCGAGGCAGTAATTGTTCTAGCATGATGGAAATGTCCTTTTCCTGTGTTGCGGCAAAAATGAGAAGCTGCTTTTCGGGAGAAAAGGAAGTATCCAGTGTTTGGGTCAATGCAGCGATCGAAGCGTCGTTATGCGAAGCATCGACAATGATAGCAGGGTGAGTCTTTAACACCTCGGCACGGATAGGAAGCCGGGTATTTTCCAGTCCGCTACGAATCTCCTGCTTCGTGATAGACCAATTGTTTTCCTGAAGTGTTTCGATGGCAGCGATCGCGACCGCCGCATTGGCCGCTTGATGGACGCCTAACAGAGGTACTTGGAGTCCGGTCCAGTGATTCCTCCAGGTTTTCACGTCGAATTCTGTAAAAAAGGTCATTGACCGTGGAGACGGACGTGAGTTCTCTACCACTTCTTGTAGCTGTGCGGTTTTGAATGCATGCGGTTCGCAACAATGATATGAAAAATCTTTATTTAATTCACGAAGTGAGGCCTTTCGAATGGCACAAATCTCTGAGATCGCTTTCCTGGCTGGTGGGTTGGTCACGCCGCTGATAACGGGAATTCCAGGTTTTACAATTCCGGCTTTTTCTTTCGCAATATCTTCGAGTCGACTTCCAAGCTGTCGAGTGTGGTCGCGGCTGATTGAAGTGATAACAGCCAGTTCTGGAAGACAGACATTGGTAGAATCGAGTCTTCCTCCCAGGCCCACTTCAAGTACGGTAGCATCTGCTAGGTTGTTTGAAAAATGAAGAAAGGCCATAGCTGTGGTGATTTCGAAATAGGTAGGTCCTACGGATTCCCGATCCATTTGTTCTACATGCGGTCGAATGTGTGTGATAAGTTCAGTGAATTGAGCAGTGCTTGCTGGATGTTTGTTGATCGAAAAACGCTCTTCAATTCGGTACAAATGTGGGGACGAAAAGAGAGCCGTTCGATAGCCTGCAGATTGCAGAATGGATGCAATCATCCCGGCCGTTGAACCCTTTCCTTTTGAGCCGGCTACATGGATAATTCTTTGCTCGAGGTGAGGGTTTCCCAGTCGGGACAACAGATCATGCATCCGACCTAGCTGGAAGCCTTGTTTTGATGTTTCGGAGGTGCTGATCCGTTCGTAGTTGATTCGGCTGAACAGAAATCGCAGGGATTGTCGGTAGTTGGAAAATGAATCCATGGAACAATCGAAAGCAGTGACTGCTATAGCGTAGAAAGAGATAGTGAAAATCGTGTGAACAGCATGTTACAGCAAACCAACTTACAGCCAAGGATAGTAGGCGTCTGAACCGGCACGCAAGCTAAATGGAGAAAATCATCAGGGAGTGAGAACGATTTTACCTGCCAAAGTGCCTTTCGAGGATAATGTATTATCTTGTTGCATTTGATGTGCCAGTGCGGTTTCTTCCAAACGATATCGCTGTCCAATTAGAGGGGTCAATTTCTTTTCAGTTAACCAACGGTTAATGTCCTCTGCACAGACTCGCTGTTCATCCGGACTGGCATTGAACAGGGCAACTCCATGAAGGGTTAGGTCTTTGGTGTAAAAATCACCGGTTGGAAAAGTAGGTCGTGATTCACGACCTGCCATTACCACCATACGCCCTCGTTTACCAAGCAAACCAAAGGTCCTTTCAAGATTCACATCACGCAAGGTTTCATACCACAGGTCAATTCCTGATTCCCCTGTGAATTCGCGAATGGCGGCATCAACCGGGTCGCTTTTGTAATTGAGGACCAGATCTGCCCCCCAGTTTCTACAAAGCATCGCTTTTTCTTCAGAGCCGACTGTGGTAATGACTCTGGCGCCCACGGCTTTTGCCATTTGTACGACCATGTGACCGACACCACCGGTACCTCCGTTAACAAAAACAATCTCATCGCTCTGGAGTTTGGCGCATCTGAAAAGTCCGAGGTGCGCGGTATTCCCAACCAGTGAAGCAGCAACGGAATCCTCTTCTTTAACATCATCTGGGATCGGATAAAGCCAGTCTTCATGTGAGGTCACGAATTCAGAAAACGTACCTTGGCGTCCCGACAGCCCCTGGTTTGTTCCCCACACTCGATCCCCCACTTGGAAACGGGAGGTATTGCTTCCAGTGGCATCAACGACACCGGCAACATCGCAACCCACAACGTAGGGTTGTGGCAAGTCGAGGGCAACCATTCCGGAGCGAATATAGGTATCTATGGGATTAACAGATACCGCACGAACTTTGATAAGAACTTCGCCTTCACCAGGGGTGGGTTGCGGTAAATTACCATATTGAATGACGTCTACAGATCCTGTTTCTTCAATAAATGCAGCTTTCATAGGTAGATGTTGTTCTCATTAGCGGGATGCAGGGAGGGAAACATGTCAATATAAAGGATTAAACCGTGCGTCCACCATCCACCACCAGACATTGTCCTGTTGTCATAGTCGTACCGATGGCTAAGTACATAATAGTATCGGCGATGTCGTCTGCCGTCGATGTTCGATTCATAGGAGTGATCGATAGTGACTTGGTGACATGCTCTGTGTGATCTGCTACCCAACGGGTGTCAATCGGGCCAGGGCATACCGCATTAACCCGGATCTTTGGTGCCAGGGAACGTGCAAAAGACTTGGTTAAGGCATTGACCGCAGCTTTACTGGCGGCATAAGCAATACAGCTGCCACCCCCCGAGATGCCGGCACAGCTGGAAACATTGACGATGGCACTATTGTCAGATTGTTTCAGAAAAGGAATTGCTGAACGAATACAGAAAAAAGTCCCTTTAACATTAACCGCCAGAATACGATCCCATTTTTCTTCGGTCATTTCGTCCAGATCTTGATGGTCAACAAAAAAAGTGGTTCCGGCATTGTTGACGAGAACATCGATTTGTCCAAAATGTTGATGGATCTGCTGAAACATCTGTTGGACTGCGCTGTTGTCAGAAATGTCGCAGGCGTGCATCAGAGTTTCTACACCGTACATCTTAATCTGATTGACAGTTTCTACGGCCTCCTTTTCTGACCGTGAATAGTTCACGGCAATATGGAATCCCTGTTTTGCAAACTGGATGGCCGTGGCCCGTCCAACTCCGGTTGCTGCTCCGGTGATAACGGCAACTTTTCGAGACGACGATGACATGTACCTGGCTTTCCTGAAGGTCCCTGTTCTTCATCCAAAACAGTAAATCACAGCGAGGGTGAATGTGGCGTAATAAAGAAAGGTTTGATTTAGTGTCGGCGAGCTTTGTACTGTTGGCTGGCGGATTGAAGAATGTCGCGCTCCTGATCTGTGAGACTTTCCGTTCCTTCTCGAGAAATCTTCCTGAGTACTTCGTCCACCTGGTCGTTCAAGACTTCTTCTTCAGGAGGTCGTACGACTCGCAGGTTCGGAGCATGTTTTTTTCTGACGCCAACAGAGTGTTTACGAGGCCAGGGATTTTGTACAAGATTGGAAGGGATGATCCGTGAGAATCGAAGGTCTCCCAATTTGTAGGCAATACCGTAAGCGGCACCTCCCAGATGGACGGCGTGGGCCACGGTCGACGATTCATGGCCAAAGACTGAAAACAGGTTGATTACAAGAAAAATCACAGCTAGCCAGAACATCTCGATAGGAATAAATCCCCAAATCAAGATGCGTTTTCGTGGGTAGTGAAGCGCGTAAAGGAAGACTACAGAGGAGACCGCTCCGGATGCGCCAATCGTGCCAATATGAGTCGGCCCGAAAAGAGTTTCACTCGGAACTTTAACCCAACCTGTGAATTCAAAAGCGGATTGACAGAGCGCTCCGATAACAGCACCAGCCAGATAAAATTTTAAGAATTCACGGGGACCGTACAAAACTTCCAGTTCCCGTCCCAGAAAGTAAAGGAACAGCATGTTTCCTAGAATGTGCCATGGTCCAGCATGACAAAAAGCGTATGTAATGGGTCGCCATATTTCCCAATGTGAATGAAACGCCCAAGATGTTTTGAAAGAAAACCAGAAATTAAGGTCGGGATATAAGAACTGCTGAATGACAAAAACAGACACATTCAAAATAATCAACAGTTTGACAATTTGACCGGGCGCAGTTCCCCATGGCGTTGAAAACGAAGTTTGGCGGTAATAGTCGCGGTCGTAAATGCCCATAAGAGAGCCTTATCTTCAGCTATCGGTGTCTTGTACGTTAGGTAAAGTGGACGAAACGGTGTCCGGTGTAGTCAATTCCTGATTCGTGAGAGCTTTTTCCTATGGGAAGGATGAGTATAAAGCAGATTAGCAACAGCTCGTTGTAGCAGTGTCAGGCGGTGCCGATTGTCACAGAACCGGTTATACCAAAGCTGGGGAGACCGCTCCAACCCTCATATCCGTTATCGGAAGCAGGGTTTGTCAAAATTAACTTTACATGATTCGAAAGGGGCGATGAGGCTGGATCAGCCCTTGGTGTTGGACCGGGGCCAAGACGCCGCGAAGGAACCGTGGTGTGACATGAACCAACGGGACAGATAAATGAAATGGCAGACCACTTATTAAATATGGCAAGGGTAACCTTTTCCATGCTTTAAGGCCCGGTTTGAGCCGTGTACTTTTCCGTTTCCTGACTAGCAGTTAGTCAGGAAATTCAGGTTCAGGGGATGTCTTGTTTTGCTAACCGTCGACTAGGGAGCGGCTTGGTTTCCCATTGACCTTGGTGTGTCGGCCTGTCACGCCTTGAAAATTGCTTCGACGGACCGCGATTAGGTATCTTTAACTCAGGAGGGAAAGCCGTGTGTTATGGACGAGCTTGAAGGAATGAACCTGGTGTCAGCTGCGGCATTGGGATGTCTGATTTTAGAATAAACCCAACAGGCAGACATGTAAACAATGACAATAGATTTCTGACGGAGGGGATAAAAGAAACCCGCGTATGTTACGGATCAGCAGTCAGAAAGATCACTTGGATAGCACTGCGGTCTGTTGCTTCAAAGCAGATGCACCGACCAGCTTTTCTTCCATCTCTCGGATATGATCAGCGAGCTGTTTGTTTTCCACAACGGTTTCAGCCAGTTGTTCTTGTGTGGCGGACAGTTCATTCCTTACCCGATTGAGTTCCTGTTCTTCTTCTCGTTGTTCTCGTTCGGTGACCGGCAAAGTTTCGAGTAGATTCTGAAATTCCTGGTTTCGGATATCCACATCTACATTGCTCGACTCTTGAATCTGTTCCCAGGCCACCTGGTCCGCTTCAATGGATTCAGTTGCGGCCAGCTGTTCGTAATACCTTCGCTGGCTAGTTTCTAACTGCTGCAGCCATGCAGGCGGTAATTCGTTATGAATTTCCCATGCTTGACGACCTGCGTCACGTAACAGCTGCATACGATGTTCAAACTGAGCCTGACCGATGGAGTGGCTTGTGTCCGGTACAGGGAAAAAACTGAGGACAGCGCTGTTTTGTCCTAGATTTTCCGCTTCAACCACAAAGCTGCCTAAGAAAAGAGGGCTGCCTTGAGCGAACGCGTAGAGGATGTCTCCTGCCGCCAGACCAACACGCTGCCCTACGTCAACGCTTACACTACCGGTGTTGGCATTTGGAGATGCGTTAACCTGGTCATTCCAAACTTTGCCCCATTGATGCTGGAGAGTCTGTAATTCAACGGTTTTCACTCGTAGCGTTGCGCTCTGAGTAGCCAGCTGTTGTTCGGTTTGCTCGAGGGCATTTCTTACCTGATTGAGTCGGTCGCGCTCTTGGTTCTGTATGTTAAGGACCTTCCCGGCGAGATAAATCGCACCAGTTCCCAATAGGGGTATGATCACGAAGAGCAAAACCTTACCGCTAGTTTTCATGCGGTGCTCCTAGGTAACAGCGGAACATCCAGTTCGGATGGTCTCGATGTTAGGACACGGTTAAGGGGTTCGAGAGGTGAAGGGCCCAACTGAAAATAATAGATCAAAAAGGGTTATGCACCGTCAACCTAGATACTAATTCAGACAGGAGATTTTGTCAATGCTGTGCATTTATCCTAGTCCACCTGTTCTTCCTGTGTCAATGGTCATTCCAAAGCGTACTGTAGCACGAAACTCGATAGATCTGGTGGCGAATTAAAGGAATACTCGTTTTCAACGGATTCATCTGATTATTACGGTACATCCGTCTGTTCTGGTTACGCCAGTGGAACGTTTTTGCCCGGCTAAAAATCCTACTCCTGTCGAACAAACATGATGAAGTGGATTGTATTTAACACCAAAGTGAAGACAGTCCTAAATTCAGGATAGTGAAGCTTAATCGCGAGTGCTCCATAGTCAGTCGCTCGTTTTAAGTGCTCAAGGAAGGGCATTGGAAATGATGAGAATTCGGGAGTCGGCATTGGGAGTTCGGGTGCTGCTCTGTGCGTGTTTTGCAGGTAGCATGATACTCTCTGGGTGTAGTCGCAGTTGGTACCGGCTCGACGCGGATGAAAAATCGCTTGAGGTGATTGAAGAAAAATCTTTACGTCATCCCGACGCTGCAATCAACAATTTTTCAGTGGATGTCGATCCTCGTTCCCGCTTTTTTGATCCCAATGATCCTGACTCACCCCCCATGCCGCACGATGACACAGAAGCCCATCGGTATATGGCTGAAAACTATGCCAGCACAGCGATGGTAAATGAGTCATACAATGGCGAAATAGACTCAGTAGAAAACCCTGACTGGAGACGGCATCTCGATGGTATGTTGAAGAAAACGGAGTCGGGCAATTATCTCCTTACTCTGGAAGATGCCGTTCAGATTGCGTATCTCAATTCTCCTGATTATCAGGAACAGAGGGAAAGTCTCTATCTTTCTGCCATGGACTTGGCATTTGAAAGATTTCGTTTTGATGTTCAGTTCTTTGGTGGAAACGACACAACGGCTGCTCACGATGGGAGTTTGAGTTCCACTCTTGGAGAAGACAATTCGTTGACAACGGTAACCAGTGCGAGTGCCTCAAAACTATATCCGGCGGGAGGCCAGCTGGCCGTTGATATTCTCAATACGTTTATGTGGAAGTTTTCAGGATCGGATTCTAATAGTGCCAGTTCTGCTCTGAGTTTTACTTTTCTTCAACCACTACTCCGTCAGGCCGGGAGAAAAGTGGTGATGGAACGATTGACAGTTTCAGAACGTCTCGTACTTGCAAACATGCGGGCAATGCAGCGTTATCGAAAACTTTTCTATCTGAATGTTGCCGTAGGTGAATTTGTTTTTGGCGGTCCGGTCCGTCGTGGTGGATTATTTGGTGGAGCAGGGCTTGAAGGATTCACTGGTACCGGTGGTGGGTTCGGTGGACTGGGATCCGGATTGGGATTTGGGCGTTTTGGGGCTTTTGGTGATGGCGGTGGCGGTGGTGGTGGTGGTGGCGGGTTCGTGGCTCAGGTTGCCGGAACGGCGGGTGGGTTTATCGGGCTGGTACAGCAACAACAACAGTTACGTAACCAGGAAACCAATCTCCAGACTGTACTGCGAGAGTTGGACCGTATGGAGGCTCTGTTTGAGGCCGGACGTGTCGATGCTCTTCAGGTGGATCAATTTCGGGCATCGGTTCAGTCTCAGTTGAGTGGACTGCTCCAGTCGCGAAATTCATATCAGGCAGATATTGACGATTATCTGCAGGATGTGCTTGGACTGCCGCCAGACCTTCCCGTAACCATTGACGACGGCTATGCGCAGCAATTTCAGTTCTTTGATCCTCAGGTCCTTCTGCTTGACGAACGTATTACCGATTTTCAAACAGGGATGCGTTCCCTTGTCGAACCCGGTACAGCTGATCTGGACAGGGCGTTGTCCGAGGCACATCTGGTTTATACGGCTATCGTGGCCCGAGTCGAAACCGTGGAACAAGATTTTCAGAAATATGAGTCCCGGAAACCCGATCGTCTAGGACTATTGGCAACGGAAGTAGACAGGCAGCAATTAACAGCGGAAATGGAAGTCGAGTATGAAAAATTCCAGGTAATCCGAAAAAGTATGGCTGAGGGAGAGTTCGTCCTGGAGACTTTGAGTCAGCGCGCAAAGACCGAGGAACCTAGTGTTGTACTGCCCGCGGTCTTGGAATTTATGGATCTGCTTTCTGATCAGGTAGTTGAGCTTTCACTCAAACAAGCACGTGCAAGACTGGAAACGCTGATTATAGAACCCATTGATATCAGTTCAGAAGAAGCCTTTATCATTGCACGTGAAAATCGCTTGGACTGGAAAAATCAAAGGTCTGGCCTGGTTGATCAATGGCGTTTGATTAACTTTGTTGCCAACAGTCTTGAAACGGATCTCGATGTCATCGTGATGGGTGATCTGGGGACGGTTAAAAACAATATGGTTAATTTCCGGGGCGAGTCTGGAAGTTTGAGCGTTGGCTTACGTCTGGACGCTCCGATTACTCGTATACGGGAGCGAAATCAGTACCGGGATACGCTGATTGATTATCAAAAGGCACGGCGAAGCTATATTCGGTTTGTGGATCGAATTAAGAGGCAGCTCAGGTCACATGTTCGTAATCTGCGACAATCCAAAGAGTCGCTTGAGTTACAACGAAGACAATTTGTGATCAATGTGCGTCAATTTGATTTTTCCCGATTGGAACTGCGGGAGCCCCCACCGCCGGCGGGACCGGGACAACTGGCTGTACAGGTACTGGGTGCAACCACTGCGCGTAATCTACTGGATTCTTTACAAGGGCTTCTTACTTCTCAAAACAATGTGATGAATGTCTGGGTACAGTATCAGACAACGCTGCAGCAGCTGTATCGTGATATGGAAATTTTGGAACTCGACGAAAAAGGGATGCCACTCGAAGTATCCCTGGAAGCGCATTTGGACAAGATTCGCGCAACCACTTCGACCGGAACACCGTTGCCTGTAATACCGGTTTCTACCAGTTACCCTCGTCTCTCTTGGGAACACGATATTCCTGGTCAGAGGTCTGTCAAGATTCCAGAATCGGCTCCAGAACTGAAAAAAATTCTGACTACATTTGGGGTTAACACCAAGGAAATATCGGAGGCGGCAGTGTCGTCAAGTGAACCAGGGGATTCTTTGACCGAAGCGAATGATGAACAGAGTGGAAAAAAGGATGTTGCGTTAACCGGTTTTCGAGGTCGCATTCTCAAGTTGATGAGGAGATCGGATCAGAAGACCGTTCAAGATCAGCCGTCAGAGATCGCTGTTGAACCAGTACCGGCTCCTGAGATACCTGCGCAGGAACAGTATTTTCCAGCTATTCATGAAACGGTCAATGAACCGGAGACCAACGTTCGTCCAAGTCTGAAGAAAGAACAGTTACCTTGGGCCCAGCGTTTCCGGAAGTCTCTTTTCTGATCGGATTTTTTGTCCGTTATCTTAATTCCTGGTATTAAAGATCAGGGATGTTGGACGTACAACGCGATACGCCACTGCTTCTGTTTTGAGCTTGTTAACGTTGGTCAGGGGCGGCGTTTTCTGAGTACTTGCTCCAAGGGCGAGCCATGTCTTGATCGTTTTCAGATATTCATTGAGGAAGCATTTGCTTCATGGAATGTCGTCATGTGAATCTAGCCTCCGGGATATCGTGACCGGTGTCAGGAGAGTGTGAATTCATGAAACGCTGATTCACAGGCACACCCATTGGTAATACGCATGGTACGCTTGTTCAGTGACTGGATCATGGCTGCGATGGTACAGGACCGGGGAGTGTCATCTGCCGAATCTACTTCGTGAGAACAGATGGATCGTGGGTAGGAAGTGTGGTCACGCATCAAGTTCATTAACACATCCTGGGAAAGCATTTTGTTTTCCCGATTGAAAAATTTTTCAAGAACCATGTATCGTAGGACGGAACTTCCAATGGAACTTTTTCGAATCAGCTCGGCCGGTAACAGTTCATCTTTGAGGTAGTGATTAGTGTGGAAAAGAATGCCATTAGGATTGGGGTGTAACAGGCTGTGCTGCTGGCCATTAACTTCCACGGACAAAAGATTCCCCTCATCATTTCCCAGGAGATAGTGGGAACCACCACAGCGAGGTGGAACGATCGGCCATATCATGGCATCGGCGAGTGTTTGTGATGCGAGAACTTTACGAACAATGACAGCGTGTAATTTTCCCGTTCCTGTATCTTTAGAACTGAGGTAGTTAATATTAATGCCGATTCCCAATTCATTGAGTCCAGCGCACCCGATAACGCCATCAAAGGAAAAAACAAGTTGCGCAGGGCCATTTTCAGGATGAAGTCGGATTACGATGGCATGAGGTTTATGGACGGTTGGCAGGTCGTAGGTCTGACCAAGGATAGTATCGCCAGTGCCGGACTCGTGTTCCACTGCAAACGTGGAGCATCCAACCAGTCCAGCTGACGCTTTGAGGTACTGGATATTAGAAATGTCGAGTAGAGAGTTCAACAAGAAGATCTGATGAAACGGGACATTGGATCCTCGGGCTATCCCGTGCATCTCTTCGATAAGTTCAGGGGCTTGATCCTGATTCCATTGCACCTGTTTTTCCCAACGCTGCCAAAGCTGGTCAGCATCGAGGGGAATAGCTGATCGGTTGAGTATCCATTCCATCCATACGGTCGCATACTCGTTTATTTCAGAACGTCGTGATTCACCATGTGACTCACCCATTTGCTGGGGAGATCCATATAAGTCAAGAACAGGTAAGTGAGGAATGGTTTCAGACATAATCCAGGTTCTCGTATGAAATGAACAGGTCAGCTAGGGCGACGGAACATGTTTGTTGAAGAGGAGGTGTAAAACCCGGTTGCTGTCAAGGACGAAACCGGAGGGATTCCCAGTTGCATCATACCGGAATCGCAGTCTGTTTTCGTTAAAACGGTAATCTCCAAGGGGACCTGCAGGTTGAAGTAACTTGGCTGAATCTGCGGTATGAATGTAGAGGTCTGTCCCTCGAACTTGGATGGTGTAACTGATTTTCAAATCAGGACTGTGATAGGATCCAGCGCAGGTGATCAACTGCTTGTTGATGGGGGCTTTGAGACAGATATCTGCGATTTGATGTGCTACAGGAGTGGGTTGAAAAGACTGAACATTGGCAAGAAGGAGGATGGTAAGTCCGTGTTCGGGAAATCGCAGCATGTTATGGCGAAACCCCATAAAGGATCCGGAATGCCCCATGGTTTTTAATCCCTTATAGGTTCCCCACTGGAGGCCAAAACCATAGGAGAGGCGACTGCCATCGTTGAGAGCACCTTGTGTTTCCATTAGATTTTTCCAGGATGGATTTCCGAAGATCGGATCATCGAAATTTTGAATCCACAGCCCCATGTCTTCTGCGGTCGTCATGAGGCCACCGGATCCTACCTGAGTCCAGTTCATATAGTGCAGTAATCGGTATGTCCCGTTCGTATCGCGGGAATAACTGACTACCCGATCCTTAATAATCTGGTCGCGCGAGTCGTGGAAAAAAGTACGGGTCATCCCAAGAGGTCCAAATAAATTCTTCTTTGCAAATTCTCTTAAGGAAAGTCCGGAAACGCGATGAATGATTTCTGCTAAAAGGAAGTATCCCGTATTGGAATAAAGGTATTGCTCTCCTGGCGTGAAGTTGAGTTGGTTCTGTCGACAAATGAGTTCGAGTAATTCTTCAGTCGTGTGGATGTCCTCAAAACGCATTCCGGAAAGAGACATCAGGGTGAGATAGTCACGTAGGCCGCTGGTGTGGTGTATCAGGTGGCGAATGTTAATCTGATGTGGATATGGAGGTAGTTCAGGAATGTATTTGTGAATGGTGTCATCCAGGCTGAGTTTCCCTTCGGTGGCCAGAATCGCGATACAGCTTGCCACAAACTGTTTTGAAAGCGAAGCCGCGTAAAATACGGATCGTGAATGAATGGGAATCGCATAGTCGAGTTGAGCACTTCCATAACCACGTTGATAGACTACGTGGCGATTCCGGATAATGGAGACCATGCATCCAGGTTCCTCGGTCCTGTCCCATTGAGCAAACAGGGTTTCCAGGGACTCCACGTGTTTGGAGGAGAGTGACGGGTCTGAAGCAGGTTCAGAGGATGCTTCAGAAATCGCTGTGTAGGGCAGCAGAGAAAGCGTAGTAATTGCAATCAGGAAGTGGATATTCATTTGGTAATAAAGAGAAGTGCGGTTGGTTGATCAAGTGATGATATAACAAAACAAAGTCTAGTTTCTTTCGCGTAAGATGCAAATAATACGAGCGAGTTGAGGAGGAAACGTTGACGGTTTTTGAACACTCATTTAGCATCGTTCAGACAATCGGTGTTACCAAAAGAATTCGCACTGAACGAAATGACAATGCACCACGAATTAAATGAGTTGTTGGATGTTGTTTCAGGTGGTATGAAATTGGCCCTTTGTTCTGTCGTTGCCACTAAGGGTAGTTCCCCACAAAAGGCCGGCGCCCTGATGCTGGTATATGCTGACGGCCATCAGACAGGCACACTAGGCGGAGGTTGTGTCGAAGCTGAAGTTAAACAGGAAGCTCTGAAAATACTTGCGAGCAATCAGATGAAAGGGCCTACGTTTCGCAGTTTTACACTGGATGATGATTATGGGTGGGATGATGGATTGATTTGTGGCGGTCGAATGGACATGTTGATTGAACCTTTGGAGGACAAAAGCATTCTTTCGTATTTCAGGTATCTTTGCGAGTACCTGGAAAAAGGGGAAGGTTGTACGGAAGCCATTGTTACCGATTCCGATAACTTTTTACACGTACCGGTTGCGGGCTCACGATTGTTGTTTGATCGGCAGGGTAATCTGATTGCAAGTTACCCGGAAGGGCTGTCGATTGAATCAGGATCAGAAGCGCTGTCTGTTGTGAAGAACCGACGTCCTTGGGCCAAACAGGGAATAGCATATCTTCCGATCCTGCCTCGGTGTCGTCTGTTGATTGTTGGGGGAGGTCATGTGGGTCTGGCTGTTGCAGAACTTGCTAATCAGGCAGACTTTGATATTTGGATTGTCGATGATCGCAAAATGTATGCGAACGCGGAACGCTTTCCCATGGCTCAGCGTGTGGTGACCGGTTCGATTGATGAGGCGTTGGGTTCCATCGAAATCACCCCCAATACGTTTTGCCTCATTGTTACTCGAGGACATGCCCATGATGAAGAAGCGCTGTTTCATTTGGCTGACCGAGGAGCACGCTATGTTGGAATGATTGGAAGCAAACGTAAAGTACGACTAATTTTTGATGATCTGTTAGCAGCTGGAATTAATGCCGAGGCGCTGGACAAGGTACATGCTCCGGTTGGCATTAACATCGGATCTCAGACCGTTGCCGAGATTGCTGTAAGTATTGTTTCCGAACTGATCGCTTATCGTAATTGTGAGGTTTTACCGGATTTCTTGCAGAACCAATCTTGAGGCTCGCGCGCAAAGGTCGTTTTTCTGATGGCATCACATTAGGCTCAGGTAGCGATAATGGATTTCCAAGTGACCGCTAAGTGAAGTCTGTGGGGTCTTAATGAGCACAGAAAATGAAAATGACAGTAGGGCTGTGTCGGAACGGTTTTTTTCTGTCGTTCCGGCATCCGGACATAGTCGCAGAATGGGACGTCCTAAACTGTTGCTGCCATGGAAGGGAGTTACGGTGATTGAACATGTTGTCCAAACCCTGCTGAATGCGGAATGTTCTGAAGTGGTGGTTGTGATTCGTTCGGAAGATCAGTTGTTACAGGAAGCGGTTCGACGCACCCGAGCAACGATAGTAATACCACCGGTTAATCCCATCGACATGCGTATGTCTGTTCAGTACGGACTCCAGAATCTCGTGCAATCCTGTAACCCGCAACCCTGTGATGCCTGGTTTCTAGTTCCCGCGGATCAGCCGACGCTTGAAGTGGAATGGGTAAAAACGCTTCAGCAGGTGTATCGAGAACATCCCTTGGAAATTCATGTGCCGATTTTTGAAGGCCGTCGAGGCCATCCTGTTCTTTTCCCTTGGTCTTTGGCACAGGAAGTAACGGCTTTACCTGAAGACAAGGGTATCAACGCTCTATTGCAGGCCCATCCTGCCATCGTACGTGAACAAGTTTTTCATTTCAGAGGAATCCTTGATGATCTGGATACACCAGATGATTATCGTCGTTTGAATAAGGAGTATCGTTTCTAGAGATACACAAAGACTGGTTGCAGCCCAAAATGGGTAAAGGTACATGCCTGATGGGATAGTGTTCAGGACGAAGAGTCAGATACTGCCACACGGCGTACCGAAGCGGCTTTCCCCGTTTCAGGGTTGATTTCAACCAACGCACCGGAAAGTTTTACGTCTGATTGTGCGACTTCGAAATGGGATGGCTTGAAGCTTATGGTTGTCGGGACAACGCGGTCAATTCGACGTCCCAGGATACTCTCGTATGGGCCTGTCATTCCGACATCCGTTTGATAGGCCGTTCCTCCTGGGAAAATCTGTTCATCGGCAGTCGCTACGTGAGTGTGGGTCCCAAAAACAGCGCTGGCACGTCCGTCCAGATAACGCCCGAGTGATTGTTTTTCACTGGTGGCTTCAGCATGAAAGTCGATAAGAATGCAATTAGTTTGGTTGCCGATTTTGTTCAGTATTTCCTCAGAAGCACGAAAAGGACAGTCAACGGGCTTCATGAAAAGTCTGCCGATAACACTAAAGACACCAACGATGGTTCCATTACGAGCTTGGGTCATTACGAGATCAGATCCCGGAGATTCTGGAGGGTAGTTAGCGGGTTTACAGAGGTTGGTGTTTTCTTCAAACAGCTGATAGATTTCCTTCTTTCGGTAAACATGGTCACCCATAGTGATGACATCCACACCGGCATTACAGATTTCACGATAGGCTTTAACGGTCAATCCGGAGCCTCCGGAAGCATTCTCTGAGTTTGCGACAACGAGGTCTAACTCCCAAAGATCAATAAGTTCGGGGAGCTTTTCCTGGACAATACGCCGTCCGGGCTTTCCTACGATGTCACCGATAAAAAGAATTCGAAGAGACATAATGACGGTAGGCAGTACTGGAAACAAGGAAGCGATAAAGGGGGTTTTCTGCAGGCAATAACTATTTTGCAGTTTCAACAATACGGACTTCACGAACGAGCGTAACCTTGATTTCTCCGGGGTAGGTCAGCTTTTCTTCAATCGACTTCGCAATATCACGACAGACACTTGCAGACTCTGCATCAGAAATAGTTTCTGCGTTGACCATGACACGGACTTCTCGTCCGGCTTGTACGGCGTAGGCTTGTTCGACACCGTCAAAACTCGAAGCAATGCCTTCCAGTTCTTCCAGACGCTTCACGTACTTTTCGAGTGTTTCACGACGTGCTCCAGGACGCGAAGCACTGATGGCATCAGCCGCTGCAACTAATACGGTATAGATGTTTTCCGGTTTCAAATCGTCATGGTGTCCACGCGCTGCCTCCACGACTTCCGACGCCTCTCCATGACGTTTCAGAAGATCTGCGCCGACTTGAGGGTGTCCGCCTTCGAGTTCGTGATCAGCTGCCTTACCTATATCGTGCAGCAGGCCGCACCGACGGGCTAGGGTTGGGTCTAGATGTAACTGCTCTGCGAGCAACCCGGTAAGGTGTGAGACTTCAATGGAATGTCGGAGTACGTTTTGACTGTAACTGGTACGGAATTTGAGTCGGCCTAAAAGATTGACAATCTTTATATGCAGCCCGATGACGTCCGCTTCTCGGGCAGCGATGGTACCTTCTTTCTCAATGTGTTTTTCTATTTCTTCTTTGGTTTCCGTGACAATTTCTTCAATCCTGGAAGGGTGGATACGACCGTCTTGAATCAGTTTTTGTAGAGCGAGTTTGGCCGTTTCTCGCCGCACGGGATCAAATCCACTTACAATCACGATGCCTGGTGTTTCATCAACGATAACATCCACACCGGTTGCTTTTTCAAAAGCGCGTATGTTTCTACCCTCACGCCCGATGATGCGCCCCTTCATGTCGTCATTGGGTAGGTCTACACTGGAGACGGTTGTTTGGGACGTGTGTTCTGCAGCATAACGGGCAACAGCGATACCGATAATTTCCCGCGCTTTCTGTTCACGATTTTCTCGGAGTTGCTTTTCGTAAAGAACGATCTGATCTCCGGTTTCCTTCTTGAGCTGTTGCTCCAGTCTTTTTAACAGCAGTTCAGTGGCCTCTGATTTTGAAAGCTGGGTTATGGTCTGCAATCGTTCTGTTTCCTCATTTAGCACCTGCTGCAGCTGCTTGTTCTTTCGATCCATCTCAGTTGTTCGGTCAGCCAGTTTAGTTTGTGATGATTCGAGCGTGCGTTCCTTTTTCGAAATCAAATCCATTTTCTTTTCGAGACTATTCTCTCTTTTGTCAAGCCGACGTTCCTGTTCTCGAAAAGCATCGTTCTGTTCGGCCCATTTTTTTTCCATCGATTCACGCTGTTTGAGAGAGGCTTCTTTAGCCTGTAGTTGAGCTTCTTTTTTTGCGTTATCGATGTCACGTTCTGCTGCAGAATGCAAGTCCTTTATCTCTCGCTGCATGTTGCGTTTGCCATACCAGTCAAAGATCAACTTCAACGCAAGGCCAACCAGCATGCCAACAAGCATACCTATCATCCAGGGTTCCACAACATGCTCCCTTCTTCACAACGGGCTTTCAGAAGGTTGCGAGATAGCGTTGGACGATACGTTGTGTGGCTCAAGAAGCCCGTCTATTTACTACGTACCGGAGTAAACGCAACTTCTCGTGACCACAAAAACGGTCCACGATCAGGAGTGCTGACCATCAAAGAAAGTGGCTGACAAACGCCGGGTCCAAAAGTTTGGCTAATCTGCGCGCAAAGACACAATTTTGTAAAACAGTGTTCTAGAAATGCGCGCCGCTGCAACAGAGAAAACTTGGATGGAATGACCCAGGCTCCTTTTTTCATCCCTGTTCACAGCACCTATTTCAGGCTGTCGGTAACCAAAAACGAATGGGAGAGGCTTACCTTGCTCGAAAGGTCTTTCTCTTCGGGGAGAATTTACCGTCAGCAGGATCGGCTGCGGTTTTCTGAAAGCCGGTTGATACCCAATCAACGGCAACAATACTCGGAGAAGAATGGGAACCATTTTCAACGGCTTTCGGAATAACGGGTACAGTTTCGGTAAAGGTAAGGACGTCAGCTGTTATCTCTTTTTTTGACCAACAAACTCCAGCAACCTCAATAACCTCGCTTAGTAATTATTTTTTTGTAGCTAAACCAAATAGTGTCGTATCAGCAAATAGGCCGAAATTAACTTACTAGATCGGCTCAATAACAATAATAAGTGCATGTTAGCAGATTTCAGTAGGCCGTCAATCAGATACGGATTTGGCCTGATGGAGTCAGTTGCTCATGGGAGGAATGTCGTTGGATTGCTTTAATAACGGCAAAAATGAGGCGGATAACACCATTTTCAGGTTATAGTGTCTATCTTAAGAAAGGCGTATTTATGTAAGCACTATTACCGGTGTCAGTGGGAATTCGGGAGTCCACTTTTGTTACGGTGGCACAGACATGATAGGTTCCCCGTCATAATCATTGTGATGTAGGCCCAGATAGACAAAAATTGGCTAAACGAATATTCTAGAGCTACAGGAGGAATTTCATTTAAGGTTGTAAGTGGCTATTTTAAAATGGGTTATGGATGATTCGAGGGCGTTTTGCAGGCCTGTTTTCCAAAGATTGGAACCTAACGGAATGTGGGTGAGTTTTACCCAATCGATCTTGAGTACCACTGTTCATGGACAGCCGGTTGTGATTTTTCAGTTGGCGTGTCCACAATGAGGCGCAAGTTTCAGCAGTGAACAAGTAGAAATGGTCAGAATCCACTTTAGCTGCCTGCCAGGGGGATAGGAGAAATGGTTGTGGTGACTTTTCCATCCTGGGTACATGTTTCTTAAAGTTTCTTCACAGTGTCTGCATATGTGTGGTTATTGGCTGTTATTATTCTGAGGAATGAATTATGTTAAATAATGATTGCCTTTTTGTTGGTATTTTTCGGAGCAAATGAAGCCGTGTTCCTTTTACCCGTTTTCTCAGTGAATCGTCGACAGCAGGTTATGAAACGACGTGTGGCCAGATTCGATTGGCTTGTGTTGCTGACATTTGTGCTGGCGGTTGCCATTGAGGGGGTCGTCTATTACTGGCAGATACAACCGGTTTATTATTTTGGTGAAGGCACCAAGCATATTGCTACCGGACAGGTTCCACCAACCGGATTCGCGCTGCGAGACAATGCGACAGGTAATCAGTTTAATCTTGTAGACAAAAGAGATCAGGTAGTCTGGTTGCTTTTTTGGGGCCCTTGGGACGGTCAATCAAGACTTCAGTTGCCGGAATTTAATGAGCTTTATGAAACACGATTGAAAAAAGAACCACGTTTGTGGGTTTCAAGTGTGTTGTGTGAATTCCCTCAGTATCAACCGGGATTTGATCAGGGTATGATGCCTGCCATGCGTGAGCTATATGATGAACATGGTCTGACGCTCCCGATTTTTCTGGATGAAACCGGGGATGCGCGACGTGCGTTTGATATTCGTCAGGATGAGTATCCGACGAATGTAATCTTGGATGCAAAAGGCGTCATCCGCGGCATATGGACAGAGTATTATGCCGGTTTGCAACAAGAAATGTTA
This sequence comes from uncultured Planctomycetia bacterium, assembly GCA_963996245.1. GTDB lineage: Bacteria > Planctomycetota > Planctomycetia > CAXEIY01 > CAXEIY01 > CAXEIY01. The sequence goes on along the minus strand of CAXEIY010000116.1, from coordinate 1,575 downwards.
AAGGTATTGCAGGAATGTCTGGACGAGATTCCTTTGACTGATGCCGGTTAAATCGAGAACGGATTTCAAGGTAAAGAGCAGTGGACGGTTCTTTGCCTGATGGTAATTTCGGTATACATTCAAGAGGGCCGGGAGTGCTGAGTCGGAGTTCTTCTGATCACGGGTTGCTTGATCAGAAAGTAGTTTTCTCTAGGTTCTTAAACGAGCCCGTTCTATCAAAAACGGTAGGCAGTTCCCTTGTTTTAGCCAATAACAGCAGGTTTACTGGGAAGTGGGTGCTGTCTGCTGCTGGTCACCGTGATGGTTCGAAAATGCATGGAGTGTCTCCCTCAGTGAGCAGGTGGCGTCGTGTGGATTCTCTGTCTGGCAAACTGCAGCGCTTACAGCCACCCTTGAAGCACCTGATTCCAGCACCTGTCCGATGTTTCCGTGGTCGATACCACCAATCGCAAAGCTGGGAAGGCGAATAGAACGGGTAATTTCACGTACCAGTGAAAGGCCGACATAATTGTCAAAAGCCTTCGTTTTCGAGGGAAATACAGGTCCGATTCCAATGTAGTCAGCGCCATCTCGGACTGCCTGTTGCGCTTGGACAAGACTGTGGGTAGAAACACCGATCAGTTTCGAAGGTCCCACGACCACGCGGGTGTCCTTAACGTTTAACTCATCCTGACCGATATGAACTCCATCAGCCTGAGCCAGTAAGGCGATATCGGGGCGGTCGTTCATGATAAAAATCGCATTGGCATCATGAGTCCATTTTCTGATCTTTCGAGCCCGTTCCAGTATTATTCGATCGGGTAAATTTTTTTCTCGGAGCTGAATAATCTGGGCACCGCCTTTTAATGCGGCTTTTACTGTGGATTCAAAGCCCTGAGAGGTCTGATCGCTGGTCACCAGAACATAAAGCTGGATACCTGAGAGTCGGGTTTGGCTTTGACCCGTGGTCCAGATGGCCCGTTCCAGTGTGTATGATTCGTATCGTAACTGCTCCAGTTGTTGAGCGAATTGGATATCCCGAACTTTACCATATTCTTCCAGGCTGCGGAGTGATTCCTGTAACCGTTTGAAATTGGCTCGCACAACTTCCATCAGATCCGACCGGCTCCATTCGGATGAGGTACTGGTCCTGGTTCCGACATCACGCTGGGTTTCGCGTGATGCAAGTAAGGGTTGATCTGGTATACAGGAAAAAGCAGCTGTCAGCCGATGGCGTAACTCTTTTAATTGCTGTGTTAAATACGGATCATCGAGCGTAAGCCTGACGAAATCTTCGAGAACCCGTAAGCCTTCCCGGGCTCTATTGGAAGAGGCATCTAGTATTCGCATCAGACTGGCTGACGGCGGGGGCGACGGGCTGGAATCTGCAGGAGGTGTTGGATTCAAAGGACTGATAAAAAAGAGGATGTCGGGTTAGGAATGAGAAGTTGAAGCCGGAACCGTATCCACAGAAGTATATGCCGGAGACTGGATTCGAACCAGCACGGGCAAAAATGCCCACTAGGCCCTCAACCTAGCGCGTCTGCCAATTCCGCCACTCCGGCATAGAAATGAAATGCGGTCAGATCTGAAACG
>CAXEIY010000115.1:0-2604 GCA_963996245.1 uncultured Planctomycetia bacterium | reverse complement strand
TCGTTGACGGACAATTTCACTTTGTATGGCGTCGTATATTTCCGGATCGCTTTGTTGTAGCGTGTGCATCCTGCAAACCTTTAAAAGTATCTAGGAAGGACGTTTCATATCTTCGCTTTTGGGATAGATCTTGTGTCGAGGTCGACTTCGAAGAATAGCTTCCAATCCCCAGTTCGTAACGTCTCTAAAAGCGTCACTTCGAATAAAACCCAGAAAATCATCCTGAGTCTCCCACTCGCCAATAATGGCATACGATTCGGGATCATTTACTTTTTTGTAAAGGTCGCTTGACTGATGGCCAGGCATGGTCTTCATGAGTTCGACAACGGAAAAAAACTTTTCTTCAAACTCTTGGCCTTTTCCTTCAATCACTTCGTAATAAAGACCAATCGTCAGCATGTACTACTCCTTGCCGTTAAAAAGGGTGGCGAAAAGATCGAATCTAAGAAGCGTTTGTTTCCCCGATTGTACGGTGCTCAAGACTCAGGGAGAATCAAGCCATTTTAATATCATTTTAAGAGAAGCTTTTTCCCTGGATACCTGCAGTATTTCAGATTCGTTCTGGATTCGATGGGCGTCCTGAATCCAGGACGGATCAAAACCTGTCCCCGTATTGTGGAGGAATAACGGTATTCCGGCAACAACAGTTGATAGTCCACTTAATCCTCCGAACCGTAAAGCGCCAGGTAACAGTCGTTCGGAACTACTGCTACGTGCAAACTGGAAATCAAACTGGTCGGTATCAATGACGGTTCGACGGACAGAAGGAACATGGGGACATGCAAGCAAACACCACGCACCAGCTTCACCTATCCCGATGAGATCTATCTGCGAGATGTCAGAGCGGTGGCTCATGGCGGCCAAAACAGTAACCACATCCTGAATGCGTTCTACGAAGGTCACGCGATTGTAACATCGGAAATGTCGTGTATCCTCCGGGGGTACAGAACCAAATGGACTGTTATGGTCACCCGTCATATAAGTATCAAAAGTCACTACTTCCTGTCCACGTTCCATTAACTCCTGAATCAACGGGACCGGTTCGCCACGTGCCGTTACTAATCCTTGAATCCCTTGTGGATGAACGATTACGGTTACACGACTGGAGGTGTCTGAACCAGAAAATACTGCCAGTGGGATCTGATCACCCTGCCCACTGGTGACAATTCGATGCTGCACGGTGTAGCGATCCCGATTCAATCGGCCAGAAACCTTAGTCTGATCTATTGCGGTAATGGATGGCACCTGAATTGGAATTCGATGTTGATAACCAACCTGAATGACATGTCGAGCACGTGACCACTGCTCTGGAGACCTTGGTCGTAGCTGATCGGATTGAGAAGCTGCCATTCCCCGAAAATAGAGGGCTAACTGCTCTTTATTTACAGCATGAGCCGGTAGCGGATGAGATGGACCAAAACAAAGTAAGGCTTCTGGGGATTCCAGTTCAAAATCCTGTTCCTTAATTTCCTTAAAATCATCCCCACCGAAAACAAATTTACTGAACCACCGATAGACTTCTTGCCGGGATGTTTGATTATAGTTGTGGTCAAAATCAAATACTTTGCAGGATACCTGATCTCTGACATCAAACAGACTGTAGATCGCCTGTATTTCGGGGTAACCTGTGGTATCAATATTCTTGGTCCAGTCACCGGTAGCACCTATCAGAATTAAAGGACGTGGTGCGGTAAGTGCTGCGAACTCAATATTGTTTGTACCAATTCGTAAATTGGCGGCATTTTCACAATCACAACCGCCCTGCATAATTGATGACACCATACAGACTGGTGCGGCTACCCGGATTCGATCATCTACAGCAGTTAATAGGAAAGTCTGTGTCCCACCGCCGGAAGCGCCGGTACAGGCAATTCGATTCGGATCAATTTCTGGCTGGCTAGCCAAAAAGTCCAGGGCGCGGATGGAATTCCATAAATGAAGTCCTGTGAGGTCGATTCCCAGCAACTCGAATGTGTTGTTTGACTCCGAGTCTTCAAAATGATGACCAAACCATTTTGAATCCGAAGAACCGACCATGTCATAGGTGAAAACAACGGCTCCCATTCTGGCCAGTTGGATATGCCGGGGTTGTACTTCCGGGTTCAGTCGTCCGTCTGGTTCACTCCAATGTCCATGGGGAGACAGGATACCGGGACGTTGGCCCTTATGAACCGCATTTTTATGATTTGTTCCAGACGGACGGTAAAGGTTGCCTGTCAGGAAAAATCCTGGAAACGTCTCGAGGATCACTTTTTCAATCGTGTATCCATCATGGTGTGTTTTACTGCGTATGATCGGATTCAGTGCCGTTTTAGGTGGCATAGGCCAAAGACCGGATGAGACCAGAATCCGTTCTCGAAGTTCCTGCGCACGTTCTTTCCAGATTTTCAGATTCTTATATCTACCAGCCTGAAATCCAATATCGTCGTCCAGTGTACGTGGGCGTTTGCTTCTTCGGTCGACAACCAATGCAGATGGAGAATCCGGTTTTCCCCTGGCAAGTTCCAGCACCCGACGAGGATGGTAATCCGGGTCAGACGAAAAGGCCAGATAGGCGAATTGTTCCAGTCGAGTTTCCCTGAGTAAAGTAACCCGAAGTGTCTG
>CAXEIY010000114.1:0-11530 GCA_963996245.1 uncultured Planctomycetia bacterium | reverse complement strand
GTATATCAGGATCCTGTGGAAGGGAGATGTCAACGTGAGAGGACACGAACTATCTTTCTAACAGGAATCTATGTTTCGAAACGATTCTTCTGGTAGGAGCGTTGTCTTAACAGATGGGTGGGTGGAACGGCTTGTTCTTGTGCCGTATCCAGAAAATGGTTCGGTGCTGAAATGTTCGCAGAGACCGTTTGAGAATACAAATGGTGCGGAATACGGTTTTCGACGATTCCAAGTATGGGAATGCCGGTTTTTTGAAGCCACTGTTGATCGGGTTGTAGGTCCCTTTCCGGTGTTTGGCTCGAATTGTGAATCCAGAGGCAACAGGAAGGAGCTCGAGACAACATCTGAGGGCACGGTTGTTTTTGCATAGGTCCCATATCACTCAGAATCAGGTCAAATCGTTGCGATAGAGGACCGAATAGATATTCCAGACAATGCCAGGTAGCGTCGGGTTCTAGGTGTGCGATTTCATTGGTTCGGGCAATGACCAGAGAAGGGGTAACGATCAAATCTATGTGAGGTGACACTTTTTGAGACGAGTGGGAAAAAAAGTGTTGCTTCGGAGTTACAGATGTCAGAAAAGAGCGGGCATTATCAGGTGGTTCAATAATCAACATGTGGAAGTCATGTTCCCGAGTTAGAGCATGTGTCAATGTCATGGCGAGGGTTGTACGACCTTCACCAGGATGTTGACTGGTAAAAGCAATATGGTTTTCGTCTGTTGAATAACTATGTTCAGTAAGACGCTTGCAAAGACCGGTGAGCTCGCTGGAAGCAATCGTGAGTATCTGCTCGATTAACGGCGGCCATTGCAGTTCATTAAGTGAGGTGAAATAAATATGACTGGACGCAGGTGTCATGCAGTCAGATTTCATCGCTGCATCAGGACGGGGCCCCAAGTTCTCCTGTTCGGGCGATTGGAGGTGAAGGAGCGGTTCTGTGAATGCTCGGTTGTGTGATGTCACAAGGTCCCCGTTTTATGTGATGGTTCAATAGTGCCCGTCAGTCTGGCCGCACGGATCGGAAAAAGAGGGGCGCCTAGATCATCAGAGACAACTCTGGGGCGTGCGTCCAATAAAGGAACCAGTTCCGGCGCTGTAGGTGACTCGGTTTTTAAATAGGACGAGTCAGTTCCGTTTACAGGACTTGAAATGAGGGGATTTGTTTCCGGAGCAGATGCTTCAAAGTGGAACGGATTTAACTGGGGAAAAACAAGACCGAGAGATACCACGATCCCGCCGACAATACATAATACCAGGACCCGAAAAAGCGATGCACTGGACGGATTTGAATGATAATTTTGGTCCATGAAGAATATCCATTAGCAAGGTTTGCAAAACAGACTCAGAGTTTGATAGATGGGGGGTGTTCTTTTGAAACAGTTATAATTTGGTTGTTTCAGGCTGGAATCTTCAATCTTATATATCGGAATATGAGGCCCCGGACATGAGAGATTGTAGGGATTATCGGGGTTGTTATGGTAAGGGGGTGTGGGTGTTTATGCTGCCGTGATTGCCGGACAGGAATGAAGAGGAATATGGGGTTTGATGGTAATTATCTGTTGTGAGATACTCGCAGATCACCAATATCTGTAAATGACATTCAACCGTGAAGGATTTACGGTTGCACATCCATCCTGAAACAAGTTTCCGGCTTTAATCAAAGATCCCTGAATCAAGAGAAGTTGCCTTAATATGACTACGCCTGTTGAATCCAGAATGCGGCTGCTCGAGCAATTACTCAGCGAACGTATTCTTGTGTTGGATGGCGCAATGGGAACGACAGTTTTCTCGCTTGGTATGAAGGAAGAATCGATTCGTGGAGAAAGGTTCAAAAGTCACCATAAGGATCTCAAGAATTTTGTTGATATTATTACCCTGACACAGCCTGAAGTACTGATGGATATTCACCGTCAATTTCTCAGTGCAGGCGCGGATATCATTACTACCAATACCTTTGGTGCCACGCCGATAAGTATGGCTGAATTCGATCTGCAGGATCTTTGCAGGGAACTCAACGTGTCGGCCGTGTGTTGTGCGAGACAGGTTGCGGACGAATTTACCGTTCAGAATCCAGGAAAGCCACGATTTGTTGCGGGATCCATTGGTCCCACGACCAAGACAGCATCCATGTCCCCACGGGTTGAAGATCCAGGTTATCGAGAAATTGATTTTGAGGGACACGTAGAGTCCTATTACGCGCAAGTTGAGGCGTTGATGGAAGCTGGGGTTGATATTCTGTTTCCGGAAACGACGTTCGACACGCTCAACCTTAAAGCCTGTCTGTTTGCGATCAGACAGTATTTTGAAAACCATGGTACGGAGATCCCGGTTATGGCTTCGGTTACGATTACCGATGAGGCCGGGCGGACCCTGAGCGGGCAGACCATTGAAGCATTCTGGAATTCTGTTTCCCATTTCCCTTTACTCAGTGTTGGTATTAATTGCGCCTTGGGCCCTGAAAAGATGCGTCCGTATTTAGAGGAACTATCACGGATTGCCAGTGTCCGCATCAGCTGTCATCCGAATGCGGGGCTACCCAATGAGTTCGGTGGATTTGACCAAACTCCGGATGAAATGGTGGAGGTCATGCGGGAGTGGGTCGATAACCGATGGCTAAACATTCTCGGCGGATGTTGCGGAACAACACCGGATTATATTGCCCGTTTCGCAACTTTGGTGGAAGGGGCTGTGCCTCGGGCGCCTGTGACACCTGAGCCATTCACCAGGCTGAGCGGTCAGGAGTCATTTACTCTTCGTCCCGAGAGTAACTTTCTGATGATCGGTGAGCGTACCAATGTGACGGGCTCCCGTCGATTTGCACGTTTAATTCGCAATGATGAGTACGAAGAAGCCGTTGAGATTGCCCGTCAACAGGTACTTGGCGGTGCGGCGGTTATTGATGTCAATATGGACGATGCTTTGCTTGACGGTGAAGTGGCCATGACGCGTTATCTAAATCTCCTGGCTGCAGAACCGGACATCGCTCGTGTACCCATCATGATTGACAGTTCCAGATGGAGCGTGATTGAAGCGGGGCTTCGCTGTCTGCAGGGAAAAGGGATTGTAAACTCTATAAGTCTAAAGGATGGAGAATCGACTTTTCTCAATCGGGCGGCGCGGATCCGTCAGTATGGTGCAGCCGTAGTTGTGATGGCCTTTGACGAAGGTGGGCAGGCCGCCGAGACCGATGAGAAAGTTCGAATTTGTAAACGTGCCCATGATCTGCTGACACAAAAGATCAATTTTCTACCTGAGGATATTATATTTGATCCCAATATCCTGACCGTCGCCACAGGAATGGATGAGCATGACCGTTACGCTCTGAATTTCATTGAAGCCACCAGGCTGATTAAACAACAATGCCCCGGAGTCAAGGTATCCGGAGGCATCAGTAATATCTCGTTTTCTTTTCGTGGCAATAATCGCGTACGTGAAGCGATGCATTCGGCGTTTCTGTTTCACGCGATTAAAGCGGGATTGGACATGGGGATTGTGAATGCCGGACAACTGGAAGTGTACGAGGAGATTCCCAAGGACCTGCTTGATCATGTTGAAGATGTGCTGTTGTGTCGTCGTGCAGATGCAACGGATCGACTGCTCAAATTAGCTGAAACGGTCAAAGATGACAGCAGAAACGTACCCGTGGAAGATCTTTCATGGCGCGAGGCTGATGTTAATCGTCGTCTCAGTCATGCATTGATCAAGGGAATTGACAAATTTGTTGATGAAGATGTTGAAGAAGCTCGTCACCAATTTGAGCGGGCATTGGGTGTGATCGAAGGTCCTCTGATGGATGGGATGAGTGTCGTAGGAGATCTCTTCGGAGAGGGCAAGATGTTCTTGCCACAGGTTGTCAAGAGTGCACGTGTTATGAAAAAAGCGGTTGCTTACTTAATGCCTTACATGGAACAGGAGAAAATCACCTTAGGATTGGAAGATCAGGACGCGAGAGCAAAAATCCTGCTCGCAACCGTTAAGGGCGATGTGCATGATATTGGAAAAAATATCGTGGGTGTTGTACTGGGGTGTAATAACTACGAGGTAATCAACCTGGGAGTGATGGTATCCTGTGAAGAGATTCTGGAAACGGCACTCGAGCAAAATGTGGACATCATTGGGATTTCCGGACTGATTACGCCAAGTCTTGATGAAATGGTTCATGTTGCCAAAGAAATGAAACGCAGAGGATTCACGGTGCCATTGTTGATCGGTGGTGCCACGACGAGTGCTCGTCATACAGCGGTCAAGATTGCTCCTCAATATAATTGTCCTACGGTGCATGTACTGGATGCATCACGTAGTGTTGGGGTTGTAGATCAATTACTTGGTGATAAGCGAAATCAATTCGACAAGAAGAATCGCGATCAACAGAGAAGGCTTGTTGAATCTTTTGAAAAAAGAAAAGTCACGATCCTTCCGTATGTGGAGGCAAAAAACCGAGGATTGAAGACCGATTGGAAGAGTGTTGACATACCAAGACCGACGGAACTCGGGATTCAGGTCATTACCCATCAGGACCTTTCTGAACTGGTGGACTTCATTGACTGGACGCCGTTCTTTCTGGCTTGGGAATTGCCTGGAAAATATCCTCAAATATTCGAGCATCCGTTACTTGGAGATCCGGCTCGAGAGTTGTTTAATAATGCGTGCTCATTGTTGAAAAAAATAATGGATGAGAATCTAATTCGAGCCTCTGGTGTCTATGGACTTTGGCCTGCAGGAAGCGATGGTGACAGCATTGTGGTGTTTGAGGATGAAGCCTGTCAGCAGCCACTGGCCCGATTGGAGGGGTTACGGCAACAGGTCGTTCAGAAGGGGCGCAATGACTTCCGATGTCTGGCTGACTATGTCGCACCGATTCATTGTGGAAGGGTCGATTATGTCGGGGCCTTCGCTGTTACGGCTGGATTAGGAGTCGATGAACTGGCGGTACAGTTTGACACAGATCAGGATGATTACAGTGCCATTATGGTAAAAGCATTGGCAGACAGGTTAGTGGAAGCGTTTGCAGAAAAATTGCACAAACAAGTACGTGATCAATGGGGGTGTGGTGACGATGAGTCACTAACTAACGAATCGTTGATAGCCGAAGCGTATCGTGGTATTCGGCCGGCACCTGGTTACCCTTCCCAGCCGGACCATACTGAAAAAAACACGATCTTCGATCTATTAAATGTGCAGAAATTAATTGGAATCGAATTGACTGAGAGCTTGGCCATGAGGCCTGCTGCAAGTGTTAGCGGATTGTATTTTTGTCATCCGCAGGCTCGATATTTCAACGTCGGTAAACTGGGTCGTGATCAAGTTGAGGACTATGCGCACCGTAAGGAAATGACTCTTGAAGAAGCTGAACGCTGGCTTGCGCCCCATCTCGGATACTCGTAAAAAAGAATCCGTGTGCAGGCCGTCACAACCACATTGCGTGAAAACCGGGTTGTCTGCAGTCTATGCGGGAATTGGTGAGGAGGAGGCTCGGGGTTGTTTGTGCGTTGATGAAACCGTGGTGATGGCGGGTTTTTGGTCCAGAGTTTTCTGTCGGCTGTTCGAGTCTTTCCAGCGGTCGTACCAAGATTGAAAAATCAGTAGATTCCACAGCGCTCGGCCGTGGTTCTTCTGGTGCTGGCTGTGTTGGTTGAGTAAACGGGTGACCTCTTTAGAGTCAAACAGCCCCTGGTTTGTCAGTCGATCAGGGGATAGCAAGTCACGTAACATGGGTTCCAGGGGGCCGGCAAGCCATTGGGCCAGGGGAATTCCGAATCCATGTTTGACACGTCGAATGATAGGAGATGGAATTCGCCCTTTAGCCGCACGTTTCAGGATACGTTTTGATCGGAATAGAGAGAGTTTGTACTGGGATGGCAGAGAGGACAAGTATTCCACGACATCCGTATCAAGAAAAGGGCTTCGAACTTCCAGACTGTTAGCCATGCTTGCACGATCGACTTTTGCCAGAACGCCTTCTTGTAGATACGTTTGAGCATAGAAGTCCAGTAGTCGGCCTAAATCATCTGAACCACGACATTGAGAAAATCGATCCTGTAGTTCATGACTGAGGTCGAAAGAGTTCAGTGTCTGTTGTACTTCTGGGGAAAGAAGATGGCCTTGTTCCTCAGGGGACAGGGCGCCCATCCATATCTGGTGTGCAAGGGGGCGAGGAACTTCAAGACCGCGAATTATCTGATGGGCCATAAAGCTGTAACTCATATGACGATGGTTAACAGGGAGACGCTTTATTAAACTTCGAATGAGATGGAGAAGCCACTTGTGATTCTTCTGCAAGTGGTTAATCCATCGATCTGCTGTAAAGGTAGGGTAACCAGCCAGAAGTTCATCGCCTCCGTCTCCTCCTAATGCTACCGTAACATGCTGCCTTGCAAATTGGCTCAAGAGATAGGTCGGTAGGACAGACGCATCTCCAAAAGGTTCGTCAAGATAGTCGAGTACTTTGGGTAACAGATTGAGCATGTCTTGACTGGCAAGCTGGGTTTCGTGGTGTTCGGTCCCAAGCTGTTCGGCCACCATTCTTGCCTGAGATGACTCGTCACAGTTTCCGTCTTCGAATCCAATAGTGAAGGTCTTGATTTGAGAAGCCTCGCACTGATCGGTCATGCACGCGATTAGAATGCTGGAATCGATGCCACCACTCAGGAAGACTCCCAAAGGAACATCGCTGACCATCCGACGGGTAACCGCGCGTGTCAGGTGTCCCCATAAAATATCGGCAGCCTCGCTTTGGGTTGGAAGGGGTTGCGGCATGATTTCAGGAGGGTGCCACCAGTGCCATTTTCGAATGCTGTTGTTCTTGAAGATCAAACATTCAGCACGATCCAGTTTGAAAACATCTTGGAAAATAGACCAGGGGCTGGGGACATAGCCGTGCAGGAGAAAACGTGAAAGACTGTTCAAATCGATTTGAGGGTCCAGTTCACGATGTTGGAGAAGACTTTTTAATTCGGAAGCGAAGGCAATTCCACCTTGTGGAAGCCGGGCCCAGAAAAGAGGTTTTTGCCCCATTCGGTCTCGAGCTAGGAATAAACGCTCTTCTTTTTTGTCCCAGATCGCGAACGCAAACATGCCATTAAGCGAGTCAACCAAATCGGTGCCTCGTTCTTCATACAGGTGGGCCAGAATTTCACCATCCGTACGTGTGTTGAAATGGTGCCCCCTTCTTTGAAGATCTGTTCGAAGTTCCCGATAATTATAAATCTCGCCGTTGAAAACAACTTGAACGGTGCCGTTTTCATTGTGAAGTGGCTGGTTTCCTGTTTCCAGGTCGATGATACGTAAACGTTGGTGGCCTAACGCAACGTGGGTATCGAGGTAACTACCTTGTTCGTCTGGCCCTCTTTGTCGCAAAGGGGTCATCATGGCATGTATCTGATCGCGAGATGGCGGTTCAGAGGTTTGTATATATCCACATATTCCGCACATGCGTGTATCTACTCAACGTGTGTTGCAAAGAACATTTAGCAGGGGTTGCGAGAGAAAAAAACGATTGCGATGAATTGCTGTAACGAAAGGGGATCTTCGCAGGTAGTAGGCTTATTTCGATTCTAGGGGTTCTTTGATCCCGGCGTCAACGATCACACAACGATTAAGTTCGGTTTGTCGAATCTTTAGTAATGCCCAACTGAATGTAAAATCGCTTCAATTTTTAGTGATTCTGTGGATTAGGACGTTCGCAAGGCACGTTTTGCTGCCATGGCCGGTTACTCTGGGGGCAATCGTACCGGTCGGAATGCAAATGACGATCACAACATTAATTTTAGTTTCATGGTGCGCGACGGGTGTTGGAGGCTTTTTTAAGATAAGGATTATCGAATGACGATGAACCCATCGCCGGCAATGGTTCAGACCTATTGCTAGATCTGATTTTCGTGTCGGATGGAGACAGGTACAAGCAGGTGGGTGACGAATATAACCAAACGGGAACAACGGTCAGCAATACCCAGGTGAGTTAACACGCCACGAAAATGCGTTGTTGTGACGCAGGGGTTGTGCCGATATCGAGGGGAAGGAACGAAGACATTATGTTGGTTTTGTCTCGACAACGCGATCAGAGTATTGTGATCAGTGACAATGTCACGATCACGGTTGTTGATGTAAGGGGTGATAAGGTAAGACTTGGTATCGAAGCGCCGGTCGATATTCCGGTTCATCGCCAAGAGGTCTTTGATGCTATCCAGATGGAATTGAAGCAACCCAATGAGGGTGAATCGACCACGTTGTCCTCCAGTACAAAATCAGCCGTGACTGCTTGAACCAAAACGAACAGGCGTTCACTGTAACGTGTGTACATGGCATCCAATTATAGAGAGTGGCCAGATCAGTCGAGGTAATGTTTCTCGGTGGAGCCTTCGATGAAACGATAACTGTGGCCGACTTCAATATTTGGGAATCGGTCGACGGTTCCGCTAGGCCATTGGATCTCCAAGCTGTCCACGAGCTCAACCGCTCCAAGGCCGATTAGGAGTCGGGGATCGTTGGATGACAGGTAGCTGACCCCTCCTTTACGCTGATAATGGAACGTGCGGGTTCCTGCACGTAACCGAAGCGTGGTTCCCACGGCGTCACGGTTACTGGCTGTGCCAATCAGGTGGACACGAATCCACGCACCTGCCGACTGGGTATCGTTGCGCAGAATGGCGCAAGGTTCTCCCCAGTGATTAATGGTAATGTCAATATCGCCATCATTGTCGATGTCTCCGAACGCGGCACCTCGGCCAATCCAGTTATTATCAAGGTAACTGCCAGCTTGTGATAACACGGACTCGAATGTTCCATTACCGGAGTTAGAGAAGAGCATGGGCTTTTGTCTCAAAGGCTCGTCCCTCCAGTCATAGAAATGACCGTTTGTAACGAAGTTGTCCAGATCACCGTCATTGTCGAGATCAATCAGTGCTGTGCCCCAGCCGACCGCAGGTTTTGTGATCAACCCCAGGCCGTGAGCGTAGGTGGCATCAAGAAAGTTGCCATTTTCGTTACGGTAAAGCGTATTTTTTTCAGTCCATTGATTGGTAACAATCAGGTCGAAATCTCCATCTCCGTCAATATCTCCAGCATCGACACCCATGCATGCTTCAGTGGCCCCTTGGTCGTTAACCGCAGCGCCACTGATTCCCGTTCCGTCTGTTAATGTTTTTCCGTTTCCGAAGAAGACAAAGTTCAGGGAGGTATCATTTGCGACAAATAGATCGATATGTTGGTCCTGGTTTAAATCAGCAGCTACGACTCCCAGGCCTTTACCGAGAGTGGTGGTACTCTGGTCTCTCGCTATGCCAAGCAGTTGCGTAACGTCGGTGAAAGAGCCGTCGCCGTTATTGCGATATAAAGTGTCCCGTTGTCCCTGGAGAATGTCTGGCCCACAGTAAATTGCCCCGATTCCCGGATGCGTGCATTTTTGTGGATTATAGACATCGTAATCCGAGTAGTTGCAGACGTAGAGATCGAGATCGCTGTCTTCGTCGAAATCAAACCATGCCGCGCTGGTGCTCATACCCGAATCCGCTGTACCGGATGACAACGTGATGTCTGTGAACTGACCCGATCCGTTGTTCCTCAAAAGTCGATTGGGTCCATAGTTTGTTACGTATACATCAGGATAGGAGTCATTATCAAAATCTCCAATAGCGACACCATGACCAAATCCTGGGTCATCAAGACCACTGCCTGGTGTTACGTCTAAAAATCGCCCATTACCCAGGTTGCGAAAGAGCTGATTACGAGGTTCTGTACGGGACACAGGCTCGTCCGGGGCCAGATCTCGACCGTTAATGAAATAAAGGTCCATGTGAGTATCTTGATCAAAATCAAAGATGGCAACTCCACTGCCAAACGATTCCGGTAAATATCGGCGGTTTTTGTTCTCTCCACTGTGATGATGAAAACGAACTTCTGCTGCTGTGGAAATTTCGGTGAACTGCCATCGCACAGGAACAGGTTTCCAGGCTCGCGTGTTCTTGTTGTAAGAGGGCTGAGGACTACCTGTGCCGTTCAGGATCCCCCGGCAATAAGCTTCGATATTACGAGCCTGTATGTTAGTTGGATCCTGTTTGCGTACTCGCTCAATTACTTGTAATGCCGATTCAACCGACTGGTTGTGATAAAGTTCGAGTTCGGCGAGCAGAAGCTGTGCATCGATGCGTTGGTCGTCCATTTCAAGTGCCTTGTGAAGATGCGGAATTGCTTTTTCCGGTTGACCTTGTTCTCGGTAACAGTCGGCCAAGAGCACTTGAATTTCAGGGTCGAAAGGTTGATGGTCGTAGGCGATCAAAAGTTGCTTGATCGCCTGATCAGGTTGACTTAACGAAATCAAAAGAATCCGGGCGAGATATTTCCGATATTCTGCAACACGAGGTGGTTTTAAGGCGATGACTTTCTGTAAACACTGGACGCTTTTAAGGGGCTCCACATTTGCCTCATAAAGCTCGGACAAGCATAGCCAGGCGGCAACGTAGTCGGGGCGGAGTTTTGTGACCTGCAATGCCAGTTCGAGTGCCTTTGTGTTTTGTTGTCTTTCCTGAAAGATAATGGCCATCGTTAACCTCGCATCAGCATTTTCTGGTTCTCTTCCTAAAAGTTCGCTTGCACGCTGCAATAACCGACCGGATTGTCCGCGTGTCCGATAATAGGCAGATAACCATAGGAAGTCTTCCGCAGGCAAATCACGTACAGAACGGTAGGCACGTTCGGCGATGTCGGGATTATTAGACTGGGAGTTGCGGAGACTTCTTGCCCGCAGCAGTAAGCCACGTTGGCTATCAGGGTGGTCGGAAAGATAACGATTCGCATATTCGTGGACAGTCGGCCAGGATTGAAAAAACTGAGCGGTCTCGGCACAAACCAGATAGCGATAATGGAATCCGAAATAGCCACTTGCAATCAACAGAAGGGGTATCAAATAGAAGCGGGTTCGAACAAGGATCTGCATGACCGAAGAGTGGTGTTCAGATTGGTTCCTAGGGAGTTTCACAGACTTGCGATCCACGGAGAAAACGTTAAATGAGATGAACCGTTACAATCAACAATTCGCTGGTCAACGCAATCCAACAGATATGGAAAATGTGCTTTTGCATATTATCGATGATAGGCGAAGAGCGAACCCAGAAGAAGTGAAGAGCAAGAATACTAAGCGGTCCCAGGTGTCCGACTAGTGCCAGAACTGCTGCAAGGCCCATTGCGGGAGTGTCCGTGATGAGTTCGTAGATACAATGATGGTATGGTAGCTGGAGAACAATCGGAGCGACTTGTTGTTTCCAGTTGATGTAAGTTATGAGTAAGCTGCTGAAGGCAGTTAGAACGGTCACTCCGATTAGCATAGATGACGTCAAGAATGATCGGTGGGCGCGGCGTGTACCTATTACACAAAGGCCGATCATGATGGCATGGGCAACGATGTAAATAACAGCAAGTTGTTTTGTGGAAGAGATGCCAAGGTGTTCCAGGGGGATCGGGTCGTCAGGGAGAAAAACTGAATCCGTTCGAATGAACGGTGTGCAGCAGGTAATACGTTGCCCGGCTTTATCGCG
>CAXEIY010000113.1:0-19489 GCA_963996245.1 uncultured Planctomycetia bacterium | reverse complement strand
TGCATGATTTCCACAACCGCTGGGTAGACACCGCGGGTGATATTAATGGTGATGGGAAAGACGATTTCATCATTGGAGAAGCCTGGGACAATGCTGACAACGACGGAGGCGGCATTGCTTTTGACTCCGGACAAAGCTGGGTAGTCTTTGGTGGAAGTAAATCCAGCATGGGAACGCGAATGAATGTGGCGGATCTGGACGGGAGTAACGGATTTGCAATCCCCGGGGTCGATGTATACGATCTTTCCGGCAATGGAGTGAGCGGCCTCGGTGACATCAACGATGACGGCTACGATGACATTATCGTAGGTGCTAAATACGGTGATGCCGGTGGTGGCACTTCCGGTGAAGCGTATGTCATCTTTGGAAAATCGAGCTTTTCTGACAGCGTCGATCCGGCGCGGCTGAACGGTTCCAGTGGTTTTCGTCTGGATGGTGCCGACGGTGGAGATCAGGCTGGTTTTTCAGTGAGTGAAGCTGGCGATGTTAACGGAGACGGTATCGATGACCTGCTGGTTGGAGCTCCGTACGCCGATCCCGAAAATCGTTCCAGCGCCGGTGAAGTATATGTAGTGTTTGGCAAGAAAAGCGGCTACAAATCGACCTGGGATCTCGATTCATTAACCGACAGCGAAGGGTTTGTCATTCAGGGAATTGACCCGAACGATTACGCCGGACATGCGGTGAATACGGCAGGCGATGTCAATAATGACGGTTACGATGACATCATCATCGGCGCACCGGGTGCTGCCAGTAAAAAAGGTGAAACCTACGTTTTGTTTGGTGGCGACTTTACGGGTGACTCCACGGTCAGTTCTGCATCGGCGGATGATGCCCTTTCAGTGAGTTCATCAGGGCTGGTAGGCGATGAAGCTGAACCACGTGACAATCCCCTGACGTCAGGCGATGCGGTAACAAGGGTGTGGACAGGAAAGGATGATTTCTGTATCGAGTATCCCCCTCAAACGCCTTCGTATCGCGGAGACGGAAGTGATCTGCTTACAGCTAATCCGATTGACATGCTAGACCACGACGGCGATCAGGAAGAGTAAAATTCCGTCACGGACGGAATGAAACAAGGCGCCTTTAAAATATCGACCACACCTCCCCTGGTAGTGCTGGTATTCTTTTTACTGACTGGGGCAAAGCACGACCGCAGAGATTGTGTGTGAAAAACCAGACTCCTGGTTGCTCGATCTATGGGGGACATTCGCCCCATAATTCCCTGTGAGATACAAGCCATGTCTCGTTCTAGTGTTCATACCGGGATTACCATTACTTCAATTTATCTTCGTAGTTTTACACGACTATAAGGAACGGGTGTACAATACGATCGGTACCTCACCTCCTTAATTGTTGTTCTGTATTCCCATGGCAATACAAGCAAAGTCGACGAACGCATTGGTAATAGTCTTGATACTGATCTTCGGTTTCACGGCATCCATCTGTTGTGCGCAGACTTCTGATGTCTTCTTTGAAACACGTATTCGACCGGTACTTGCCCAGTATTGTTATCGTTGCCACAGTGCTGAAGCAGCATCAAAAGATCAGCTAAAAGGTGATTTGCAGCTCGATACCCCTGATTCCATTCTTCGAGGAGGTAGTCACGGTGCCATTCTGATTGCTGGTCAATCCGATGAAAGCCTGATTGTCCGTGCCTTGCGTCATGACCAGCTCAAGATGCCTCCAGATCAGCTGCTACCGAACCAAATAGTTAAGGATTTTGAACGATGGATTGATGAAGGTGCCATTATCCCCGTGACCCCCCACTCCATGGCTGAATCCGGAGAACACTGGTCGTTACGGCCGATCAGAATACCTTCCCCGCCTGACTTGGACGACCATCTGTGGATCCAGACACCCATTGATCACTTTATCCTGCACCGATTACAGGAAAACAATCTGACTCCGTCCTCTGCTGCAGATCGGCGAACGCTGCTTCGTCGGATTACCTACGACCTCGTGGGGTTGCCCCCTGCCCTTGATGAACTGGAGTCATTCATGCTGGATCGCGGTCCATATGCGATCGAACGAGTGATCGATCGTCTGCTGGCATCGCCTCATTACGGAGAGCGATGGGGGAGACACTGGCTGGATGTTGTACGTTATGCGGACACAACGGCGAATGATGGAAATTTCGTGATGCGATATGCATGGCGATATCGCAATTATGTAATTGATGCTCTGAATCGAGATTTGCCTTATGACGCATTTATTGTGGAACAAATTGCGGGCGACCTGTTGCCCCAAACCGGTCAAACGTCCACGGATACTCGGCGAACGATTGCAACGGGTTTCCTTATGTTAGGTCCCAAGGGATTGGCGGAAGCAGATAAGGAACAACTGCGACTGGATATTGCTGACGAACAACTGGATGTGATCGGTCGTGGTTTTATGGCTTTGACGATTTCCTGTGCTCGATGTCATGACCACAAGTTTGATCCGATTCCCACTCAAGACTACTATTCCTTAGCAGGTATCCTTCGAGGGATTGAAGTCATCAATGGTAATACCGGTCCCACTTCCATGTGGTACGAGCAATCTGTTGATCAATATACCGCCAAACAAAAAGCCAAGCTCCTGTCCCTGCGGTCTATCCGAGATAAGCTCAAGGTGCAATTACAGCAACGGCTCAATACTGTTTCAGTAGACCAGATGGCCTGGGAGAAGAAACTTCAACAAGGAGACCATTCAACTGCAGTAACTCTGCCCGATTCGGTAAGACAGGATCTGGTACTGTGGTGTGAAGCAAGTGATGTGATGACCGGGCAATCGAACACAGCCCCCACTGATGGAGCACCTGTTATCCGGTGGGATGATCGGAGTTCAAAGGGGAATCACCTGTTACCGGTTCATCCGGACCGTGCGCCGACTTATGTGCCGGAGGCAGTCAATGGTCGACCGGCGGTCCGATTTGGCAATGATGGGTACCAGACACTATTAAGCAAAGTTCCGCGCGATCTACCGAATGGAAATCGTGGTCGTACTCTGTTTGTCGTAAATGTGCCACTACAAAGCTCGAAAAGCCCTGATTCGGAACCGCGTATTTCACAGGTGGTCAGCTGGGGAGATTTCTCGGGTACACGCCGATGGAATCTCTATCAGTTTGTCGAGAGAAAAGTCTCCATGGCCTATGGTAACAATGACTTCCAGGGACACCGTTTGATCCAGCAAAATGGTGAGCCCGTGCTTTTTGTGCAAAAGCACACGCAAGCGGAATCTGGAGGAGAGTCGAAAACGACTTTCTGGGTAAATGGATTGATAGAAGGCACTTTTATTCCAGAACAGGACTTGATGACCCAGGCATCGACTCCATTGGTAGTAGGAAGCAATTATTTTCAAAGTAAGGTTCCCACTCATCGATCCTTTACCCATGTAGCGGAAATTCTGCTGGTTAACCGTGACCTAACGGAAGTCGAACACAGTCAAGTAGGCCATTATCTCACTGTAAAATATGGCATCAAAACCGATTATGTTTCACTCGCTGCAAAGGTTGCGATGATTGCTTCATCTGGATCGGAATCACAAAAAGAAAGTGTGACCAGGTATTATCTCAATAACGTGGACCAGACTTTTCGGACACTTCAGGCACGGTTACGGGATACGGATCAGCGACGGCAGGCGATACAAAAGAAGAGCCCCCCCATCACCGTGATGGCCCCCAAAGAACTCGGTAGTCGTCCCCTGCGTGTGCACAATCGTGGCAATCGATTTCAACTTGGAGAGCCAGCTCCCCTTCGTTTTCTGGCCGCTATTTCAGGAGCTGACCAAACTCCTCTTAAAACCAGTGAAAGCGGTCGCCTTGAATTAGCACAATGGATAGCTCGCAACGACCACCCGCTCACTGCCCGCGTAATGGTGAATCGCGTTTGGCAATACCATTTCGGCCGTGGCCTGGTCGCTACAAGTGACAATTTCGGTAAACGCGGCCAATTGCCAACCCATCCCGATCTTCTGGATTATTTAGCCTCACGGTTTATTGCATCCGGGTGGTCTCTGAAAGCATTGCACAAACTCATCCTGCTCAGTGCGGTGTATCAGCAGTCTTCTTTTAGTGAAGGCCCATCGGCTTCGTCAGTTTCGAAGGACCCCATGATAGTCGATCCAGATAACACGTTGCTCTGGAAATACCCACGCCGTCGCAATGACGCGGAAGTAATTCGTGATGCTATTCTGATGGTCAGCGGGAAACTGAAACGCGATGATGGTGGTGAAGGTACGGCTATAATGCATCTTTATGATCAAGGAGAAACCGTCAGTCGTCAGCTAGGCCTGGCTTCTGTTGCAAATATCTATGAGGTCAAGGCATTCACCAGCAATCGCAGAACGGTATATTTGCCGGTAATCCGGAATGGTCTGCTGGAAATAGGCAGCCTGTTTGACACCGCAGATCCTAATGCGGTAACGACTCGTCGTAATGAAAGTATTGTATCGAAACAAGCCTTGTTCATGCTGAACAGCCACTTTGTCCGGAGTTACGCCCTGCAGTTTGCCCATCGACTCTTGTCAATCCCCACACCTGACAATGAAAAGAAGATTACCACGGCGTTCCAATTATGTTTTAGCCGTCAGCCGACCGATCAGGAAAGGTCTGATGCAAAAAATTACCTCGGACAGTACGTTGATGAGATGCGTCGTCAAGGGTATCCACAAGAAGAGGCCACCCTGTTAGCATGGCAGAGTTATGCTCAGTTATTGTTTTGTATGAACGAGTTTATTTATGTTGATTAAACCCTCATTGGAACATCGGTGTAATCGTCGGCAGGCACTACGTAATGTGGCTTGTGGGTTTGGACATACGGCATTAATGGGGATGCTTGCCGCAGAATCGACTGCTCAATCTGATTCAAAACAGTCCACCGGACTACATCATTCCGGAAAGGCGAAGTGCGTCATTTTCCTTTTTATGCATGGTGGTGTTTCCCATGTTGATACCTTTGACCCTAAACCCGAACTGGATCGATTGCACGGCCAGCCATCCCCTATCAAAAAGCCGGATTTTAATTTTGCAGAAACCGGTACTATTTTCCGTTCTCCATGGAAATTTAAAAATTATGGTGAGAGCGGCATTCCGGTAAGTGATCTGTTTCCACACATTGGATCCTGTGTCGATGACATTGCAATTGTTCGTTCCATGAATGGTGATCAGGTGGCACATGGTGGCGCTTCGCTGTTACTGCATACGGGCGACGGCGTGATGATTCGCCCCAGTCTGGGAGCCTGGACCCTCTATGGACTGGGTTCGGTGAATCAAAATCTGCCCGGATTTATCACATTAAGCCCCAGCACCTATCATGGCGGAAGCCAGAATTACGGAGCGGCTTTCTTGCCGGCCGTTTACCAGGGCACCTCATTTGGAGATGGCAATACAGCTCCACGGCGTGCACAAATTAACAACCTCATCCCCTCCGAGTCCATCACATCCCTTCAAAGAATGCAGTTGGATTTTCTAAAAAAACACAACCTTCGCCATCTCGCAATCCGAAACGAAGATGCAAGGCTACAGGCTCAAATTGAATCATTTGAACTGTCGTTTCGTATGCAGATGGCAGCCCCCGAGGTGTTCGATCTAGCCAGTGAAACCCGTGAGTGCCAAACGCTTTATGGACTCGATCATGCTGTAACAGAAGACTTTGGATACCAGTGCATCATCGCCCGTCGCCTGGCGGAATCAGGAGTGCGATTCATACAGATCAATCACAGCCATCCCCGCAATTACTGGGATGCTCATGGTGGATTGGAAAGCAATCATGGGGGACTGGCACCCAAAGTAGACAAACCGATAGCTGCCTTGCTGACAGATCTAAAAAGACGTGGTCTTCTTGATGAGACTCTGGTGATATGGGCAACCGAATTCGGTCGTACACCGGCTGCCCAGGGTTCCGACGGTCGTGATCATCATCCTCATGCATTTTCCATCTGGATGGCCGGCGGCGGTATTCGGGGCGGAACGGTTTACGGTGCAACAGATGAGCTTGGGTATTATGTCACCGAAAACAAAGTATTAATGAAAGATTTTCATGCTACGGTTCTACATCTGCTTGGAATCGATCATCAGCGGTTAACGTACCGCTACAGCGGTCGCGACTTTCGGTTGACCGATGTTGAAGGTCAGGTTGTCCATTCTATCTTGAGTTGATGGTTTCTTTGATTCCATAACGGGATGGCCAAACTGCTCTGTTAATTCGAGTGGGTCCGGTTCACCCTGTTCTGGTGGTGGGCCGTGTTCAGCAGGATAATTCCGCACCTCTTGAACCGCCACGGATACCTTTTGAAGAGTGTTCTGCAATATGGTGATTTCAACGGAACCAACTGGAAAAAAAACGTTTGGAATATTTCCAATAGAACAGCACGAATGGATTGATCATGAAAGCGCGCAGGAAGTATTGTCGGCTGCTTGGGTAGTCACCGGCATCGAACACCGTACGACTTAATGATAATAGGCGCTGTTGTTTGTAAAGGTTTTTCAGTGACATCAACTCTTCAGGCATGTGGTCCGGGTTGAACATGGCGTCTACAACGGAAATACCGGTTTCAGTAACGCGTTTCAAATTCTTGCGGTTCCGCTCGGAATGTGTATGGCTTTTAGCGATTGGAGGCTTGATCGCCATTGTAGGATAGTGTGCTAACAGTAATCCAAAAATCACGATATCGACATGGTTGCGTATTTCGACAGGGTATTTGATTCGCGCAAAACACTGACGGGAAACGATCGCACCACTGTGTTTAAGTCCGATTGCTTTTTTTCGAAGAAATGCTTTGAACGCTTGCTTGCGATCTGGTGGAAGCGTCCTGCTTTCACGCAATACTTGCTTTCCGTCAGAATTAACCGAGATATAACTGCCGAAAACAATTGGGATGCCTGGGTTTTCGACCAGCGATGATTCAAAATGAGACAGAGCGTCCGGTAAAAGTTCATCGTCTGCATCAAGAAAGAAGCAGTACTCTCCCGTAGCCCGCTTTATTCCGTAATTATGCGCTGCCCCCTGCCCTTGATTTTCCTGGTGGAGGTACACAATTCGGTTTAGATAAGGCTTGAGGACTGCTGCCGTGTTATCGGACGATCCATCATCAATGACAAGAACTTCGTAACGGGTGAAAGTCTGCGCAAAAACAGAGGCCAGTACACGTGGCAGAAAGTGCGCGTAGTTGTAGGTTGCAATGATCACAGAAAAACGTGGACGGGAATCGAGTGTCACATCCATGATTCACTCTGCCAATAGAACGATCTTGAACGCTGGTATTCGGAAAGCAGGAAAGTCCTGGTATCCCTGCCTTCAACACACAAAAATCCTAAGTTACCGTTCTTTTACCTTTGAGGTCAACGTTGAGTGCGTATTTGACAGAACAGACTGCCAATTGCTTTTCACGAAATGTCTCGGTGGATTACCGCCTTACATCCGTTCCTATGTCGTGATTGAGACTGCTGATATCACGTTTTCTATTTTGCAGCAGCCACTCCGCTGACCATCGGAATTTCAGCCGCCCAGTAAATGGCATTTTTAAGCAGTCTGTTCATTGCCGGTTGTTGGAAATCCTCGATATGGCCAAGTGAAGTATAAAACGCGCGTCCTCCCCATCGCGTAACGTTGGTCCATGCAATCGGCTCTTCAGAGATTGTCGGAATCAATCCTGTCAGCAATATGGTCGTTGAATCTTTAAGTGGCATGACCTTGTAAAGAGACCCTTTGCCTTCCAGATCTGAAAGGTTGACTCCTTGCAGAATAGCGTGGTGTATCATTTCAACGGACGGACTCAACTGAACTGCGGGTCCAGTTCCATGGTGCCCAGTGTAGTGTCCACCCCATACATCTTCGTCAAAAGACTCCCATGTAGAAAGCCCTTCAGGCGGCGTTTCATTATGTAGCGAAAAAGCGTGATTGGCAGTTCGAACTCCCACAACCGGCTTTCCACTTTCGATGAATTCCCTAAGTACGCTCATTTTGTGTTCCGGTAATGCCCGCCGGCGAACACTAATAAGGGCCAGGTCCGCTTCCTGAAGGATGTTAATTCCTGGGAGGTCGTTTCTAACCTCGTCGTTCGCGTAGACATAGCTGACACGAAAGTCTGTTCCAAGATGAGCTCGTGCAAAATCAGGTAAGGATTCATTGGTTCGGTATTCCCGTTCGGCCATCACGATAGCCAGGTGCCGACGGCGGTCTTTGTCAAACCGGAAAGGCTTACCACCAATGAGTTGGTTGCTGGTGATGGTTGGACATACCCATTTTTCGATGTGTTCCACAATCAGATCGGTGCCGGTAAAGTGACTGACGTAAGGTGCTCGTCCGGGGTTGTACATGGTGTCAGTCATGTCACGCATAAGTACAACGTTCTTGCCGTTTTGAGCCATTTGCCGAAGTCCGAACGGACGTCCCAGAACACACATATTGGTATGGACTCCAACGAGAATGACATTCTTGATGCCTTCTGATTCCAGAACATTCCAAATTTCTTCTCCATTGTCACTGATAACATCCTGGTCCTCGATAGTTAATGCATCCGTTTGTGATTTCCAAGGTGCGCGGGGATTACGGCCCATCGAGGAAAGCATCTGAGCCCATTGTGCATGCTCTACAAGATCATCGTCTTCACCACCATCGGATTGGTCAATCGGATACACTTTTCCTTCTTCCTGCGTGATCTGATAACACCATTGCCCGATGTCTTTTGGAAGGTTCGCTGCCTTGGGTGTCGCCAAAGCACGTTGGCGTGCCGGGTGATTTTCATAGGGATCCATGCAGCTACTTGGGGCATGAATGATCAGGGCGCCTCGGGATCGAGCTGAGTGGAGGACCTGGTTCATTCGCGGTGCCAGTTCACCTACTCTGCGTGTTGCATTCAAGCAGTGATGGAGATCCCACATATCACACACGATGACGGCAGTCTCGGACGGGGACCAGGTTTCGTGACGTGAAACCGTGTGGAATCGATTACTGTTCGCTGAAGTACGTTCCTGAGTACGCAAGTTGAGTGAAAAAACATCACTTGTTTCCTGGGCCTCAAGTATGCCGTTAAGCAGCAATCCAAGCATAGCAGAAAGAATATAACAACGATTCCGACGGTGGGAAATTCCGATCATGGGTCAGTTACTCCGTCCAGCCAGGTTGAATGGTCAGGTAAATCATGGCATAGTGATCTGAACAGAATAGTATGTGGTTTTACCTGTTGCTGCAAGCAGGGATAGTCAACCAACGGATCTCCGAAGGCTGTCCCAATGTCGTTGTAGACGGTTGCCGTGCACGATTTAATCCGTACACAATTCATGAACCGTTGCACCTTTAAGGTGTGACCTTGCCTACTGATTGTCCGGAAGTGTCAGGATAAAACGAAACGCGTGTGAGCAGGCATTCCGTTGGGTTATTGAACCACGTGTCGACAGGACTGAAGTACCGGCTGTGCAGATTTGTCCGAGGGGAAAAGCCGTTGCATGCAGGACAAGATGGTCAACAACACATTTTCAACAAGTTCTATTTTAGTACTGTGAACCGAATATACGAGACAGGTGGGTGGAGGACTCGCGTGTCGGGTCTCCAAAACGACATACCCCTAGCTGTGGTCAGGGATCATAATATGCTAGAAGGTACGCTCACCTGAATGGAACAACGCCGTGAAAAGAAGGTTAGGACCCGCAAGGCTGATGTGTCCGTCTTTGCATTCAATTTGAGGCTGTTAAGAACGTGAATCAAGCTCAACTAATTTTGTTTGCATTGCTGAGTGGTCTCTTTCTCATGCTTTTGTGGGGGCGTGTTCGTTATGATCTCGTTGCCTTTGGGGCTCTTATTGTGGCCCTCCTTACTGGAGTGGTTCCACAAGATGAAGCCTTTTCCGGATTTGGCCATCCCGCAACCGTGATTATTGCGTTGGTATTGATCGTCAGTCGTGGACTCGCCAACTCAGGTGCAATCGAGTTGCTGGCGCAGTACGTAATTGGTGCAACACGAGGATTGCAGACGCATATTGGAATCATGTCTGCTGTGGGTGCACTGCTTTCAGGGATCATGAACAACGTTGCGGCTTTGGCACTACTCATGCCCGTCGATATGGAAGCCGCGTCACGCGCCAAGCGTAGTCCGTCCCTGACTCTCATGCCGTTGTCATTTGCCACCATCCTGGGAGGAATGGTAACGCTCATCGGCACACCTCCCAATATTGTTGTAGCTACATTTCGTGAAAAAAGTTTGGGCGAGCCCTTCGGAATGTTTGACTTCTCGCCGGTCGGTATCGTGGTTGCTGTTGTTGGAATTCTGTTTGTCACGCTGGTTGGATGGCGTTTGCTGCCAGAAAAACGAACACAGCTAAATGTGAGAGATGAACTCCAGAATCTGGACGGTTACATTGCGGAACTTCAAGTTCCTGAAAAATCAGATCTGGTCGACCAACGTCTTCGAGATCTTTACACACGGGCCGATGAAAATGATGTAGCTATTCTGGGACTTATCCGAAATGGTAGGCGACTACCAGGATCTGCACGCAACGAAAAACTGCGAGTAAACGATCTTTTGATTATCGAAGGTGGCGTCGAAGCAATGGACACATTTATCGGCGTTATGGGATTGAAACACTCTGGAGCAGAACGCCATGGTGGTCTGGTCAGCGAGACACTCACACTTATTGAAGCTGTCGTTCCGGTCGGGGCCAAAATCGAGAAACGCTCAGCACTGGAAATGCGTCTTGCGTATCGCCAGGGAGTAACCCTCTTGGGGGTATCACGGCAGGGACGTCCTTTCCGTGAACGGGTCCGAAAACTTAGAATTCGAGCCGGAGACATCCTCCTGCTTTTAGGTCCTGAAGAACGCATGCAGGAAGTGGTAGACTGGTTGGGTTGTCTGCCATTGGCAGATCGTGGTTTGCGACTGATACAGCGTCACAAATCGTGGGCAGCCATGTCTGTTTTTGCGGCTGCGATACTTCTGGCAAGTTTGGGCATATTTTATCTTCCGGTTGTATTAGCAATGACCGCAGTAGTGTATGTGCTCTATGGTCTGGTGCCGTTGTCACAGCTCTACAAGTGCGTCGAATGGCCAGTTATCCTGCTTCTTGGATCGCTGATCCCCATAGGCACGGCGTTGGAAACAACCGGTGGTACCGACTTAATAGCCGGGCTGATAATTGATCTGACAGAACGATTGACGAAGGGTTTGCCAGAGGGGTTGCCCGTTCTTGCCGTTCTGGCACTTCTAATGACAGTTACGATGACACTTTCAGACATTCTTAATAATGTCGCGACAACCCTTATTGCTGCGCCGATAGCGATTCGTCTAGCCAATCATTTTGACGCTAGCGCCGATCCGTTTCTTATGGCCGTAGCAATTGCTGCCTCCTGTGCATTCCTGACACCCATAGGTCATAAGAACAATACGATCATTATGGGGCCTGGAGGCTATCGGTTCGGTGATTACTGGCGCATCGGGCTACCACTTGAGATACTGGTTGTAGTTGTCAGTCTGCCTATGATCCTATATGTCTGGCCGCTCTACGACTGACCCAAACCGGTTGAAAAGCAAAAGTCCTGGCCTGGTATGGCACCTGTTTCTCAGATTCCGCGTGATGACAGCATCGATAAGGGATTCTGACGATTCTTGAGGGGGAAACTCACTGGTTTTCCCAGTCGGTGCGATTCGAATACGGCGACAATCATTTCAGTGGCAGCGCGCGCATCATACATTCCACTAATAGGCTGTCGATCCATCTCAATAGCCTGTATCAAGTCCAACACAGCTGCTTCATTTCCTTCTGGTGTGTTATTGGGTAACAAGGGAATCCAGTCGGGTTTACTTCGTGCCGTAGACCACGCAGAATCCACTAGCAGGTGTACCGGCCCGGCAGAGAGAAATTCAAGCACACCCAGTGAACCGAATATCTTAATACCAAATCGACTGGAATCGCCGCGCTGGTTACGATGGGACGAAAAATGTCCCGTGACACCATTCGAAAATCGATACATGGCGTTGATACTATCTCCGGCCAGTAATCCCAAGCCTTCATTGCCATCGATCACATCTTCCCGAGCAATGGATTTGCCATCCGATAAAACCTGTGCATAACAGGTTTCAACATCTCCTGTAAACAATCGCATGAGATCCAGTACATGAGTCCCAAGTACCCAGAGATCTTCACCTCCACCTCGACGGTCTTCTTTTCCTCTTCCTCTAACTTCCAGTATGTTGCCTAAAACACCATCTGATATCAGTTTTTTGACATGCGCTACCTGTGATCGATATCGATTGACATGGGCAATAGCCAGCTTAAGATTCTTAGATTGAAAAGCCTGAATAATGTCATCGGCATCTTCCAAAGTCTGTGTAAATGGTTTTTCCATGTAGACATGGCAGTTGTGCGAAGCACAGTGCATGACCATTTCGTGATGTTGATCAACCCATCTGGGACAGACCGCGACTATGTCAAGTTGTTCCTTGCCAAGCATCTGCCGATAGTCGTGATAACCTTTGGGTGCTGTGGTTCGAGTGATGGCCTGCTCCAGTCCGGAAGGATTGTCATCCGCAACGGCTGCGATTTGCACTTGAGGAATACTTTTCCACACGGTATCGAGACCGTGTCCGTAGTTCCCTTTTCCGGTACTGCCGATAATCCCTACTCGATATGTTTTTCCTTTTCTAGCCGACGAAGTAGCTTGCAGAGACTCCTGGAGTGCAAAGGTAGCGCCAGCCGAGCCTGCTGTTACAGCTGAATTTCTGAGAAATTGACGTCGATCCATAACGGAAGCTCCATGCTTAAAGGTGGGTGAAGGGAGGTTTTATCAGGTACTGTTTCGGTCTGAGAGCAGCTCCCAATGTTCGGATTCTTTCAGAGGGACTGGTTAGGGGTCCACATGGTTATCCGTCATGTTAAAGAGCAATAACTCGCAGTCAGGTTTTCTGTCGATCAGAAAGCAGTCCAAAGTAACCGGGTGATTTCCTGAAACACATCATTCTTGATACCGGTACTACGAGAAATCATGGTTGCCTATACATCATCCGATGATAGTACCTGTACTCGACTTCAGTAACAATTACTTATTTTCTCCATTCAGATTGCCGCAATTCCCGGAATATGAATGGACTTCATCATATGGATGCCTGATACGCAGATTACTGCCTATGGAGATGGGTTACCCGGATATAGATCCGTTGTAGCGATGGTAATGTAATCTTGTTGAGCAATCACAATCCCTCATAACAGAGGAGACTAATTACATAGGGAAACCTGATGTTTTCCAGATGATGATTAGTCATAATGGCATCCGATACCAGAATCCGTTCCGTCGGCTTTTAGATGGCAAGAAGTGTCCCACGTTGCATTAGAAGGACGGATGCTGGACTTTTTCCGTGTGTTTGACACATGCGTGTTAATCCTCATGTAGTAACTAATCGATAAGTGGAAGATTCTTGCATGAAGCTGGATACACCGATGACAAAACAACTATGGTTACGATTTCTGCCCATTCTGTTGGGATTCTTCACTGTCCTGACAGGGGATCAGTGCAGTGTGAATGCTGGTACCACATCAGTGCTAGGTGCAACCTGGAGCGGGAAGAGGATCCCGGTTTTTTATTCTGATAACTGGCATGATCCAAATACAGACCTGCGTCGAATTGCCATTTTGGTGCGTCCTCAGAGAACGTCATCGTGGTCGGGCAAACACGTACTGGACATATTCTGTAAACGCTATGCGGACACCTATGCAAACCGCCTTGCCATTGCGGTCGTATACCCAGCTTCCGATCAAAATCCGGATGCCAATCGAGGAAGCGAACCGGAAATAACAACCTTTCCACCTTCTGGAACCGCGTACAATACCCCCAATGCCTACGCTCAGCACATCTGGCGATGGTTGGGCCTTCAGGGACCCGATCTGGGAATTGAACTTGTCATTTCTCCAGAATGCAAAGGTGGTCTGTCAGTCGGACAGAATCACTACCTGCCCGAACACACCGTCCCATTTCCCCTAAAGCAGTGGCCTGTGGACTCCCTGGCAGCGGCTGCTGCGAACCACTCGATTGTCGGGTTCGGACGTATTCCATTTCTGTTATGGGAAGGGCCTGTTGATCATCTGGCAGACGATTTGAGCGTTATCCTCAGCAAGGTTATAAAAGAAACACCGTCCATTGTTTCGGAAGCGGCTGCACATCGCAAATCACGAAGTCGCCGCTCTCCTGAAGTTGTTATCCGTCAGCTTCTGGAGCATTATGGCGATCATTTATCCAGTGTGGCTTACATTCCTTCACTAGCAGTGATGGCCAGACTGCGCTATGCCGTGGATAAGCAAGACTACGACCAGATACAGTATGTTCAGTCGCTGGTGCAACCGTATCTGGATGGTGGTGAAGATTCCACGCCGAAAAATGGTAGCAGCATTGCCGGACATCTTATTTTTACAGACTTAGCCTCGTTGATCGATGATCAGGCAGCACAAAGGAAATATCTCGAAGCAGCTCGTCGAGCATCGGATCTTCCGTTCAGAGATGGGAAAGACGCTCTCAGGAGTCCGGGGTTTCTGATGCCTTTTCATGTAGAAATGAGTGATGCTGTTTTCATGGGTGGGCCGATTCTGGCTGCGATGGGGCGATTAACGGGCGACAGCCGATACTTTACTTTGTGCATGAAGCATCTTTCCAACACCCGCAAACTAAATTTGCGCAGTGATGGTATCTATCGACACTCGCCCTTGGATGAAACGGCCTGGGGAAGAGGGAACGGTTTTCCTGCATTGGGACAAGCGTTGTGTTTGAGTGATTTGCCATCGGAATTTCCGGGTTACAACAAGTTGGTGAAGGAAACGATACGACACCTCGATGCACTGGTTGGTTATCAGGATATTTCTGGATGCTGGCATCAGATTGTCGATCATGAGGACTCCTATACAGAATTTACGAGCACCTGTATGATCGGGTTTTCCATGACACGAGGAATCCGACGCGGGTGGCTGTCAGAACAAAAGTATCGTTCTGCTGTCGAAAAGGCGTGGCATGCTATTCGGTCGCGAATCAGCTCTGATGGAACGTTGTTTGATGTTTGTACGGGCACAGGAAAACAGCGATCCGTTGGGGATTATTATAATCGAACGGCAATACTCGGGTCGGATGACCGAGGTGGAGCAATGGCTTTGTTATTTGCACTGGAACTGCATCAGTCACAGTTGTTGGTGTCACCATAATCTCGTACGCAACCTGGTATTCTTCATCCGGCGATACCCGGTTATGCTGCATAGATTCATGTTCACCTCCAAGGGAATAAGAGGTAGTGATGGGTCGATTAACCAGGATCTATTCCCTGATACTGTGTCTCGGGCGCCCCATAGGGCAACCGATTGACTTGAAATGGTTTCTGCTAGGTTTGGTGGCGATACAGGCAACGATTTCCGGAGCTGCTGTTATAGATGAGGAACCTCCACCACCCGTGTCACGTGTGGAACCAACTGAGCCAAACCAAACCATCAATGGTTTTCAGCTTGCTTCAGGATTTCACATCGAGCTGGTTGCATCCGAACCATTGATACGAGATCCCGTTGCGATTGACTTTGACGCTAACGGTAATCTCTACGTGGTCGAGTACCCTGAATTCAATCACTATAGTTTCAAGTCCCCATTGGAAGCGTCGGGTTCTATCAAGCTGCTCAAGGACACCAACAGAGATGGTTGTTTTGACCAGGCTACGGTTTTTCTTGAGAACATTGAGTTTCCCACGGCTGTCCTCTGTTATGACGGAGGAGTTTTTGTCGGAGCGTCACCGGACGTTCTCTACTGTAAAGATACCAACGATGACGGTCGTGCCGATGTTCAGAAAGTGGTGTTAACAGGTTTTGGCCGTGATTTCGCGGGTGGAGGTCTTCTTAATTCCTTTCGCTGGGGCCTGGACAATCGAATTCATATTGCCACCAGTTTTTCCGGTGGCGCCATTCGCCGACCCAGTCGTCCGGAAGATCCCCTGACCCCAGTAAGGGGGCGTCAGGTAATCCTGGACCCACGAACGGAAAACTTTGAATTAATGAGCGGCGGTGGTCAGCATGGAATGAGTATGGATAACAGAGGCCGCACTTTTTTGTGTTCGAATATTTATCCCATGCAGATGCTCATGTACGACGGTCGATATACGGCGCGCAATCCTTTTTTTGCCCCTCCGAATCCCCTGATTGACATTCACCACGAAGGCCGCTTGATGCGTTTGAACCGAATCAGTCCCCTGGAACCGTGGCGTATCTTTCGCTCTCGGAACACCGGAGCGTCTCTTCCTGAGAACGACGAGCAGCGCGTGCCCGGTGGCCTCTTTACTTCTGCCAGCGGCATTACCATTTATCGTGGCAATAGCTGGCCTTGCGAATTTCAAGGAAATTTGTTTGTTGGAGAAGTTGCCAACAATCTGGTGTACCGTGCCACTCTTCAGAAGTCTGGTTTGGAATTAACAGCGACACGAGTTGATAACAAGGTTGAATTTCTCGCTTCACGAGATCCCTGGTTTCGGCCGGTGCAGCTGGCCAATGCACCCGATGGAAATTTGTATGTCGTGGATATGTATCGTGAGATTATCGAAGGTGCCGCATTCATCCCTCCCCGAATGTTAGAAGAATTAGAGCCTAGCAACGGCACCAAACTCGGACGTATCTACCGGATCGTCTTTGATTCGCCAAAGAGCACCGAGAGCCATCCTGAAGATAATCCGTCACCTGAAACGATTCCAATGTGGCCCTCTAAGCCAAAAGATTGGGTTCCCATGCTGGGGCATCCAAATGGCTGGCACCGTGACACGGCGGCACGTCTGCTTTACGAACGAAAATCGATTGAAGTAGTTGAAGAGATAAGATGCCTTGCACTGCAGTCTGAAAATTCGCTCGGCCGTATTCATGCCCTGTACGCGTTGCGAGGTCTGGGACAGCTTGATCCAGATACCTTGCTCCGCTCTCTGTCAGACCCCGATAGTTTAGTACGGATACATGCGATTCGCTTGTCAGAGTTGGTAGCGCCATTTTCCACGACAATCTGTGACACACTTTGTTCGATGGCCCATGACAAAGATCCTGACGTGCGATTTCAACTCGCTTTTTCATTGGGTGCTTTTACTGGTGTTGACCGAGATCAGACACTGGTCGCTCTGGTAAAGCAGGACGGTGAAAACCCATGGGTTCGAACAGCCGTCCAGAGCGCTTTATGGCAAGGCAGCGGTGAAATATTTTTTGAACTCGTGACGGACAAAAGTTATCGCAATAGTCCTTCTGCAGCGTCATTCTTAATCTCGCTGGCGTTCCAGGCAAGCGTACAGAAGCAGAGAAAAGACCTGCTTTTTGTCATCAAGGGGTTGCAGAACCTGTCTGAAAACGAACAAGTCCTGATGAAAAAGATCCTGCAGGGGGCAGGTCTTGATTTGGAAAAGTTCTTTTCAACCGAAAAGACCAACAATTTTCGTCGGTTGCTGTCCAGATGGATCGAAGACGCCGCGAAAATTGCACAAGATTCAAACCAGCCGTCTGATGATCGTGTAAATGCTATTCACACACTGCAATTTGCCGACTTCGATACGGCAAAAACACAGTCTCTGTTTATCCGTCTTCTTCAGAGCCGACAACCGGTGTCCGTTCAGATGGCGGCCATTGCAACCTTGGACCGAATGGATTCTGATGCGGTTTTCGATGTTCTGTTAAAATCATGGGTAGGTTTGAGTCCTGGCTTACGCTCGCGCGCCATGGAAACCTTATTGTCACGACAATCCTGGATCGTGAGAACACTGGATGCCTATGAAGCCGGAACTCTGGTATCGGGAGTTTTCAGTAACCGATACCTTACACGTCTGATGACCAATTCCGACCTAAGTATCCAAGTTCGAGCAAGGAATTTACGTCCTCATGTAACCACAACGAAAAAACAGGGTTTGATAATCCAATATCTGGATGCCCTTAAAACACCGGGAAATCCGGGTCGTGGCAAAGCAATCTTCAAAAGCCAGTGTGCGGCCTGTCATACGTTCGGAAAACTGGGGAATCTGATTGGTGGTGATCTCACCGATTTATCCAAACGTCCAGCTGAAGAAATCATCACAGACATTCTGGAGCCAAATCGCAAAGTGGAATCTCCTTTTATGAGCTACGTTCTCACCACAAACCAAGGACGAATCTGGAATGGCATGATAGTGGATGACACGGAAAACAGCATATCTCTGAGACGTGTGGATGGAAGTGAGGTAAGACTATTGCGACTGCAGATCGAGTCCTTGCGCAGTACAGGACTCTCTTTCATGCCAGAAGGTTTTGAAAATCAAATTGATATTCGTCAAATGTCAGACTTGGTAAGTTTTCTTACTCAGACGTTGGATCCAAAATAATCACCAGGCAATCAACGCTCGTGAGGTGTGTGATTTCTTGATTATGAACTGGAAAACAACATACAATCCCCCACCGAATTTGGAATCGTGTTGCGGTTGCTATCGGCTATTTTCTGACGAGACCTCTTCGGTTGGGTTCCAATCAAACGGATTCTGTAGATGGAACGTATCTCCGTAGTGGGAAATACTGGAAGTGGAAAAACGACGTTGGCTCGTCAACTGAGTGAACGTTTGGGTTTTCCTCTGTTGGAACTGGACTCCGTAATGCATCAGGCAGATTGGACGCCACTTGCTGAAGATGACTTCCGTCAGCGAATTGCGATATTCATGGAGGCAAATTCGTACTGGATCATCGATGGTAATTATAGCCAGGTTCTGGATACGGTATGGTCAAAGGCAGACACGGTCGTGTGGCTTGATCCACCTCGTCTCCTCAACATGTCTGCGGTAATCGGAAGAACGCTTGTAAGACTTTTCACGAGACGGACTCTGTGGAATGGGAATCATGAATCGTGGAGTAATCTTTTCCGATTTGACCCTCAGAAGTCGGTCGTAGCCTGGTCATGGCGCTGTCATGGGGAGCGTCGATCTCAGTTCCAAAAAGCCATGGGGGATCCACGCTGGAAACATCTGGTTTTCATCCAGCTAAGTGATCGCAAAGAATCATCACACTGGCTGGAAATGTTGCCTTTATGACCTCCCGGTACACGGTTGACAACAGCATGGATTACTACCCACAAATCCATACAGTCGAAACGCTGTCACATTGTAAAAAACCCAAGGTCCCTTCACTCTACATCTCCGGGCTGTTGTATTACCGGGTTTCAAAAAGAACATCTTTTTCGATCTATACGGGAGGGCTGGTAATAAGTTGGAATACCAACATTAGTTCTGATCAGGTACACATCCATCCCCTCTCTCAAACACCCACAAAGCACAACCACAGCAACTTTCTTGACCCGTGTCCATTCGATGCCAACAATGGATTGCCCTACGAATTTAATATCGGTCGTTTCGTTGGTTGCCGTGCAAACCAGCCAGTCTGATTGGAGATCCAAATGATGTTCATGCAGCCAACTCTGTGTGCTCACGCAAACAGAAACCCTTTAACACGCTCACGTGTCCTATTACTGATCACGGGTTGTCTATTCTTTTCAACTGTGCACGTTGACGCACAGGAC
>CAXEIY010000112.1:0-9931 GCA_963996245.1 uncultured Planctomycetia bacterium | reverse complement strand
GGGATCATGAGGCCGGTTGCCCCATCTTCCAGGTACCGGTAAAGCAGGGTCGGTTCGAGTGTTGGAGGCCGCAGCATGCAATCGATATCAAACAGATGGAAAAAAGCCATCAGAGACTGAATCTCACGGGCTTCCATAGCTCGGTGTTCGGTATCCAGCCATATGCAGTCGAATCCACAATGGCTTGCATGGCGGATGTAGGGGGGATTGAAGTGTCCGAGACTGCACATCTGGACGGGTTTACCTGCCTTGAGCTTCTGATTTACTTTACTTTTGCGCACGTGGTATTTCTCCTGCAGGGCGAGGTTTCGGGTCATCGAAAGTATTCAAATAGCGAACCGAAGAAACACTAGTGTACGGTCTATTTCTGTGGAGTCTACTATTAGGAAGGTGTCTGTACAGTAATGACGCGAAGAAAACCGGAATGATCCTTGTGGTTTTCCCGATTTGAAACACGGTTTGCAGGGCGGGGGCATACTGCCGAGCCGATTTTCCTGATATCAGTTATCCGTTCAGGGTCTGGCCGCGCTGTTGTATCGCTGCCTGTAGAAGTGCCAGACGGGCCGCCATGGCATCCTGTACCGCGAGTCCGACTGATTTAAACAGAGTGATATCCTGATCGTTGGTACGACCGATAGCGGTTTCCGCTACGAGTTCTCCCAGTGATGCAAGGACATGATCACGGTCGATGAGGCCCGATTCCAATGGTTGGATGAGGTCGCCGGCCTCATTCCATGCAGCATGACGGTCATCGACAATCACGCGGGCCCGGACAACGGTTTCGGAGGGTATCTCACGGGCCTCCGGGGTATAGGATCCCACAGCGTTAATGTGTACGCCGGGTTTCAGGTCTTTATCGTGAAACACCGGCACCGCTGAGGTGGTGGTGGTACAAATGATATCCGCCTGGCTTACTGCGGATGCTGCGGAATCAGCCGCATGCAGATTGGCGTTGATTGCTCCCCGGCTGGTCAATTCAAGAATGAGGGACTCGACATGCGCTGAGGTGGGTGCATAAATCCATACGGTTTCAATGGGACGCACGGCACACATGGCTTCAATATGTGTGCGGGCCTGTACGCCCGATCCGAGTATGGCGAGTGTGCGACTGTCTTTGCGTGCGAGAAGGTCGGTCGCGGCGCCGGAGACAGCGGCAGTACGAATGCCGGTCAGGCTGGATCCTTCAATCAAGGCTTTCAGGCATCCCGTTTGTGGTTCGAGTACCACCACTGCAGCCTGGATGCGTGCGTGTCCGATAATCGGATTACGGTCAAAAACCGAAACAATCTTGACGGCCAGTGCCGGCTGAGAAGCGTCATTAATCCAGGCTGGCATGACCAGGGTAGTCCCGTCATGGCAATCCAGTGACAATTGGGTGCGAAGCGGCATCTGGACACGATTTTCAATCAATGAAAGAAAGGCCTGTTTCATAGCTTCGATGCATGCCGCCATGGGGAGACAGTGACGGACGTCTTCTGCATTAAGAAACAACATGAAAAGAATACCTTTCTATTGGACCGAGGCGATGCATACCGTCTGAAGCACAGTCATGATAGGATACCCTTTTTCGGTATTTATTGTGTACCGGGACGCGTGTTCACCTGTACGAAAAGTTCACTTGCTACAGGACATGGACAGGAGTAATGAAGGAAACAGGTATTATGAAAATAACAGCCATTAAGGCATATCGGGTGGAGTTGCCGCTCCATGAAGGAAGTTACCGGTGGTCAGGTGGAAAATCAGTTGAAGTATTTGACAGTACGATTGTGGAAATCGAAACCGATTCAGGGTATGTCGGATATGGAGAAGTCTGTCCTCTGGGGCCATTCTATTTGCCGGCTTACGCAGCAGGAGTTCGAGCTGGAATTACCGAACTGGCTCCTCATCTGATCGGCACCGATCCGACCCATTTACAGGTTTTAAATCGATTGATGGACCGGTCACTGAAAGGTCACCCCTATGTGAAAAGTGCAATCGATATGGCTTGCTGGGATATCCTGGGCAAGGCGTCTGGCCTGCCGGTATCAACTCTGCTGGGTGGATGTTATGGGGATGACTTTGTTCTTTACCGCGCCATATCACAGGAAAGCCCCGAGGAGATGGCCGGGAAAGTAACCGGCTACCGGGATGAGGGATACCGTCGCTTTCAATTAAAAGTGGGCTCTGATCCGGAAACAGATATTCTTCGAATTCGTGCGGTTGCCGACTGCCTGTCATCGGGAGAAAAGCTGGTGGCCGATGCCAATACCGGTTGGCTCATGCACGAGGCTGCCCGTGTGGTTCGGGCTGTAGACGATGTCGATGTCTATATTGAACAACCGTGTTTGTCTTACGACGAATGTCTGTCCATTCGTCGTCGAACCAGCCATCCCTTCGTTCTGGATGAGTCCGTGGATGGTATGGAATTTTTGTTACGGGCACATTCCGATCTGGCGATGGATGTTGTGAACATTAAGATCAGCAAATTTGGCGGTCTTACATCTGCGGTACAGGCACGAAATTTATGTGTTCAGCTCGGGTATGCCATGACTATCGAGGATAGTTGGGGAGGGGATATCACCACAGCTGCCATTGCTCATTTGGCGCACAGTACACCACCTGAGTTTCTGTTTACGGCAACCGATTTTAACAGCTATGTGACCGTCAGTGTGGCGGCGGGTTCTCCGCAACGCAAAGAAGGGCGGATGGCCGCTTCCACGGACCCCGGTCTGGGGGTGAGTCCTTATAAAGAAGTCCTTGGCCAGCCACTGGTGGATGTTTCCTGATCGGGTAAGCCAGATAAATTCGTGGGCCGGTTTTTATCAGGAGGAGAT
This sequence comes from uncultured Planctomycetia bacterium, assembly GCA_963996245.1. Classification (GTDB taxonomy): domain Bacteria; phylum Planctomycetota; class Planctomycetia; order CAXEIY01; family CAXEIY01; genus CAXEIY01. Next base: position 7,118 of record CAXEIY010000112.1, on the reverse strand, counting down.
GAGAATGAAAGAAAAATTTGTGACACATCCGGCGTGGACACGGCGCCGTTGGCTGGCAGCAGGCTCAGCTCTTTTCTGTTCAGGAAAGGCTGTCTGTCATGGACGAACCGATGCAAACGATTCCATCGAAGGTTCTGTTCGCCGGAAGGACCGGCATGCAGATCCTTTTCGTACCCTGGTTGCACTCGGGGAAAGTACCACAGCGGGAGGGTGGAGCACTTCCCGCGAACGTTGCTGGGTTTCGGTTCTGGGTGATCTGATCAATGATTTCCAGAGCTCGGAAATGCAGGTTTTCAATTCAGGAATCGGGGCCAATGTTATTTCCACCAGGAGCCCCTGCTATGCATACAGCGGAAAACCGGCAGCCAGCGAACGGCTGGATAAGCATGTGATCGAACATGATCCGGATCTGCTCGTTATTTCATATGGTTTAAACGATGCGCGAGGTGGTACTCCTTTAAAACTGTTTCGTCAGGAATTACTCCGACTGGTCGATCGAGTCCGGGCAAGCATCGAGCCCTTGATCGTGTTACTGGGTCCCTATTATATGAATGATTTTACCGTTGGAGGTGAAGGATGGAGTCATGCGGATCTTGCTTTATTCGGACAGTTTAACAAGGTGATTGGAAAGGTTGCTGAAAAGAAGGACTGTCTTTATGTGGATCTTCTTTCCGCTTACCAGGAAACGGACTGGATGATTCACTATGACGGTGTTCATGCGAACGACCTTGGCCATCGGATTGTTGCTAATCGCATTTTTGAAAAAATTGCACAGAATTGTTCCGGGATCGCGCAACAGACTCAGAAAGCAGAAAAAACAAGTCCAAGGTGGCGTGATGAGTCGACGCTTCGTTCAAATTATTAATGACCCCGGTGATGTCATTATTTTTGGTGGGACTTTTGGATTCGGTTGATACCAGACCGTGTTTTCTGCTTGTTGGTTTTTGATAACAGCGATAGCATGAACAGTCACCGGTACGTCAGGGAGATAGCTTATGCTTCGTCTGCTCAGTAAATCGCGGAAATTGTGTTCGGGCGTTACACGTCGTGATCTGCTTCAGGCGGGAAGTCTGAGTATGCTTGGTCTGGGGCTCAATCAAAAGCTTGCGGCCGAAGATCCTGTTCCAGGTACGGGCGACCTGTCAGCGAATTTTGGGCGTGCGAAACGCTGTATCGTACTTTATCTTTATGGTTCACCCAGTCAGCTGGAAACTGTGGATATGAAGCCGGAGGCACCGGACGAAATCCGCGGTACCATGAATCCCGTATCTTCAAGTCTGCCGGGACTCGATGTATGCGAACATCTGCCGGAAATGGCAAAGATGATGGATCGCGTAACCGTGGTTCGCTCGTTGACTCATCCGTACCCGCTACACGGAGTCGCGTTTGCAATGACCGGTGTTCCTGCGATTGATGTCGCGATGGAACTCAGTCCTCACGATCCGCGTCATCATCCCTATTTTACCAGCGCGGCTCAGGCCGCTATGGAAAGAGATGGAAGGTTGTCAGAGACGGGTATCGCGGCTAACGTAGCGTTGCCCTTTCCGTTCAGCACACAACGGGTGGGTGAAGTGCACCGTGCCGGTCCCTACGCAGCTTATCTTGGAGGGGCCTATAATCCTCTCTGGACGGAGTTTGTCGGCAACTCGACACGCTCCGTTTACAAGACCTTACAGGATCGCAAGGTGGACTGCTATGACCCCTATCTCGGCTGTACCAAGGAGAGTTATTTCCGCATTGCCAGTACGGAACCTCCGATCGAGCTGACACTGGACCGGATGAATCGACGAAAGTCGCTCCTGGATCAGTTTGATCGCGTACGAGACGATCTTGCCGAAACGATCAGTGGGAGTTCCCTGAGCCATTTTCAAAAGACAGCTTTTTCATTGCTTGAAAATCCTGAAATGGTTCGAGCGCTTGACGTACGCAGTGAGTTGTCGTCTACGCGTGACCTTTACGGCCACACGCTTTTCGGTCAGGCCTGTCTTGCCGGGCGACGATTGCTGGAGTCCGGTACCAGTCTGGTGAGTGTGTTTTGGGATGAATATGGCCTTGCGGGAGATGCATGGGATACGCATTGGAATCACTATCCCCGGATGACCGACCAGCTTCTGCCAGGGTTCGATCGGGCCTTTTCAGGACTGGTGCTGGATCTGGAAGAGCGCGGTATGCTGGAAGACACACTGATTGTATGTCTGAGTGAGCATGGGCGTACTCCCAAGCTCAACCAGGCGAAAGGTGGCGGGCGAGATCACTGGTCTCGTGCTTATTCCGGCTTGTTTGCCGGCGGAGGAATCGCCAGCGGTAAAGTCGTTGGAGCAACGGACAAGCATGCTGCAGACGTCAAAGATCGTCCTTTGTCTCCGAAATCGATGCTGGCAACCATGTATCACTTACTGGGAATTGATCCGCACAGTACGTTTGTTGATCGCACCGGACAGCATGTACCCCTGGTACCGCGGTCGGCGGAAGTGGTCCCGGAAATGTTGGCCTGAATCCAGCGACGGTGCTGTCTTATCCGATCCGGAGTGACGCCGGATACATTGGACCGGTATTCCGACTGTGGATATCTGGATAACTGAAGGTTACACAAACAGGATAACCGGATACCATGTTCGCGAACATTCCTGAACCCAGTCAGGATGCTGGCCTGTCATGGTAAGGTGTTTCGTTTTTTTCCTGGGTGTGCATTGAAAATACGCAATCCCCTGTTCATTCGCTGCGTGGGCTCTCTGCTGGCCCGGCTTCTGCAGCTGCTGTTCCGGACGTTACGTCTGGAAATAGCCTGTGAAGCGGATCATATTAATCCGTACGAAGTACCAGGTAGCCTGCGCTATATCTACATGGTGTGGCATGACTCGATGCTGGTTCCCACTTTTGGAGGTAAACAGACCTATACCGCAGCCTTAACGAGCCGCCATCAGGACGGATTGTTTGTTGCCAGCGCCATGCGCACGATTGGCATGGAAACCGTGCGGGGGTCAACGGGAAGAGGAGGAGGGGTGGCACTTCGAGAAATGATAAGCACGGCCAAAAGGAAACATATTGTGATAACCCCTGACGGGCCCCGTGGGCCGCGAAGGACAGTCAGTCCAGGTATCGTCTATCTGGCTTCTCGCAGTGGGTTATCAATCGTTCCGACTGCATCATCATGTGTGCGCCGCTGGACCATTAAGGGAAGCTGGACCGATTTATGGATACCGAAACCATTTACCCGAACGGTTATGATTGCTGCAGCACCGATAACGGTTCCTTCCGATCTCTCCCGTGAAGAACTGCGCCCTTTTGTCGAGAAGGTGCAGCGGGAGATGGATCGTGTTAACAAGATCGTTGAAGACCAGGTACATCCGGATGAAAAGTCCTGAATCCGGGCAATGAGAAATGGAAAATCAGCCACGATTTCCCCCATCAATCTGAGCTTTTCGGTGTAGCTTACAGGCTGATCCGGCTGACGAACAGCAAACCGGTGGCACTTAGTCACGCAGCTGTTGTGAGATGTTCATCTGGATGCTGGTGATCAGATTGGAGCACTGGATCAGGAAAATGCTGAAGGACTGGTCACTGCGGAGACGTTCATCGGTAAATTCTTTCAAAGCGTCCATTTTGATTTGTGTGACGGAATCCAGCATGTGTTTCAGGCTGACCGGATCGGTCTCCGACATCTGGTTCTGTTCAATGACCAGGGTCTGATTCAGGAACTGGTCGAGTCGGTCTTTCATATGAGACAACTGTTCCTGTTCATGACGCTGCTGGTATTTCGTCCATCGTTGCCACACCAGGTAAGCCATAGCGCACAGGGCTACAAAAAGTTCTTTGATAGCGGCGATCGATTCAAAGACGTTGGCAAAAAAACCGAGGTTGTCTTCGGGATAGAAGTAAAGCTGCGCAATCGGATGCAGCTGCAGGGGAGACCATTCCGGTACTTCGTTTTTTCGTATGAGCGTCGGGAGTGTCTGGCGAATGGGACTTTCGTGCAGGGCCTTGAGCGCCGCTTTGAGTAATTTCGGTGAGGTGTCCTGAAGCGCTACCAGGTATGCGGTACTCGCCACGGTTTTCAGGTCACGGGTAGGAATCGAAGGATCGCCGTGCAGGATGCCACGTGGCAAAATGGCATGTGAATAGTGAGAGTCGAGCATACCGATGGCCTGGCTGTCGAGCACCTCAATCAGCTCGAATTGATTGGTTGCCATCACCTGACGCAGCTCCGAATGTTCGACCCCGGCAATCATCACCGCGGCATCCAGATCAGGAGACTCGATCAGATCACGAAAATGCTTTTTGTTTTCCAGCAGATCCATTTCCTGAAGGTTGAAGTACCGAAACAGTTTGAGGGCGCTGGACCGGAAACCCGTTCCCAGGTGTCCCATCGCGACCCGTTTGCCTTTGAGATCTTTCAGCGACAGGATGTGACTGCTCTTTCTGGCGATAACATAGAGAAATTCAGGATGTAACGGACTGATGGTTGCAAGGCGTTTGTCACGGATCAGTTCGCTTTTCATCAGCGAAAGATCGACTTCATGATTCAGTATGGATTCGAGATTGGTATCCGATCCCTGAGTCGGAAGCACTTTTACTTCGATTCCCAGTTCGGGTTCCAGATACTGTTTCAGTTCGAGACCGATTTGGTGATACATGCCTCCGGGTTCACCGGTTGCCAGTATGATTTGTTCGGGAAGCGTGTCACGGCTGAGGTACCAGGTAATCGAAGAGGCCAGCATGATCACGACGACCAGGCATGTCATCCAGCGTGTCTGTAACCTGCGCCACCAGTCTGTCATCGAGTGGTACTCCTGGTTTCCGGGACCCCGATCAACTTCTGTCGATGTGACATTATTATAGAGTGCTGGCTGCTGGATGTGATGATCACCTGAGGATTTGGAAATACTTTTTAGTCAACCTTGTGCAGAGTTACCCGTAATCGTCTGTTACACTGTCTGCCATGTCAATTTTGCAAACTCATTCCAGTCAGGGAGAAGGTGTTTCATGGCTGCATGTCAGACTTTAACGGGAAAGATGTTCTGTTTGATCGGTCTGTTTATGGCTCCTGGAGTGGTCCCCGCGCAGGAGACACTCGATTCACTGGTTGACCCCATGGCCAAGGTGATGAAACTTGCCGGCGGATTTACTTTTACCGAAGGGCCGGCGGCAAGAACAGACGGGAGCATTGTCTTTTCGGATATACCGAATCAGCGAATCTATCAGTGGTCCATGGACCGGGGATTACAGATCCTGCGTGAAGAATCGGGAGGCGCTAATGGCCTGTTTTTTGATCGTGCAGGAAATCTACTGGCTTGCGAAGGTGATCTTCGTCGTCTCACGCGTATGACTCCGAAGGGAAAACTGACGGTTCTCGCAGATAGCTATGATGGCAGAAAACTCAATAGTCCCAACGATCTCTGGATTCACCCCGATGGCGGTGTGTATTTTACCGATCCCCGTTATGGGAACCAGGACGACCTCCAGCAGGGTGGGTTTCATGTTTACTATCTTCCTCCGGAAGGAGGCAAGCTTCGTCGTGTGATCGATGACCTGGTAAAACCGAACGGTATCGTCGGACACTCTGATGGCAAACATTTGTATGTAGCAGACCCGGGGGCCGGTAAGATATATGTATATACCATCGGAGCCCGTGGAGAGTTGTCGGGAAGGAAATCGATTGCCAGTCAAGGGTCAGACGGTATGACACTCGATGAAAGGGGCAATCTATATCTGACTTCCGGTGGCGTTCAGGTGTACAGTCCAGCGGGTGAGAAGATAGGAGAAATCAAGATTCCGGAAGGGGCAGCGAACGTCTGTTTCGGGGGTCCCGAGTATCAAACACTGTTCATCACAGCGCGTACCAGTCTCTACGCACTGAAGATGAAATTGCGAGGACAGCGCTGACGCGGGTACAGCCATAGCTGAGGATGTTATTTTTTGTAACAAGCCTTCCCCGTTCTGAGGGTGAAAGGACCGGACCTTGGCGGATTCTGAACATGTCAAGTTTGATTACAATGAGGCAGATCACACCGTCACCGTGGAATGTGATATTCCGGAGGAGCACATCGGGCGCCAAGCTACCTTCACGGTCCATGCCGTTGCCGAAGTTCAGGATAGTGACCCCAAAGATTCAGAAAAGTCCATCTTCTCACGGTCCTTCCGGGTTGAAAACACCAGAGTAACCTTCGAGTTGCCGTTTAAGAAAGTGAGGAGCTATGCGTTTAAGGGGAGCAATATACATATTGTCTGGAAGGTGAAACTGAAGATCGATGACGGAATCATATTCGACACGACTTACAAGAAAGATTTCTCGCGCCCCCTCAGTAAACCTCCCCAAAAAGGGGATGCGGCCCAGTTAATCGACCCCAAAGACCATATTGACTATCATAAGAATATCGGCGCCCTCAGTTTCGCTGACAAGGTGCAATTTTGGGTTATTTTATTCGGCGGTATGCTGCTGATAACCGTGCTTACCCTTGGTGCGCTGGTTATCGATTTCAGGCCATCTCCTTCCACCAGTTCCAGTGATGACGAAGGGAGTGGTGTTGTAACAGGATTTGCATTGGTGGTGGATGTTCTGGTCGGTTTCGGAATGTATTGGGGGTTGCAGGGACGACTGCGCCGTTACATGACATTCAACCTGAGTAAGCGGGTTTTAATGAAAAAAGTGGATCGGAATACCTGGGTTTCTGTCACGGACCTGGTACAGGGGCGCTCCAAGGCTGATCTGGAGGATGTGACGTTACGTGTGGTGGCCTGCAACATGGAAAAAGGCCAGTATTACAGAGGGTCGGGCAGCGATAGAACCACGGTTGACTTCAGTGAGCCGATTCAGGCTATCCTGCTGTTTGAACAGAAGGTGGATCATATTGCCGCGGGTACCTCGATCCGGGAACACTTCAGCGGGGAATTCGGTTTTGCAGCGATGTTCGATTATCTTTATCCGCCCAATAGAATTAGTGCCAATCATGGTATTGATGTCTACTGGGAGGTGCAGCTGCTCGGGCGCCATTTGATAGATCAGGAACTGGTCGGCCCTGTCAGCAATCGTTTCCGTTACGAAGACTTTTTTCAGGCTCCTGCTCCTTCTGATGAGCCCAGAATATCGGCTTGACAGAGCGTTCCTGTGTCAGGAAGGG
>CAXEIY010000111.1:0-44239 GCA_963996245.1 uncultured Planctomycetia bacterium | reverse complement strand
TGTTCATCAAGAGTAATGCCTGAGAGGAGACCGTAGAGGAAGTGCGTTGGGCACAATTCACTTCCATTACCGGAGCATCAAAAGTCCTAAGTAGACCGAGAGGGCGACTGCGACGAACTTCTATGTAGACGCTGCGGCGATACTGGTCTTGCCCCAGGGATGGACCATCAACCGGGATTCCGATGTCACTTTTCTTGTCAACTCCCACGACAATTTGTCCTACAGAATCTTCACGAACGGGAATCGGGGCGCCAAACATCTGAATGTTAAGAACTCCGGAAACCCGTAGAATCGAGTCGCGAATAGCTTCCGCATCGAGTCGGCGAACCGGCATTTTCCAGTAATGTACATTGAACGGATCGATAGCATTCATCGTTTCGGTACGCAGCGAACTCTGGCGGTAGACCGTAGAAGTCATGATCAGTTTGTGGAGCCGTTTGAGTTTCCAGCCATGTATCATGAAGTCTCTTGCAAGCCAATCCAGAAGTTCGGGATGGCTGGGAGCTTCTCCCAGATTTCCAAATTCGCCCGGAGTGCTGGCAATAGCACGTCCGAAGTGGTGCATCCAGAATCGATTGACTAAAACACGGGCAACCAGAGGGTGCTTGCCACTGGTGAGCCATCGTGCATACCCCAGACGCCTGCCCGATGTCTGGATTTCTTCGGTACTTTCAGTTGAAGCGAAACGTTTTCCCGGCGGCGCGGCAATGGTTAGTCCACCAGGAGCTACCGCATCTTTGGGTTGACGATGATCACCGCGATGAAAAACGTAAGTCACAGGAGTGGATCCTGGAATTTCGGTCGCAACACGAAGAAACTCTTCAGCGGGTTTTCGGGCACGGATTTCACTTAGCTTTTTGTCATAGGTTTTAAGATCGTCCGCCGCTTTCTGATTGTATTGATAGAGGACACCCGGGGTGATTTTCACGCTCGGATTGGCGTCGAGAAGTTTTTTTTGTTCGTCGGTTCGTTTGTCCGCGGGAGTTTGGAAGGCGAGTCGCAGTGTATCTCTTAATGAGATGTCGAACTTTTCCAGTTCCTTCTCAAGTGCTCGGGCAATGTAGTCTTTTTGCTTTACGGATTTCTCTGCTGCGACGACGGATGCTTCTGATTCGACTTCTGCGGCCCTGGCACGATCCGCATCGGTGTAGAGAGAGATTAGTCGATCCTGGGGTGTTCTCCACTTTTTCCAGTCGTATACAGGTTCCAACAGGGCACGCAGGCGGTAATAATCTTTCTGAGGAATGGGATCGTAACGGTGGTCATGACATTGTGCACAGCCCACGGAAAGTCCCAGAAGAGAAGTCGATAAAATTTTGATGGCATCTGCTATTACCTGATTACGTGCAACGTCGGCATTGTCGTTACCGCCACTGGTACCATCTGCGCCCATTCTCAGGAATCCGGTCGCAACCAGTTTTTCTATTTTTCCCTGGTCTAGATTCGTGTATGGAGGTTGAACCAATTCGTCTCCGGCAAGTTGTTCAATGATAAACGAGTCAAAAGGCTTGTCGGCATTAAATGAACGAATGACATAATCTCGGTAACGATAGGCGTATTTTCTTTGTGTGTCGCTGTTATTGTACCCCTCCGAATCCGCGTAACCTGCGATGTCCAGCCAGTGTCGTCCCCATCGTTCCCCGTAGTGTGGAGATGCCATCAGTCGATCGATGAGCCTTTCGTAGGCGTCCTCTCCGGTGTCGGCCATGTATTGCTCGACATCATCCGGGGTTGGAGGAAGTCCGGTCAGGTCGAAAAAAGCACGCCGTAGTAATGTGATCCGGTCCGCATCCTTGGAGAAGTGCAGGCCTTCTGGCCTCATGGATTTCAATAACAATGCATCGATCGGTGTGCGCACCCGGTCTTCTGGAGAGTATTCAGGAATTTCTTGGTGGATAATAGGTTGGAATGCCCAGTATTGACGATCTATGGAACTTACTCCCAGGTCTTCATCCGATAGATTTTCTGGTTCTTTTTCGGCTGTGGGTGCCCCCTCTGCGATCCATGTCCGAATCTGCTCGATGGATTCGTCCGGTACTCTGTTTTCCCCAGGAGGCATTTCTCCAGACGTGATCCGGCGAAGAAGATAACTTTTATCGGGATTACCCGGTGTGATAGCAGGTCCAGAATCACCTCCATTTACGATAAGACGCCGCAGGCGAAGGTCTAAATTGCCTTTTTTATTTCCGGTTTCACCATGGCAACCAAAACAGTGGGTTTTGAGTATGGGACGAATATCACCTTCGTAAGTTATTTCTGAAACGGACGTCGGTGTTCCTGCTTCGAGTAGCTCTATCGGAGTTACCAGAGGAAGAATGAAAATGAAATATCTAATATTCCGAGCCATCAAATGCTCCGTGATACCAGTACGCTAAAACAGGTGAATGGTTTAGGGCGAGGGGAAAACTGTAAGCGAAGCTGTATTATCGGGATCATTAAGACTGAGTTCAAGGTTGAAATTGGGTAAGTTTGATCGGGTTTGCAGATGTTGTAACTGTTTCCAAAATAGGTGGTTATACGAAATGGAAAGTTACGCAACAGGTGTAATTATGGCTGATTCTACGGTTTGAGGGATACGTTGTCAGAGACTTTTATAGAAGCGATCAAATCAACATGGGATGAGTTGCAGGTACAATCTGTCAACTCAAAAGCGTTTCGCGATGGAGAGAGCGTTAACTAGAGGAGGGCGACGCGGAAAATCCGATCTGTTTTTCACACCAAAGAGCGAGTTGAATCAGTTCTGTTTCCTGAGAAGATGATCCCACCAGTTGTACTGCAAGAGGCAGTCCGGCCGAGCTGATATCTATGGGAAAACTAACGGTAGGCAGTCCGCTGTAACTCCAGGGTGACTGAAAATCGGGGCTCCCCGTGGTGGAATAATCGGGGGCAGAAGATGCGGTTGCTGGGGTGAGTATGGCATCGACGGACTTGATCAGGGTACGCATATCTCGAGTAAAGAACATTCGATGATGGTTGGCATCTGCATAATCGAGCGCTGAAAAGGTACTGGCTTCCTGTAAGAGGCTTCGAATACCTGGTTGATAATCCAGTTCGCGCGCTGGAAAAAATTGCTGGTGATAAGAAAGCATTTCTGAAAGCATCACACGGCGGTGCATGGTGTGGACATCTTGGAAACTGGCAGGCAGTGAGATATCCACAATTTCCGCTCCGGCCTGCTGGAGCCGCGTAAGCATGGTTTCCATGGATTTTTGCATGGTACTGCTGCTGTTGTCATGGAAGTATCCACGCAGGTATCCCAACCGGGGATGGATCTCTCCGGAAAGCGGAGTGAATTCTAAAGGTAAGTCAGGAAGTGGTCTATTGTACGGGTCAATGGGATCGTAGCCGGATATGACGGACAACAGAGTTGCCGCATCCATGACGGTTTTTGCCATGGGACCAACATGGTCAAGGCTGAAAGAAACTGGAACCACGCCACGAACACTGACTCGTCCATACGTTGGCTTAATGCTGCTGACTCCGCAGAAAGAAGCTGGTCGGGTAATGGAGCCTCCGGTTTGTGTTCCCAACGCACCTAAGCACATGCCTGTCGCAACCGCCGCAGCCGATCCACTGCTGGAGCCTCCGGGGGTGTGGCCAACGTTCCAGGGGTTACGCGTTTTGGGTGGATCAAAACATGCAAATTCCGTAGTAACCGATTTTCCTAAAAGAATAGCGCCCGCATGACGAAGACGTTCAATGACCGCAGCATCTGTGATTTCTGAAACGGGGCGTTCAGGAAATACACGTGATCCAGCCCGAGTTGGTATCGATTTGACATCAATGATATCTTTAATGCCAAGTGGAATACCGTGTAATGGACCTCGGCAGTAGCCGTCTTTTAGTTCCATGTCTTTTTGTTGGGCCTGATGACGGGCGTGTTCACGGTCAACGTAAACCCAGGCACCTATGGAATCTTCCCAGATATCAATCCGGTTCAGACACTGTTCCAGCAGTTCGACCACCGTAATCCGCTTTTGCCGTAGAGCCAGGGAAGCTTCTGCGATCGTGTGTGCAGTCATGGCCAGCTACCTTATTCCGGTGTACTTCATGCTAGACCGGCGGGTTGTGCATGAAAGTTAGGTGTCAGGGGACAATCGAGGAGCAATCGAATTGACATCGTACACACAGCCTCCCCAGGTTCCACCACTGATATTCTGTAATGCTGCCCAGAGTCGGGTGTCTTCTGGAAGGTGCGGGTGCGGCGCGAGATCAGATCGTGGACTACGCTCCTGTAATACATCCTGACCACGTTCTGCACCAAAGAGTTCTTTCCCGTGACCGATTAGATTAACCGTTCCTTCGAGTTTGTTGCGGTCGACAACGATTTCAAGGATATCTCCTTCCAGGACTTTGCCGATGGGGCCCCCAGCCAGGGCTTCGGGGCCAACGTGGCCAATACAGGCGCCTGTTGAGACACCACTGAAACGTGCATCCGTGACGACGGCGACTTCTTTTCCCCAGGAAATGTGTTTGAGAGCGGATGTCACCTGATAGACTTCTTCCATTCCTGATCCCATAGGTCCACAGCAGATCAGAACAATGATATCTCCCGGTTTGACACGTTCCGGCCCGTTGCTTTTAATGGCTCGGACAGCATCCCGTTCTCGAGTGTAGATACGTGCCGGTCCAGTTTTACGGTAGACACCATCTTCATCGACGACCGAGGGGTCAATAGCGGTACTTTTAATTACGGAACCCTGAGGTGCCAGGTTTCCTCGAGGGAATGTGACCGTACTTGTAATACCCTTTTTTCGGGCCTGACCGGGGTCCATAATGACCTCATTCGGGTCAATGCCATCACGTGTTGTGAGGAGTTCACGGACTATTTTACGACGTTCAGAAGATTCCCATTCGTCCAGGTTTTCACCAAGGGTCCGTCCTGATACGGTCATGCAGTCTTCGTGTAGCAACCCGGCACGGCGCAGGTGCAGCATGACTTCAGGGACACCACCTGAGAGGAATACACGAATAGTCGGGTGATTGGTGGGCCCATTTGGCAAAACACTCACTAGACGAGGTACTTTCCGGTTGATTTGTGCCCAGTCGTCTACCGTCGGACGCTCCAATCCAGCAGAAAAGGCGATGGCTGGTAAGTGAAGGATCAGATTGGTAGATCCACCAAAAGCGGCGTGAACAACCATCGCGTTTTCAATGGATTGGGGAGTCAGGATGTCTCGTGTCTTAATTTTCTGCTGTTCCATTTGGATGAGAGCACGCGCTGATCGACGTGCGGCATCCAACCAGATAGGCTGTCCGGACGGCCCCAGTGCAGTATGTGGGAGTGCTAGTCCGAGTGCTTCGCTGATTACCTGACTGGTTGCAGCTGTACCTAGAAACTGGCATCCGCCGCCGGGGGTTGCGCAGGCTCGACATCCAAGTTCAGCTGCACGTTCCAGGGTGATTTCCTGATGGGCAAATCGTGCTCCGATTGTTTGAACCGTGCCCGAGTCTTCACCTTCTGTTGCGGGCAAGGTGACTCCGCCGGGCACCAGGATACAGGGGAGGTCGTGCATGGCTGAAAGAGCCAGAAGCATAGCCGGCAATCCCTTATCACAAGTGGCAACACCCATTACGCCATTGCGATTCGGTAGTGAGCGAATCAGCCTTCGAAAAACGATGGCCGCATCGTTACGGTAGGGCAGGCTGTCCAGCATGGCGCGGGTTCCCTGACTGCGGCCATCACAGGGATCCGTACAAAAGGCTGCAAAGGGTAGAAAGTCATGCTGGCGAATTTCTTCAGCCGCAGCCTGCATGAGCAAGCCGACTTCCCAATGACCGGTATGATAACCCAGTGCAGTTGGACTTCCGTCCGGCGCCCGGATACCACCCTGCGTGCTGAGAATCAGGATTTCTTTTTTGGACAGATCCTCCGGATTCCATCCCATCCCTGCGTTCATGCTTAACGCAAAAACGTCGCCGCTTCCTTTTTCCAGCAGCATCTCTTCGGTTAGAGGCAGTGATCCTTTCGGACCTTCCGCATGTGTGATGATATCGTAGACATGGTTGGGGACAGAATCGATAGCGATATCAAGTGTCCCTCTTTTGGTAGAGGAAGAAGGGGATTCAGACATGCGTATTGCTCAATATCAGAAGAGAAAATAAAACCAGGACAGGGATCCCAGGTAACCAATCATGGAGAATTGGGATCCCATTCATAACGCGCGACATATTAACATGCAAAACAGCAAAACGGAAATGGATCTGACTTGTGATGGTGCCGTATTACCTCGCACCATCACAAATAGAAACTACCGTAGCGGGAATGTACTATGAAAGATTCGTTTGAAAAACGGTTGCGAGTGGGTCCTGTGCGCTAGGGTGAAGAAGGAACCGTTCTCCTGAACGGATACAGATCCGGTCCTGGTCCGTAAAATGCCCGATTGTAGTTGCAGGAATGGAGTACTGCTTCAGGGTCTCAAGAAGTTCGTCAGTGTGCCGGGGAGAGCTAGCTATCAATAGTGCACCGGATGCGAGCGTTCGTAGTACATGGATGCCACAAAGATCACAAAGCGATTCGGATTCTGGGAAAACAGGGACTTTATCAATATGTACTTCTACGCCTTGTTGGGCAGCATCTGCCATTTCCCAGATGCCAGTCAGCAGTCCTCCCTCGGTTGGATCATGTAGGGCGGTTGCATGGCATGCAACCGCGATTTCAGCTGCTTTCACCACGCTGATACCGGGGGAATCGAGAAAATTGGCTGCTGACTGGATAACCGATATCAGATCCTCGTTGCTTTCAATTCCTGAAAGAGTAGTGTCCTGAAGACGTTTTTCAAAATAGGAAAGTGGGAGCTCTCTTGCGAGGATGGCGGTGCCTTCGATGGCTACGCCTTGAGTGACAATAAGATGGTCTCCGGGTTGGATATCTCGGGCATTTGGTGTTCTCGTGGCTAATCCCGCCATCGATGCGATGATAAGCGGACGATCAAGGTCAGACATGATTTCGGTGTGGCCACCGATGATGGCTATTTGTCTGGCATGAGCAGCTTGGTGGAGATCTTTAAAGATCGTATCTACCTGGTTTTCATCCGACGGGGGTAACAGAAGACATACCTGCATCCAGGCCGGTGTGGCTCCCATAACGGCTACATCGTTGGCGTTGATTTCAACCGCGTACCATCCAATACGATCAGATGCGAACGTAATCGGATCAGTCGTCCACACAAACTGCTGGTTTCCAATCCGGAGGACGGCAGCATCCAGGCCAATGCCTGGCCCATAAAGGACAGAGGAAGGGAGTTTTGCGCTATAGCGTTTAAGGAGAGATGCCAGAAGAGAATGGTCTAGTTTTCCGACAGGAAGGGGATTCATCGGGTAACGATCTCGGATAAAAGACGCTGTATGACAAGGTCTCGTTCAGGTAATGTTTGTAACAAAGGCTGTCAGTTAAAAAGGTTTTTCAGGATTCTCTTCCTGAACCCTGAAGTTCCTAATAGTATACCGATTGCCAGACCTGACAGATGTGCACCGTTGGCTATTCTGGTCATGAAAAAACAGATAACAAGCCAGAACAGCATGAATTGCAGTGTACTTTGGTCAATGAAAAGACCACTTGCCGGATCATATTTGCTTTTCATCCAGATATATCCCAGTAGACCATAAACCACCCCTGACATGCCGTAGAAGTGAGGTCCGGAAAAATTATACTGGACCAGATTGGATCCGGTTGCAATCAGCAGTATGAGCAACAACAATTTACGTGATCCTTTACGGCTTTCAATCTGGTTTCCCAGCTGGCTTAACCACATCATATTGAAACCCAGGTGCATTAATCCCATCACTCCTGATGTCAGTGGAGCGTGCATGAAAACAGGCGTTACGAGTCGCCAGATCTGCCCTTGCCGGACTTCTGGTGGTATCCTGTCTTGATACTGGGAAATGGTCAGTACCGAGTAGACTTTTCCTTGAAGCGGTCCAAAGCTGATCAGAACGGTAGCGAAGCCACACAATAAAATCAGGATCAGGGTAAGTCGTCCGGAGCGATGAGAACGATTCCATTGGATGCGCAGGTCAATTTGTTTGGTGCGCCGCGATGATTGTTTTTGCTGTTGTAGTTTTCGAAGATCTTCCGCTTGTTGATCAATATTCAGATAACGTTGGTCAGAGGGTTGTTTGAGGAATTCATCGAAGAGCCCTCTGGCCCTTTCACGGTCGTCTTCTTCCTGCACCCAGATCGTCCACCCTTCAGGGGAAGTTTGAACTTGGCTGGGTATGTTCTGTGTCAGGAGGAGATCTTCCACTTTTCGGGCATCGGATTCGCTCTTGAGCGTACCGATTTGCCTCATAGCTGTCTCCTTTGTGAGTGACTGAAATGTAAGCCCATCGGCCATCCCTGCATGGAAACGGACGCGTCTGTTAGTTCAGATAGGTTTAGCGGATGTCAAATACGGTTTCTACATTTGTTCGAAGAATCTGTTTTCCCAGATCAATTGCACGGTCTTCACTCCAATTGCGGGCCAGTACGAAATCCTCAGCAAGGATGTTCGCCAGTACTCGCCGATACATATGGCACTTGGGTAGTGCGAACTCGAGTTTGTAAACATCACTGTACCAGCCCATTTGTTTGGTTTTCGGTACAGCCTGAAGTCGAGCACGCTCGTCTCGATCGATGAACGTCGGCACATTGGAATACCACCAATGGCCGAAGCAATAGACATTGGGAAAGATCCAGCTGTAGGCAACCAGTTCTTGATTCTGACTACTGGTGAGCACGGAAATCGGGAACTTTACGTTTGGAAAAGCATTAAAGAGTTCTCGGAACTGAAACAGGGAGGTCTGTTGGTCAAAAAGATCTTGTCCTTGGTACACACCGCGGCGATAAACCTGGCGATGTACACCGATCATTAACTGGAACGGGAGGTTGTATTCCTGACAGCTTAAAGCCAGTAGCCAGAAAACATATTGCTGGACAGCTCGGTGTTCTGGTTCGGAGAGATCTTTGCCCATAAAAAGACGCTGCAAAAGAGGATCGATATCGGACGGTATCTGTGAGATAGGAAGAAAATCAGGAGGTAGGGAAACCGCACAGGCCTTCGCTCCATGTGAAGTGAAATGCTCAAACAAAGATGCGACGGCCATGCTGAAAGTAGGCACATCCTTCACACGGACATTTGTTGCGTGTTCGAGCCGTCCCTGAACTTCGGGACGAGTGAGGTGGAAGACCAAGTCATCGCAACGTAGACATGGAACGTATCGCTCGGTGTCCCAGCCTTCGAGCGAGTCATCAAAGTCATTGGTAAGAAAAACTTTTTCAATACCCGAGGTTTCCAGTACAGACGTTTCCCAGGAGTCTGACGCCATTTTTTTTTCAGAAGAGTCATAGACGGACTCCCAGTTTTCTGGAGTCAACGCGTCTTCATGGAAATCAAAAAACTCCCGGCACATTTCCATGATCCATTCATGTTGGATGGTGTTGTCGATACGGTCCAGAAAATCAATCAATCGTGACAATTTTTCTTTGGCACTGAGGTCGGGATGCTCGATGACTTCACGTGGCATGCCTGCGGAATGAACCAGTTCTGTGTAGTAGTGGTAGGTCAGAATATCGGAGAGTGATTCACAATGGGGAGACAGAGGATCGATGTGCGTATGCGGGTCAATCAGCGGGATGGAACAAAGTGTGTCAAAAAGTCGTTCTGAAAGCGAGTCAGGCGGTGTCATGAGCAGGCCTTTTGAGGGACGAATGAGCGTTCGGTTAAAAAGGAACTACCCGGTATGATAACATGAGATGTGGACAAAGCGGAAAAGGCTATCAAGAAAAAACAGGCTTGATCAGGGGGGGAAAGACCAAGCCTGCAGAGTTGCAAAATAACTTGTTCCACAGGCTTAGGAATGACACAGACTAATGTCGCCTATGGTGATAAACAAGTCGGAGTTGAATGGAAGTAGAGAACTAACGAGTTCTTTTCTTGTTACGCACGGCCCCATTCTTACGACTTTGTCGAAGCAGAGGGTCCGCCGTGGCAGTGCCGCCTCTAGAAGGAGCCCCCTGTGCAGAGACTTGCGTGCGATTTGAACCGGGTAAGAAGTTTTCGATAGACGAATTCTCTTTCAGTTGCGTGAATAGCTTTAGCGCTGCTTGTTCCACCCGCTTTGAGTAGATGTCGGCATGGAGCTGTTCACGAATAGTTTGACCCGTTGATGGAACCTTGTCTTCCAAGCTGACATCTACCGGATCGGTGCGCCCCTCACAGAGTAAAATGACATAGTACGTACCTACCTGGATGACCTTAGAGAGTTCTCCGCTGTTGAGACTGAATGCCTCTTCTTCAAGGCCCTGCATTCCTGAAAAACGGTGAATGGGTTGAATGAGGCCGCCTAAGGGACGGCTTGCTGGATCGACTGAAAATTCTTTTGCCAATCGTTCAAATTGCTTGCTGTCACCCTGCTGTAGCGAGACGTTCGCTTTCTCCCATATTTCGAGGGCTTTGCGGTGATTATTGAGCATAATCATCCGGGCCTTGACTCGTTCGCCATAATTGGCTTCGAAAGATTCCAGCAGTTCCCGTTCTGATATTTCGACGCCTGTTCCGGCCAGCTTTTGTAACGCAAGCCGAGGCCAGATGATATCTGCGATCAGCGTATTCGGATCGACTCCTCGTTCCTGTTCATAAAGTTTCAGTAATTCATCTCGAGGCATGCCCGCTCGTTTGGACATGGCTTCCAGCTCAACATCGATATCTTGTTGGGTTACCTGAACCTGACGCTGGGCACACTGCTGCTCGATAATCCGTTTGTTGATTAACTCTTCGAGCACGTTTTGTCCATAACGTCTCAGACAGGCTTCGACCAGTTCCGCCCTGGCGATGGATTGGCCATTCACCTTAGCAACAGATGCTGCTCGACTGGCTGTCGAACGAGGTGAACCATTGCCGGTACGTACAGCGGTTCGGGCGGGGGCTTTGGTTTGTGGTCGTCGTGGCGTGTTCTGAGCACGGCGGCGCTGTTGCGAGCGGCCACGTTTTTCGGTCTGAGCTTGTGCTTGCTGAGAAGGCCATGGATCGTAGAACAACACTCCTGCAGCCGTGACTACGATGGCACCAAAAGCAAAAAAAGGAATTAAGCGACGCGAAGAAGCTCGTGTCGCGGGATGTGTCGAGTGAATCCGTTCACCCATTGCGCACCTCGTCGATTGAAAGGGAAAAGGGGTCGAATCGCTTCCATGCGAGGCGGTACTATAATGAGCGGTTTATTTAGGGTCAATACCGACCATTCGTCTAAAGCTTCTGCGCTGTTTTTCAGATACCTGAGCGTTGATAAAGTAACTTGTAAAAAGGGAAGAAGATCATAAACCCGGTCGGTCAATCGTTCCGATCAGAGAGCAGCCTTTCGATGTTACAACGCGATTCATGTTGCCGCGTGACGTGCGGAGATGTCCTTTTCATGTCAGTGCCGCATGAAAGGTACTTTAGAATGGGGGGGAATCACTTTTAGCTGAGACCGCGAATGGAAGTCATCAGGGGAGACGGGAATGAAAGTTTGGGGCAAAGCTGGCCGCAATAACCCAGGCATGTCAGGGTCCGGGTTTAGGCTATGTGGTGTAATGGATGTGTCCATCATATACGTCGTCCAGTGGAATCTCCTTCGGTTGGCTTTAGCCAACGGCCAGTGATTCGTCGGTGATGTCTGTTACAAACATGCATCCGGGACTGTGTGTGATGACAAAATCCGGTTTAGTTTCCATGACCATTGCCTGCGGGGTTACGCCACAGGCCCAAAAGACCGGAATTTCGTCAGGGTGCACGGGCACTGCATCACCAAAATCAGGTTTGGTAAGATCCGATATTCCGATTGCTTCCGGATTGCCCCAGTGGATCGGTGCGCCGTGCACGGACGGATAGCGTGAAGTGACCTGTACGGCTTCTATAGCCTGAGCCGGCTTAAGAGGACGCATGGAAACGACCATCGGGCCCTGAAGAGACCCTGCCGGTGTGCAGGGTATATTGGTTTGATACATAGGAACGTTACATCCCACTTCAAGATGTCTCACAGGCAGGTTTGCTCTTAGCATGGCCGATTCAAAGGTGAAAGAACAGCCGAGCAGAAAAGCTACGAGATCTTCGTTCCATAGATGATCGATTTGCGTGGGTTCTTCAACCAGTTCTCCCTTTTGGTAGACCCGGTAGCGTGGTACATCAAAACACAGATTTGCCCCTGGAGCAGCTTTTGTCGGTTCCGGAATTCCGGGTTCTGTTACATCCAATAGAGGACATGGCTTGGGATTGCGCTGGCAGAACAGGAGAAAATCAAAGGCGAGTGAGCGTGGTGTAATGACTACATTTGCCTGGGCATAACCGTGTGCCATTCCAGCAGTTGGTGTGGTGATGTTCTGTTCGCGTATTGCCTGGCGAACGTCCTTGCCGGTGAAGTCCTGAAAGTGGTCAGTCATGATTTGCAATCTTGCGGTGGACAGAGAGAGGGTTGGGCGCACTTCAGCTACCTGAGACTATCAGATGTCCACGCGGCTACTCAAGCGACTTTGATCCGAGGTGTCGTGAAAAAATGGATTGAGTACAGTTGTGTATCCTATTACCAGCGGGAATAAAAAACAGGGATTTGTTTTAACGGTACACTCAAGACACGCTAACGATTGGCCTTTGCGTGGTCCGTGGATGACGCCATTCCAGTGTGCTTACAAGGGGGGGTTATTCCGTATCATCCTGTCCCTGGATATAGACTTGTTCCTTGTAGTGCATGGCGACCGGAATAAACACAATGGCTGTACCGAGCATGCAGGCTGCGAAAAAAAGATAATAGCTTGCTCCAGCCAGCTTGCTGCTTCCGTCGTCATTTTGTATTACAAAATTGACCAGGGTGGTGAACAGGTTGCCGAGTGACACACTTAAAAGGAAGCAGGACATAATGAAGGACTTCATTTTTCTAGGGGCCTGGGTGTAGGAGAACTCCAGGCAGGTGATCGACACGAATACTTCGGCTGCAGTCATGATTACGTAGGCCAGTAGCTGAAAACCAATATTGACCTCAATTCCGGAATCAAGTCGAGTTTCAATCCACGCAGGAATGAGAAAAGCCGGGACAGTCAGGAATAATCCGATGGATATCTTCCGGAGAGGAGTGAGAGTGAAGAGGTGATTGATAAGTGCGTAGAGACCGGGCCATCGGAGGATCTTGACACCATTAAATACAGGAATCATCAACATGATCATGATGGGGTTAACGGCCTGAATCTGCGATGGAAGCCATTCGTACCCCAGAAAATGCCGGTCCATACGATTGGCCTGAAGTACCCAGGCCGAACCGGTTTGATCGAATAGCGCCCAGAACATGGCGACAAAGATGTAAATAATAAGCAGGCGAAAAATGGCCATCAGACCTGTTTTGGAAAAAGTTTCTTTGAGGAATCCGGTGCCACCCGCGGGGATGTGGATAAAGACTTTTCGTCCCATCCAGAAGAACAGTGTTGCCATGGCCATCAGTAACCCGGGTACTCCGAATGCAACGTGAGGGCCGTACCGGTTCAGAAGGATGGGGGTCAGTAATCCGGAGCTAAAAGCACCCAGGTTAATGGAGAAATAGAACCAGCCAAACACACGTTCCAGCAGATGCTGGTTTGTTTCTCCGAACTGGTCTCCGACGTGGGCAGACACACAGGGTTTGATGCCACCGGATCCGAGTGCGATCAGTCCGAGCCCCAACGCCAATCCAGTTCGTGTTTCGTCTATTGCCAGTGCGAGATGTCCCAGACAGTAGACAATAGACAGGCTCAGGATGGTTTTGTACTTACCCAGGAAAATATCCGCAATCAGTGCTCCCAGAATGGGCGTGAAGTAGACGCATGAGGTGAAAAAGTGGTAATAGTATTTGGCTTTGTCTTCACCCATAAAGTCGGTGTTACCCTGGGTGTCCAGAAGGTACTGAGTCATGAAGACAACGAGTATCCCTCTCATGCCGTAGAAACTGAATCGCTCGGCCGCCTCGTTGGAGACGATGTAAGGAACGCCCGGTGGCATGTCAGCTGAATTGCCGGGAGAAATTCGGTAAGTGGACATCCGTGAAACGGTCCTTATCGTGCGGAAGGGATTGTCCTGATAGATGGAATGTTCAGGTTCCATTACCCATTCGTAGTCACCTCCGGTTTTCAGGGTTCACTGGAGAGACTGGAAGGTTCCTGTTCTCAGGTATCGAGAGGGAAGGAGTTTTTCTGGTTCACCATTTTGTGCTGGTGGATTCCGAAGCAAGGTCCCGTCCAGCCGCTTAAAAGGCCTCCTGATGGCCTTAACTCTCATTGCCGTTTTCACCTGGCGATCTAGAGAACGGTTACCTACTTTGGGCGTTCAGCTTGTCCCGTGAAACAGGCGTCGATTGCCAGTCAGAAAGCCGCGTTTATTGCTTGTGATGCTGCTATGGAGATACCGCGATCGAATCGGGAATTTCTCCACATGCCTTTAAGGCCATGATGGCAAAGGCAGTTCCTGTGTGGGAAATATAATGACGACTGTCCTTGTTCAACGAACGGGTAAACCATCGGCCACTTTGTCGTTGATGGCTTTTGATCCAGTGAATCCCACGTTGAATACGTGAGTCCGAGGAAGCTACTCCCATTGCTCGAGCGAGATAGATAACAAAACCGGTTCCGTAACCGTCACTGTTGGTTGTATCCTGAGGTGTTCCGTCACTTCTCTCCCAGTTTCCCAGCGTGGCTATGGCCCATCCACCGTCTTCTCGCTGCAGTTCAAGCAGATCTTTCAGGGTGGACTGCTGGTCTTCTGGAGACAGAAGGTCTGCGAAGGACAGGGAGGCCCAGAGCAACATCGCGCGCTGGTGCAGGGTTTCTGCAGGATGGGCTTCGAGATACTTGCGAATCTTAGCCATACCTGCTTTTGCTTCTTCGGTATTTTTGTAGTTGTCGGGAGCCACGCCAACTGCCAGCGCGGCAAGCGTTACTCCGTAATGGTCATCGGATTCCATTGGAGGCCAGTTGCATTTAAGCCAGTCCCAGCCACCATCTTCACGCTGCAGACTCCACATTCTTGTTAATGCTTGTTTTGTGGTTTCGTGCAAAGAACCGGTTGTGACAGAGTCGTGGAATGCCAGTGCCGTGGCAGCACAAACCGGCTCTGCATCAAAACGGGGTCCCTTTTCAGGCCAGGTTTGTGTAACCATTTCTTCAAAGAACTGTCTTACCGCGTGCTGTTCTGCACTGACACTTTTCAATGCAGGACGCGCCATCATGTACGCGTAGTTAGTGTGACAAGTGCCACATTTTCGTTCCTTCTGCCAGCTGAGTGATGCCAGGTCAAGAAACTCTGCAGCTTTTTCCAGCGACAAATCATCGGCCAGTGGTTCATCAGGGGTGTTGGGAGCAGGCGTTGATGCGTTGTCAAGCGTGACGGCTTCCTGCGCATGTAAAATCATCAGCGATGGAGCTAGTAATATAAGGGATGTGAGTAATCCGAGCAGTGGAAATGTTCGCCGTGAGCGAGGATGGTTAGGCTGCATGAGAGTGGGGGCTCCATGGAAAATGAAGGTTTTTCCTTGATCAGGGGATTATTGTGGCTGTTCTGTAAAACCGGTACAAGGACATTCTTGTAAAAAAGGAAAGGAATAGATGGATACGAGAGGTATTGAGTGATCCTGTGTGACCACGATATGATCAGGGGAGTACCGATTAAATAAGAATGGATGAAAACGCGACCAGAATAGGTGCCGAGTGAAAGTGCGATACAACACCAGAGGGTAGCGGAGGGTTTCAGACCGTTGTATGGTTGCGTGAGTGTCAAAAACGATGTGTGAAAAAACCTTTTAAATGATGGAAATACAGAATCGAATCTGACATGTTTACCTGGTGTTCCATCCCCGTGAGAACGGTTTTATGGTTGGTGTTATGTGGTCCCGTCTGGTCACTGCAAACCATCCTGGCGGAAGCTCCTGTTGTACAGTCGAAGGACATGGACCCGTTTTTTGAACAGACACTGGTTCCGTTCCTGGAAGACTACTGTTTCTCCTGTCATGCAGGTGAAAAACCACAGGCCAGCGTGGCGCTGGACACGATCCAGAGTACAGAGCAGGCAACGCAGCAGCGCAGTTTTTGGAAAAGGGTTCTTCGAGCCCTGCGCCAGGAGCAGATGCCTCCCGAAGATCAACCGGTACCCACAGGTGCAGAGCGTGCAAAAATTGTCCGATGGATTGAAGAAGATGTGCTCAAAATTGATTGCCAAAATGTGGGTTTCAAACGTAGTGTGACCATGCGTCGTTTGAACCGGGCAGAGTACGATAATACGGTACGCGATCTGTTTGGTGTGGATTTTCGTCCAGGAAGCGATTTTCCGACCGATGACGTGGGCTATGGTTTTGACAATATCGGTGAAGTTCTTTTTCTGTCTCCGCTGTTAATGGAAAAATATCTTGATGCGGCAGAGCAGGTTACGGAAAAGGTGGTCACATTACCGGCCTTGCCGCTTACACGTTCGTTTTCGATCGATCAATTGTCAGGAGGAAACTTTGTAACTTCTAAAGCACGTATCATGTACTCACGTGATCGGGAAGTAACCGCTGAGCACGATTTTAAGGAGTCCGGCATTTACATTATTCGTGTAGCTGCTTACTCCGAAGAGACCGAACAGCAACCCAGTCCTCTGGCTTTTAATATCGATGGGAATCCGTATGAAACAGTTGATGTTCAGGCGACGGTGGATCTGCCGGGCGTTTATGCAACCCAGCAGGTGATCGTTGCGGGGAACCATAAGATCGGACTGCGATTTTTACACGAGCATGACAAGAAGAATAGAAAACATCGTACGTTGGCTGTGATGGGAGTCGAGATTCTGGGGCCGTTGAAGCGTCATCCAAAGAGGGAAACCGATTCGCACCGTAGCGTTTTTATCTGCTGGCATCCGGGCCGTCCTACCCACGATTCGGACTGTGCACGCGAAATTATGGAGAATCTGATCGCTCGAGTTTATCGACGTCCTGTTTCTGGTGTGGAAATTCAACGGATGGTTGAACTTGTGAATCTGGTTCGAAAAGAAGGGCAAACTTTTGAACGCGGAATACAGGTTGCATTACAGGCGGCAATGACATCTCCTCATTTTCTTTTTCGAGTGGAGCCGGACCGTGATTCGGATGGTGATCCCGCTGAACGACGGATGGGTGATTATGAATTGGCATCACGCCTTTCCTACTTTCTCTGGAGCAGTTTGCCGGATGACGAGCTGTTTCAACTCGCTGCTAGCGGACGATTACGTGATGCGGATGTGTTGCGAAATCAGGTGATACGTATGGTCCAGGATCCCAAGATACGAGGCCTGGTTGAAAATTTCGCTGGGCAGTGGTTACAGTTACGAAATCTGGATACGATCACTCCGGATCGAACGGTTTTTCCGGAATTTGATAATGCGTTGCGTAGAGATATGCGTCGCGAGACAGAGTTGTTTTTTGAAGCCATGTTAAATGAAAACAGAAGTTTGACCGACTTTCTGGATGCGAATTTCACTTTCCTTAATCAGCGTCTCGCAAGCCATTACGATCTACCATTTGAGGGTAACTCCGAATGGTCTCGTATTGCTTTGTCTAACAAGCGTCGTGGAGGGCTGCTCACCCAAGCCAGCATTCTGACGGTGACCTCGAACTCAACACGAACCTCTCCGGTCAAGCGCGGTAAGTGGATTATGGAAAATATTCTGGGCACTCCGCCACCGCCACCTCCGCCAGATGTGCCCGAGCTGAACGAGACCAGAGACGAAGTAAAGGCGACTACGTTGAGACAACAAATGCAGGTACATCGAGAAAATCCGTCATGCGCGTCCTGTCATCGACAGATGGACACATTGGGATTCGGGTTTGAAAATTACGATGGCGTGGGACGTTGGCGTGAGCGAGAAGGGCCGTTTCCGGTAGATGCGTCAGGAGAATTGCCGGGAGGGGACCGTTTTCAGGGCCCGGAAGAGCTAAAAGAGATCCTCAAAGCAAAAATGGGCTTTTTTTCGCGATGCATAACAGAGAAAATGCTTACATACGCTTTAGGCCGCGGTCTGGATGACTATGACCAATGTGTGGTGGATCGTGTTGTGGAGGAACTCGAGGAGGATGACTACCGGTTTTCAAGTTTGATCATCGGGATTGTCCAAAGCGATCCTTTTCAAAATCGTCGGAGTATCACAGGAGAGCCAAGAGATGAATAGCCGTATTTCAAGGCGACGGGTGCTGCGAGGGATAGGGACAGCCGTGACACTTCCCTTGTTAGATGGAATGACGTCGTTCACGCCCGGAGTGCATGCTTCGACTGAGGATTCTTTACCGAAACGGATGGCGTTTATATTTGTACCTAATGGGATTCACATGCCGAACTGGACACCCGAAAAAAACGGGACACAGTTTGAATTACCGACAACCTTGAAGCCTCTGGAACCATTCAGGAAACATATAAATGTTTTGAGTGGATTAACCCTGGATGCCGGTTGGGCTCATGGCGACGGTCCTGGTGATCATGCTCGTGCGGCATCGACGTTTTTAACAGGAAGTCACCCCTACAAAACACATGGGGCAGACATAGAAGCCGGCGTGTCAGTTGATCAGGTGCTGGCAAAAAGGTTAGGTAAAACAACCCGCTTTTCGTCTCTGGAAATCGGCTGTGAGCGCGGTGCGCAAGCAGGCAACTGCGATAGTGGTTATAGCTGTGCCTACTCAGCGAATATTTCCTGGAATACTTCAACGACACCACTTGCAAAGGAAATCAATCCACAACTTCTGTTCGAACGTTTGTTTTCTGCTGGAACGAAGGGTGAAATTCTTGAAGCAAGAAGGAAAAGACAGGGTTATCGCAGAAGTGTTCTCGATCTGATTTCAGAAGACGCGCGTGTTTTGCAGAAACGTCTCGGATCCAAGGATCAAAGTAAGCTTGATGAATATTATACGGGTGTCCGGGAACTGGAAAAACGATTGATGCTTTCCAGTCGGGAAATCAAAACGCTGCCTGGTGTTGAAAAACCACCACATGATCCCGAAGATTTTGGTGAACACATGCGTCTCATGGCCGATCTGATGGTGCTGGCATTTCAAGGTGATCTGACTCGCGTTGCTACCTTCATGGTAGGTAATGCCGGAAGTAACCGTAGCTATCCCATGGTCGACGTGACGGAAGGACATCACTGGCTCTCACACCACGAGAATAAACCTGAAAAACACGAAAAAATAAGTCGAATTAATCAGTTCCATATTACGCAACTGGCATATCTTCTTGGAAAGCTGGAGGCAGCTAAGGAAGGTGACGGAACATTGCTCGACCAGTGTGCCATGGTATATGGCAGTGGGTTGGGAGACGGAAATCGACATAACCATGATAATCTTCCGATCCTTCAGAT
Organism: uncultured Planctomycetia bacterium; assembly: GCA_963996245.1. Classification (GTDB taxonomy): domain Bacteria; phylum Planctomycetota; class Planctomycetia; order CAXEIY01; family CAXEIY01; genus CAXEIY01. The sequence continues at coordinate 24,914 of CAXEIY010000111.1, read as the reverse complement.
CGGTCAGGGGGGTGGTGATTTCCAGACCGGCCGGCATATCCAATTTTCTGAAAACACGCCGTTATGTAATCTTTATTTGTCGATGGTTCAAACGGTGGATCGTTCCGTTTCAGCTTTTGCTGACAGTACGGGAGGACTGAAGGAAATGGCTACCGAGGTTTGAAAAAGGACGGATATTCAAAACCACACAGGTTGAGGACTGCTTTAGGAGCGTGTTTTTCCCTACCGGTCGGTATACCATCGATACGGGTTTCCCGTTTCTGGTATGGACGTAAGCCCGTTGGGACCCAGTTTATTCCGGCGAGCGATCAGACGGTTACGTTCTCATCTCGAAAGCGTCCTTTGAATTCCAGCTGAATCTGGTCGAGGTGCAGTAATCCTTTTTGCGCTTCGCCCTGGGGAAGCATCAAAGGGGGATTAGAAGTCTTCTCGAGAACCAAAGCAATTCCCAACCCTCTGCCAATGGCAAAATTTCTACCCGGGCCGGGAGGCGTGAGCAGAACTTCCATCTCATGTTGTTCAATGGGTGAATCGGAGTGATATTCGGGAGAAAAGCGAATCAGCTGTTCTTGCAGAGTTTCACTGTTAAGTGGATTCTTAGTGCTGTCTGAATAACGGAAAAATTGTAATCGACACACCCAGTGTTTCAGGAACAATTGTTCCCATAGAGCTTGAGAACTGGCTTCGGTTCTCAGTTTTGCTGTAAGCAGGTAACGTCCCGTTCGGGGATTGCGAATTTCCTGTGCTAAGAGGGCCTTTTGGCCCTTCCGTATGGCAAATCCATCGGCTCCCTGTTCGATCTGGAATCCAATGGAGACATGGCGTTTCCTCGGTTTACCTGACGAATCATTCAGGGAGACACCAAAAGCATTATTGGTTGAGGATGGGAGGATCGGATCGGCACGCCATCCTTTGGGGCGAGAACCAAAGGTCACAGGATTCAAATGATCGGAATCAGAAAAATCACTATTCAGGATAGGACGTTCGTCAAGGGTGCCAAATCGAGAGAGGTCTCCACCGGGGTTAGTTCTCTGAGTTGTGGCAGGCTGGACACCAAGCAAAGGAAAGATGGGATGGCCTTCAGTCAGTCGAAGCTCACGACCGACTCGGTCTTGAAAATGGCTTCCAGGATCGATTCCGAGAAGATGGAAAAGAGTTGCCGTTATATCGCCGGGATCAACACGGTCCTTGGCCGGAAAGGCGCCGTGCTTGTCACTTGCGCCATAGGTTTGGCCTCCAGCAATTCCGGCTCCGGCCATAGCGCAGCTGAAAACCGCACCCCAGTGATCTCGACCGGCAAGGGCATTGATCTTGGGAGTTCTTCCAAATTCGGCAATGGCAACAACGAGTGTTTCATCGAGCAGGCCACGTTGCTCCAAGTCCTCGATTAAGGCTGTGAACCCCTGGTCAAACTGAGGGCACAACACGTCTTCCAGTCGGTCGGCATTTTGTGCATGGGTATCCCAAAGAGGGTTGTCGACGGCACTGTCTCCCGGATCTCTTGGCCAGTTAACATGAACGAGACGTACGCCTGCTTCAATGAGACGTCTTGCCAGGATCAGACATTGCCCCCAGGTACGCGTACCATAACGCTGTCTTAAGGAGTCCGATTCTTGATCGAGTTGAAAAGCGCGATGTGCGCTTTTATTGGTAAGAATGTCGAAAGCATATTGTTGATATTGTTCAAAAAGACCGGTTTTTTGCCCTTGGTGTTCTTTCAGGAAAGATTGATCCACTCGGTCAAGAAGTGAAGCACGCCGCTCCAATTGTAAATCGGGTATGGCACTTTTCAGAGCATCAATACGAAAACCTGACTTGGCGGGATCACCAATGAATCGGTCGGGATCCCATTGTCTGCCCAGAAAACCACCCGTTTGGCCGGCAGGCGTTACACTTTCGTTCAGTCGCATAATGTCTGGAATCCAGACTGTACTTAGTCCGGGAAGGGCCGTACTGGGCTGTAGCATTTTGACCATCGAACCGAAGTAAGGCCAGTCTGTGGACTGGATGGTTCGTGCGTTCGCCCCCTGATATTGGTAGCCCGTCAGTACACGATAGCCACTGGAGGAATGGACATTGTCATCTGTTGAGATCGATCGAATTACAGCAAGCTTGTCGGCGATGCGAGCGGTGCGAGGTAGTAGTTCGCAAAACTGAATTCCAGGAACCGTAGTTTGAATAGGCCGAAAAGCACCGCGGATTTCCTTTGGTGCGGTGGGTTTTGGATCAAAGGTTTCATGCTGGGGAGGGCCACCTTGGAGCCAAAGGTAGATAATGTTTTTTGCTTTACCGAAGCAGGCATCCTGATTGGTACCTGTCGATTGTTCTTTGGCTTGGAGAAGAGCAGGCAGATTAAGACCGAGCCCACCGAGTCCTCCTATGTGCAAGACTTGACGGCGATTCAGACCATCACAAAGTCGGGCAGGTTTCTGATTCAATACGAACATCCGGGCATGCTCCCAGGAAGATGGATGTGGTTTAAATCTGTATTGAGAATAGTTTAAATATAGAAGATTTCCTAGTGAATCATGAAATCAAGGAGAAATAGTAGCAGAATTTTAGTTTGGATTTAGGGCTAAGTAGCAGAGGGTATTACAATCGTTTTGATTGGAAAATCTATTACCTGAAAGATGAAAAACAGATCAGAGCGGTCATTTTTCTCAACGTGTCAAATTTCAGTGTGGTAGGCTCAAGTATGGCGTTTCAATAAAAATGGATCGGATTTTTCAGAACCCATTGCCATCGGTGATCAAGAGATCGAATTTCTTATGAGAAATACGAAAGAAATTTCCGTTTCGAGAAATAAAACGCTAGGTTGATGACATAGATTTTCAACATATGAGGGTGCCTGTCGAGGTGATCATGATACCTAGAAAATTTATTTTCGTGTTAGCCGTTGCCTGGGGATTAAGTTTCCAGGTTTCTATTCTCCTTGCACAACAGGATGGCAAGGGGCTGACCAAGGCGACGGTCAAAGAATCTACGGATGCCTATCAAGAACTGACTCGATTGGCAGAACCTCTTATTTCGTCCAGTCGGGTGCTTGCAAAACTTGCAGAAGTAGTTGGGCCTACCGTCGTACACATTGAGTCAAAAAAGTTTTCTCCTTCACGAAAACGTTGGGTAGAAGAGTCGGGGTCTGGCGTTATCACCAACCTCGGGCCTTCATTGGGAATCAAGGTTGTAACTAATCGTCATGTTATTCAATCAGCCCGTCTTCAGGATATTACCATTCGCATGGCAGATGAACGAATCCTTGGTGCGACTCGTGTTTGGGATGATCCTGCCACGGATATAGCCATTTTACAGGTTGACGAGGAACCACTTTCTGCTGCCCGTCTTGGGGACAGCGATGAAGTGCAAGTGGGGCACTTTGTTGCGGCCTTGGGGAGTCCGTTCAATCATCGAGGTTCCCTGACACTTGGTATCATCAGTGCCAAACATCGCAGGAACCTGCCCTTAAGGGGACAGTCAAGTACACGCTTGCTGAATCAGGACTTTTTACAGACCGATGCGGCGATCAATCCTGGAAATAGTGGTGGTCCTTTGGTCAACATGCGTGGTGAAGTCATTGGTATCAATACCGCAATCGCGTCAAATAACGGTGGCAATCAAGGTGTTGCTTTTAGTATTCCGATTAATCTGGTTCAGCGGGTAGCGAATGATCTGTTGACAGAAGGAGTTGTTAAACGGGCCTTCATCGGGGTAAATCTTGAACAGAACTTCAATGACAAAATGGCCAGTGATCGGGGGCTAAGTCGTCCCCGAGGTGCATTGATTACCGGAGTTTTTGATTCCACGCCCGCACATAAGGCAGGAATACGGGAAGGTGATGTCATACTCAAGCTCGACGCAATCGAAGTTCAGGACTACGCACACCTGATTAACGTGATCAGTTTAACTCCTGTGGGTAACACGATGAAAGTGATTGTATGGAGGGATCGCAAAGAATTGGAAATGGCCCTCATTGTTGGGGACCGCAGTGATTTCAGTCGAGATCTGGTATTGAAAGAGCAAGGCAAACAGGACAAATTTGCCCCGTTTCTCGAATTAGAAACGGAAAAAACCAGAATCGAAAAAATGGGAATTGAGGTACATGAGCTTTCATCGGAGACAGTTCGCTCGCTGGGTTTTTCTGGTGATAAGGGGGGATTGCTGGTACTGAACATCCTGGATGATAGTCCGGCAGCCGGGAAAATTCGGGTATTCGATCTCATTGATCGACTGGAGCGTAAGTCGATATTGAGTCTGGAAAAATTTATGGAAGTGATAGAAACGCTGGAATCCGAAGAGGGATTTCTCGTACGCATTCAGCGACAGCGAGATGGGAACATTGACAAGCAGGTTGTGTTACTCACGCCTCGGTGAAAACAAAAGAGCCGGTGCATGATCGGAGCCGTTTTTCACGAGCAATACAATCATATAAGAGGTTGCTTTGTGATTGATCGGAGAAGCATCTGTTAGACGGACGCATTGCTGGCTGCTCGCTGTACTTCTTTGTGGTATACCCAGCTCGTTAGCAGAAAGAAAATGCCATAGGTGGTGGAAGTAGCCCAAGCCACTTCTGTGATGCCGCCTTCTCGAGTCAGTACAGCCAGGTTTGCGCTGATGGCGAGGAGGATCCCGGTCAAAGTAATCCCCACTAACGTTTTTTGCCGATGGATCGTAACCAGAAAATGGTTCATAGGTAACGTTAAAGCAAGGAGTACGGTTCCAGGCAGTAGTGCCATCATGGGGTTGATTCCCGGCCGATATGCCGTAAACCAGGTTTCAAGAAGAGGGCGAACAATAAAGACACATATACAGGTCAGAACAAGCAGGAGACATCCCTTGTAAAGCATCACCCGATTTGCCATATGGGAAATATTACAGGGGTTTCCAGTGGCTCCATATGTGTGCTGATATCGTGGGTACATTACGACACCTACGATGTTACCGATTCCAAACAATGCTCCGTTGACCATAAGGGCGAGTGAATAACAACCAAGCTGGTATTCGCGATCGGTGAAATACACTAGAATCATTAAACGATCGAGTGACTGGAGAATGGAAAAAAGGGCGCCATTGAGGAGTATGGGGAAACCACTTTTAAGTAACCGCTTTCCCATGTCACTATCCCAGGTAAAAACAAAACGGACAGGGGTGTAGAGGTGGATATAAAGTACGCTGGCAATGAAGACGCATCCACTGCTGAGCAACAGCCCCCAGAATCCAAATAGCCAGACTCCGATTCCGATGACGGAAAGAGAGAGTATCGCTTCGAGCACGGACAGTCTTGCCGTGAGATCAAATCGCTGTCGGGCTCTTAGAACGGTTATCGCAAAAGTTACGTAACGCTGGAGTACAACAAAGATCGCAATACTGGTTAGTCCCCCCACCCAGTAGTGTGAAAGATTTGATGATATGTGACTCCGGATTAAAATCGCCATGATCAGAATCACGATCATATAGCAGGTACTGGTCAGTGTGTTAAATGTGAAGGCAGTGTTCATCACATGTTGTATGTGTTTGGTATTGCCACGCCCTTCTTCAATAGCAATTTCACGTGCAGCACCTTTGCTGATTCCCAGTCCCGCGTAGTTCCCGTAGGAGAGAAAAATACGTAGTCCAGACCAGATACCCATCAGGTTTGGATCCAGAAGGGTGCGCGTTACGATCGCAGAAACAAAGCCGCAGATATGGCCGATGACGGTAGCTAGGGAAACAAGTCCTATATTACGAAGCAGCACGTTCTGTTTGAGATTTTGTATCCAGATAAAAAGCAGGTTTGACTCCTCATTTAACGAGGCCATGGCGGGTAGCCCCGTTGCAGAAAGTGTTCGAGGAGCAGAGGCGCTGTTTGGAGATGAAGGAGGAGTGAAAGACGGTCCGGTCACGGGAGGGTCACTCCTTTTTCCTGTGATTTCAGTTTAAAGGAGAAGACGGAATCGGATCGGTTATCCGTTGTGTTCTGAGGCAGTTGTTCTGGTTGTGAACTTAAAGGATACGTTGGATTACCGAGTAGATAATCGGTCACACGGTTGGTTCCCGGGATATCGATATTTGAAAAGTTGTTTGACAAAGTAGCAAGATCCGGAGTATGGCTAGTTTGATTCAGAATGTCATGCAATGCGTTTATCAGGTCCTGTCTCTTGCGAACGGTCGTTACAAACCCCCAATCTTTGTCATTGACCAGGTCAACAGAACCGGGGGGCATGATCTGGATTACCGGAGTGTGAGCAAGCATGGCTTCGATACCAGCTGAGGAGGCACAACTGAGAACACATGCGGCCTTGAGGGCAAGTTGGTAGGGGGTTCCATGTCGCAGAATCTCGACACGGGATATCAGATCTGGAAACCCACTGAGAATGTCGGTTACAAAGCAAGAACGGTCTGATCGTGGATGAAGCTTGATCTGCATTTTATAGTCGTGCAAGGTCCGTAGTGCTTCCAGCGCCATTCGCAACATACAGGCATTGGTGCGTTCCGTAAGCTGAAAAGCCACCAGGTCGGGACGATGATCCTGGTGGTGGGGTGTAGCAAGGAACAGAAGACACTTGTCTGGGGAAGGAGTTGACGATTCGTGTTCAGCGTCTCGGCACCAGGAATCATGCTTGGGGGCACCTGTTAACAATATACGATTGCTGTCTACGCCCCACCGGCGAAACTGCTTTTCTGAAGAGCGTCCCCATGCGAGCATTTTTTTTGCGACCAAAGGGGTGAACCCAAATGGGACATACGGAGCGCCATGCTGTAAAACCGCGGTGTCGATTTCGGGTTTATCGACCATGGTCAGAACAAGTCGTTTAAACGGCGTAACATCTTCATCAAGTAATACGGTATCGGGTTGTACTTGATGGAGGAGACGCGGTAGATATTCAAGCCAATACTTCAGGGCGGCCCCTTGGTTGACGTACTGTTGCTGTAGCCAGTTGTGAATGATAGCTCGGCAGTCGACGGTCTTTGTTGACAGAGAGCACGGAGGCAGTGGGGAGTTAATGAGGGAGCGTGAGCTACTACGATCCGGGGCAGGACAGCACAGGAAGTGAACTCCACAGGATCGGCTCCAGATCAGGGCACGCAAACTGGGCTGTTGAGCCAGATAGAAGACCGTGGAATCTTTACGCAGCTGTAATTCGCGGAACAATTCCCGAAAATGGTGAAGGTTTCCGCAAAACAGGATTCGCCGCCCTTTTTTACCGATGTTCCTGTCTGGAGGGAAGGAATGTAACCCTGTAATGATTCCTGTTGCTAACTTCTTTCGCAAGAAACGAACAGAAGGAGGAAGCCAGGTGGAAGGCTTGAGGAAAGACAGAATTGTCGGTTCAGAAAAAGTGCAAGTGTGTACCGTTTCAAGTTTCAATGGGATGTTAAATGCGGAACAGAGTTGTCCAAAAAGGATGGCATAGTCAGAAGAGGTTGTGGTGCAGAACAAACGAATGGAGCTGATGTTGCCGGAAGACAGGAGATCGTGCGTACCTGCTATACAACGTAAAATTTTTACCAGATAGTAACGAAGTTCCAGGCCGTACAGGTAGGCTATGTCTTGCAGGTCGAGTGAGGGGTTTGAAATGGCACGGTTGCGAACCAGACGTTGGTACCATTGAGACGCTTGGTGGTCAATCCAAGCCATTTTTTCGGTTACAAGCTCGTTAAGGGAATGTGTCGAATCGAGGTCCGAGTCCCAGTCTCCTTCCAGGAGGAGGCGAAGTGGTCCGTCCGTGTGCGTTCTGGCGAGTTCTTTATCTGGAAACACGTCCAGTTGCATGGGGAATGATCCTTGTGAGGTAATGTCAAAACAGGAGTAAAACTACCTCGGTTTTTCATGCCGGAGACGGAGGCAAAAAGCGAGATGTGTGTGGTCTTAATTTAACGATGGACGTAAGAAGGATTATGGTGGCGGGTAATCGTTCCAATCAGCTTCTGCAGATGGTCCGCTGCCGTATGCAGTTCTTGGCGGCGCATGACTCGAAAAGCTTCTTCGAGCTCCTCTTCCAGTGATCCAAGAACCTGTTTATGTGATACGCGACTGTTAAACCACTGGAGCCAGGGTTTAGCTCGGATCAGGGCAATCAGCTGTTGCGAATTGAATGCAGGAAAAAGTTTATAGAGGTCGTCATAGATCGCACAGAGTAAAGCATAATCTTCGGGAGTATCCAGAGTGGCGCGAATATCTGGTGCATGCAGTTCTTCGGGGGCCATGACCCGGGTAATTCGAAAGAACTCAGGTGCGGTCTTGTAAATGTAGGGGCATACATGCTGTCTTTCATAGGGGCGCGTTGCGTTTTCGTAGGCCCGCGTTAAGGAGGAGAAAGTAAGCACTTCTGTATCCATGCCGTGAACGAAAGAACGTGACAGACAGTTGGTCGTGAAGTCCGATTCTGTTTGTAAATGTTTTTCAATGACCAAATCAATGATACTCGGATCAATGCACGGGCAATCTGACGTAATACGAACAATGTGCTGAAGGTCGTGGTGACAGGCGGCGTGGAAAAATCGTGAAAGAACATCCTGTTCACTACCTAGAAAACAATCGATTTGATGACGTTGTGCAGTTTTTTCCAGGATTTGGTCATCTTGGTCCGTGGTGGTTGCCAGAATCACCTGATGAACAGACTGGACATTCTGAACGCGGTTAATGACCTGGTCCAAAACCGTGGTATCACTGCCCAGAGGCAGGGGCTGCAGTACTTTGGCGGGCATTCGTGTGGAGGCAGTACGCGCTTGGATAATGGCACCAATTTTCATAAACGCAGGATTCCTTTCTCCGCGTGTTACGGTGGTAATGGTGAAGGCTACCTATCTTCACGTATTAAAATGGCTGAGGTAGCTCAGTGTTATCCGTATTTGCTTAGAAGCCCTTTTCTTGATCAAGATGCGTTATTTCGGATTTTGCATATAGTGTGTCTATGTATTCTTTTGCGCTCATTGCTAGTTGGATCTCTTGTAGCTTCAGTCGAATTTCCTTCTGTGTTTCAGGGAAAGGCATCTGTTTACCTGGTTTTCGTTCAAGAAGTTTCACAATATGTAGCGCTGAGGCACCTTCGAGAACGGGGCTGGTTGTTCCGGGTGGAATAGAGAACAGCAGGGTATCCAAAACAGGTTCTGTAAGACTTCCTTTACGTGTCCAGTCCCAGTTACCGCCATCTGCCCTTCGAGGTCCATCGGAATGCTCACGAGCGAGGGATTCGAAGTTGGTTTCCGCATCTAACTTGGCTTTTAATCGACGTCCTTGCAGGCAGGCAGAACAGCGACACTGACTGTGCCTGCCGGTCTGGTGGTCGGAAGGCAGGGTGATCTCGATGTGTTGCCATCGGACTGCAGCAGGTATGTGAAACTCGTCTGGATGATCCTGGTAGTAATCGAGCATCTGTTGTCGACTGGTAAGCATGGAATCCTGAATTTTGCTGCGAAGGAAACGTTGTGCCAGGAAGCTATTTTTGTGATTGTTTTTTAGTTCCTCGAGGGTGCTGCCATCCTGAGAAAGACGTGCATTGAGTTCGGATTCTGTGGATACGCCGACCTCTCGCATGATTTTATTCAGACGTTTCCGGAATTGCTCGAGAGCCTGTTTGTGAACCACTGCGATCTGTGCTTCGGGCCATTCCAAACGCGCCTGTTGTAAGAGCAACTGACGCTCCAAAAGAGTCTTGATGGCTGTGTTGATTCGTTGATTTTGCATGGAGCGGAGTTCTTCATCGGTGAGCGACGACTGATCCTGCATCAGTTGGCTGCCTACTAATTTCAGAACTTCGTCGAGCACAATAGGGTGACCATTGACTCGAGCCAGAACGAGTGATTCTGGAGAGGATGCAGGACTGGTCTGGACGGTTTGCAGTGGATTTTCTGTGGCATTCTGATGTGTGTTTTGGTCCGGCAGTTTGGACAATTCTGGATGATCCGGGGTTGTTAGACGTACCGGAGGTGGAGGCGCAACAGGATTTTCAATCTTGGAAGCAAAATTACATCCAGGAAAGATCATCACTACAATGAATAACCAGTAATAGAAGGGGGCGTAAAAATTGGTCACAAACGAAAAGTCTTTTATATGAGGGTTGATGTGATTGGTCTGAGAAGGTGTCCTTTGGGCAAGATCGTGGCGCGCACGCGCCAGCGCGCGGAAATTATAGGTCCGTTAGCCGATCGGTTGCAACAGTGATTTGAGCTGCTCAAAGAGGAGATCCGTTGGAGTTTTCATGGAAGGGATTTCAGGGGACACCACTTTGGTTTGTTTGGTCGGTTTTCGAATTCTTTTTTGAGAGACGGGGGCCTGGGGGGCAAGGGGTATATAGGCATATTGTTGGTCAACTATGCGAATAGTTATATCACGGTGGTGTTTGGCCAGTAGCTGAATCTTAGTAGGGTTACGATATTTCAGAATGACTTGATGTGTTTCGGCATGGATGGACTCTATCTGCCAGAATTTTGCCAGCAATCGAAGTTCATGGCTGGCAATCAGATTATTTACTGGTGTTGGTGCCGGGCCAAAGCGATCAACGATTTCTTCTTCAAGCTGGTGAAGATCAGTAACTAGTTCCAGGTGCGAAAATCGGCGATAGATGTCCATCTTGTGCCGTTGATTCGGAATAAAGTCATATGGCAAATAGCTTGGCCAAGGCAGTTCCACAGATATGTCGGCAATGTTTTCCAGTGGTCTTCCCTGGAGGTGGCGGACGGCTTTTTCCAGTAACTGGCAATACATCTCATAGCCAACTGATGCGATATGGCCGCTTTGCTGATGTCCCAGAAGATTACCTGCTCCACGAATTTCGAGATCGCGCATGGCTATCTGAAAACCGGCACCAAGATGGCTGAATTCTTCAATGGCCTTGAGCCTTTTGGTGGCCTGAGGTGTTACAGGACGCTTGGGATCGAGTACTAGGTAGCAATAGGCTCGATTTCGATAGCGCCCGACTCGCCCTCGTAACTGATGAAGATCGGCCAGACCATATCGATCTGCCCAGTTGATGAAAATGGTGTTTGCGTTGGGGATATCAAGCCCACTTTCGATAATGGTTGTAGCGACAAGTATATCGCAGCGATGGTGAATGAAATCGAGCATGGCATTTTCCAGTTCGTCCTCGGGCATCTGGCCATGTGCTACCCGAATGATTGCTTCCGGGACGATGCGGTTTAATTGTTCGGCCACTCCCCAGATTGACTCAACACGATTGTGTACAAAAAACACTTGTCCGCCCCGATTCAATTCCCGAAGAATAGCATGACGGATAAAGTCAGATTCAAACGCGATAATCCGTGTTTCAATGGCAATGCGATCTTGTGGTGCCGTTTCCAGATTGGATATATCACGAATTCCCAGAACCGCCATGTGCAATGTTCTGGGAATAGGTGTGGCTGTAAGTGTCAGTACATCAACCGCTGTGCGCAGGGCTTTTAATCGTTCTTTGTGCTCCACTCCAAATCGTTGTTCTTCGTCAATAATGACTAGTCCGAGATTTTGAAAAGAAACGTCCAGCTGAACAAGTCGGTGTGTTCCGATGACAATGTCCAGGGTTCCTTTTTTCATGTGGTCAAGAATTTCATGTTGATGTTTTCTGGATCGAAATCGGCTGAGGACCTCGATTTCAATCGGATATTTCGCCATGCGTTCACGGAAAGTCTGGACATGTTGTTCTGCTAGTAGCGTGGTAGGAACCAGCATGGCGACCTGTCTACCTGCATCGACTGCTTTGAATGCGGCTCGCATGGCCAATTCTGTTTTCCCGTAACCGACGTCTCCGCAAATGAGACGATCCATGGGGCGTGACTGTTGCATGTCATTCTTGATTTGTCGGTCTGCTTCGAGTTGATCTGCAGTTTCCGTATGAGGGAAAGCGGCATCAAAGGCTTGTTGCCATTCAGAGTCCGGTGGGCAATTTATTCCAGGTCGTGAGTCGCGCGAGGCCTGCAACTCAATCATCTCAGCGGCAACATCAACCAGAGCCTCCTGAACGCGCTGTTTTCTGCGCGTCCATGCACTACCGCCCAGTTTTGAAAGTGCGGGTCGAGAGTTGCTTCCACCAACATATTTTTGAACCAGATTGATCTTCGAGACAGGGACAAACAATTTAGTTGCTCCCTGAAACTCAAGTACAAGATGTTCTTCGGCATGGTCCTGTTTTTCAAGCAGTTCCAGGCCTCGGTAACGGGCAATTCCATGGGTGACGTGAACGACCAGGTCGTTCTTGTTCAATTCCAGAAAACTATCAATCGGACGACCATGGTGGCGTGGTCGTTTGATACGTCTGACGGATGATTTTCTGAAAAGTTCCTCGTCGCTGATAACAATGATTTTACTGTCAACCAGTCGAAATCCTTTGTTGACGTGTCCCAAACATAGGTGGAGCCTGCCCTGATTCACCATGGAACTATCGGAAAAAATATCGGTCAGACGTTTTTTTTCCGCCTCGTTATGGCAAGTCAGAAAAACATCGTAAGACATGGATACTTGTTCCAGCTCTTGGGAAATCTGTTGAAAATCTCCTGACAAGAGATCGATAGATTCACATTTAAGATTCCAGGGATCGGAAACGGAGGCCATTGGCAGGGAAGAAAAATGAATGGTTGGAAAATGCGCGACACGTGAGAATACTGTCTGGGTATGGAACAATCCGCGAGGATCGTCAACACGATCAAGAAAATCGCGTCCCTGCTGTTCCAGTTCAGAGGTTTCAATAAGACAAACCCAGGTACTGTCCGGAAGAAAATCACAAAAATGAGTGGATGGATCAGAGACCTTAATTGCCGAGACGTCCGGCGTTTCAGTGCTAGTGGTTGATATATCCGGTGGATTTACGGGCGACGGAAATGCCGTGAGTGCGACGAATGAAACAGAACGAACACTACGTTGTGACTCAATGTCAAAAAAGCGTAAAGATTCAAGTTGATCATCGAACAATTCGAAACGTATCGGATTTTGGAAATCCAGTGGGTAAAGGTCAACAATCCCGCCTCGTACGGAAAACTCGCCTGGGAGTTCCACACTACTGACATGTTTGAATCCACCGTCGACAAGCCATGTGGACCATTCATCGATATCCAAAGTTTGTCCAACTTCAATGAATCGAGACCTTGCCACTAGTTGTTCGGGACTGGGGACAGGCTGCATGAGTGCCTGAATACTGGTAACGATCCAGGGGGCCGGAGAAGTTGGTTGATCAAGGTCCCTTTTCTGAGGGTGAAGGGATGCAAAGTTGCTTTGCAGTTGTTTGAGTGTGTGGATCCGCTGCCCGAAAGTCTCATCTACGAGCAGGCTTTCTGCTCGAAGACCTTCCTGGGCGGTGAATGCCAGCGGTTTGAAACCGGAAAATACTTCAATTTCCTCAGAAAAGGCATCGATGTCTGATAGATGGCTTAGGACAAACAAGACCGGGCCTGGAGCGGACTTTGCCAGAGCTGAAGCCGTCAGCGCGCAGGAAGAACCCCAGGTTCCAGTAATCGAGATATCACGTTCTTTCCGAAAACGTGCCAGTATCTCAGGGAACCCTTTTGTGGACTCAATCCGGTGCACCAGCGTTTGAAGCGGGTGTTCTGGGCCGTCGGTGACATGCGACATCAGGTCATTTCTATTGGCACTTATACCGCGTCTTAAAAAGTTTCGCTATGTTACGTTATTATTCCTGTGTGCTTGTTGTCGAGGTGGTGAGTAATTAACCGCGACAAGGGTGGTGCTAAGTTTATGAACTAAGCAGAATAGGAGTAGATTACGAGTGGGTTAAGCTCGCTTCATCGAGTGCCGAAGTTGTTTAAAGGAAAGCATTGTTATTCCTACAGTATGGTCGGGTCTCTGCGTAAGGGGCGACGGCTGTCCTGCTGAAAATGAGCCCGTTATGCTGAATGTGAAATTGCCAGATGGTTCTCTGAAACAATATGACCTGGGTACCTGTCCACGCGACATTGCAAAGGATATCGGACCGCGTTTGGAACGCGCAGCTGTAGCGGCCTCCGCCAATGGAGTGATCGTTGATCTGGATCGTCCGATCGAATCCAGTGATGAAATTGAATTTACGGTGATAACCCCAACCGATTCTAGGGCACTAGGAGTGCTCAGGCATTCAGCTGCACACGTAATGGCGCGTGCTATCATGCGTCTTTATGAGGGGGTGAAGTTGGCTTTCGGGCCTACGATAGAGAACGGTTTCTATTACGATTTTGATATGCCCGAACCAATCAGCGAAGAAGATTTTCCTCGCATTGAAGAAGAAATGCATCGGATTGTCGAAAAGGAAGAGCCATTTGAAAGATTTGAATTGGCTACTTCTGATGCACGAGGATTTTGTAAAGATCTGGGGCAGTCTTTGAAAGTAGAACACATTGATCAGGAATTGAGTCAACAATCGGATCTCAGTTTTTACAGACAAGGTGAGTTTGTGGATCTGTGTCGAGGTCCTCACATTCCTCATGCGGGACGAATTGGTGCTTTTAAATTACTTTCCGTCGCGGGAGCGTACTGGAAAAATGATGCGTCGAGAAAACAGTTGCAGCGTGTTTATGGTACCGCCTGGTTTGACCAAAAGGAACAAGCGGCCTATCTCGAACAACTCGAGGAGGCTAAGCGTCGAGACCATCGGGTGCTAGGGCGGCAGTTGCAGTTGTTTACCACCTCATCACTGGTTGGTGCCGGATTGATTCTCTGGATGCCCAAAGGGGCCATGGTGCGCAATATTCTGGAAAATTTTATTAAGGAGGAGTTGTTGGCCCGTGGCTATCAGCCGGTGTATACCCCTCACATCGGACGTGTTGAAATGTACGAACGCAGCGGGCATTACCCATATTACGCGGATAGTCAGTTTGCACCCGTGGAGATGCAGACGGGAGAACGTTATCTTCTGAAACCTATGAATTGTCCTCATCATATTGAAATATATCGTTCGCAGCCTCGAAGTTATCGTGAGCTACCCGTTCGGCTGGCTGAATTTGGGACGGTCTATCGTTATGAACAATCAGGTGAGCTCAATGGGATGATGCGAGTTCGTGGATTGACCCAGGATGATGCGCATCAGTTTTGCACTCCGGATCAGGTAGAGGACGAATTTCGCTCCACGGTGGAACTGGTTTTATTTGTGTTGCGATCCTTGGGACTTAACGATTATGAGGTGCGACTCGGTTTGAGAGATCCCCAGAGTGACAAATACGTCGGTAGTGATGACAATTGGGATCGAGCGGAAGCAAGTCTGAGGTCTGTTCTGAATGAAATGGATCTACCTTTTGAAGAGAAAACAGGTGAAGCAGCTTTCTACGGTCCTAAGTCCGATTTTCTGGTCAGAGATTGTATTGGAAGACAATGGCAGCTAGGGACTGTGCAACTGGATTACAATCTCCCTGAACGATTTGAGTTGGAATATGTTGGAGCTGACAATCGGACACATCGTCCGGTTATGATTCATCGTGCACCATTTGGTTCCATGGAACGGTTCATGGGGGTGTTAATCGAACACTTTGCGGGTGCCTTCCCACTTTGGCTAGCTCCGGAACAAGTGCGAATTCTTCCGATCAGTAATAAATTTGAACCATATGCCCGGCAGATTGAAGAACAACTTGCACGTAAGGGATTTCGAGTTCATGGGGACTATCGTTCGGAAAAACTTCAGGCACGCATTCGCGATGCGCAATTAGAATTGATTCCATACATGTTGGTCGTGGGTCAAAGGGAACAGGAAAACGGGACAGTTGCGGTTCGTGACCGACTGGCCGGTGATCTGGGGCCAATGACACTGGATGATACAATTCACAAGTTCAGTCAGGAAGTACAAGAAAAAACGATTCGTCATGTTGTCGAGGGCAGTGCAGGACTGGGCACCGATGTTGTCGAACATGCAGACTAGGACCGAATATCGATTCGATTAAAGGCGAAGACGGTACACGAATTATTTTGATAAAGTCTCGAAATGGCCGTGTGGTTTATTTCGGAATTTGGAAAGTGCTCCGGAGTGCCTGCAGGGCGCGATTGGCGTTGTTTCTTTGTACGAGAACACTAACTCGTACTTCACTGGTATTGATTAATTCAACGTTGATGTCGTTCTTGGCAAGGGCCGCAAACATTCTGGAAGCTACGTCTGTATGGCTCCGCATCCCAATGCCCAGAACCGAAAGCTTTGCGATTTCTGTTTCCGCTCGCAGACCGCGCGCCTGTACCTGGTTGGCAGCCTCACCGGCGATTTGAAGGGCATGGTCAATTTGGTCTCGGGGTACGGTGAACGACAAATGGGTTACTCCGTCCAGACTGATGTTTTGCACGATCATGTCGACCAGTACATCCGCTGAAGCGATCGCTTTGAAAATACGTGCTGCCATCCCAGGTTGGTCCTGGACTCCTTCCAGTGTGATTCGAGATTGCTCTTCGTCAAGTGTTATTTCCGTGACAACCAGCTCTTCCATTCCTGCAGATAATTGGGCCATGATTCTGTCGTCAGTCCAAGTTTGGTTGCCAGCGAATTCTGGCAGGATCGAACGATCCTCCAATGGGTCTGACAAAATGTGGTTGGCTTCTGGCTGATTGGTATTCCGTTTGTCAGATTGAGTTGTTTCCAGGGAAAAGGCACGGTGGACAGCGTTTACCGCCTGGGCTGAATCGGAACGATTGACGAGAACAGAAACCTTGATTTCACTGGTTGTGATCATCAGGATATTAATATTTTGATCAGAAAGAGCGGAGAACATTTGCGATGCCACTCCGCTTTGACTGCGCATGCCTTCTCCAACAATGGAGATTTTAGAGACACGGGCATCATGGGTAACCTGTTCAGCCAGTCCATTGTCGATGGCTTCAGTAGCGGCGCTGAGTGCTTGTTGAAGATCACTGCGCAGCACCGTAAAAGAAACTTCAGTTTTCCCATCGGCTCCCACGTTTTGAATAATCATGTCGATCGGAATGTTTTTTTCCGCTACAAGGCTGAACAGGCCTTTTCCTGCACCGGGCCGGTTCGGTACGCCAAGGAGTGTGATTCGGGCTTCATCACGAACCAGGGCTAATCCACGTACGGCAGGAGATGCTTCGTTCAAGGGGGTGGAGAGAATCCACGTTCCTTTTTCAAGTGTGCTGCTGTCACTGACGTGAATAGGGACGTTGAACTTCTTGGCGAACTCAATAGAACGAGAGTGCATCACGCCGGCTCCGAGACTTGCCAATTCAAGCATTTCGTCATAGCCAACAAAAGGGATCTTACATGCTTCACGCGTAACACGAGGATCTGCGGTAAACACTCCTTCTACATCCGTCAGGATTTCGCAATACTTCGCATCCAGTACTGCAGCGATCGCGACGGCTGTGGTATCACTTCCTCCTCGTCCGAGTGTGGTAATATTGCTGTCCGGGTCGATTCCCTGGAAACCTGCTGCGACGACGATATGTCCTTCTTCGAGAGCCTGTCGTACACGTACGGTTGCAATCTCACGGATGCGAGCTTTGGTATGACTTCGATCCGTGATAATTCCAATCTGTGATCCGGTAAGGCTGATAGCGGTATGTCCTGCCGCGTGTAACGCCATCGCCATCAATGCGACGGAAACTTGTTCACCGGTGGACAGCAGCATATCCATTTCGCGATCGGGGGGTGACGGGTTGATTTCGTTTGCCAGGGAGACCAGTTCATCTGTAGTTTTACCGCGTGCGCTGACAACGAGGACCACCTGATTTCCAGCTTTTTTTGCATTAATAGCACGTGATGCTGCCAGTTGTATTTTTTGCGCGCTGGCAAGACTTGTACCTCCAAATTTCAATACCACAACAGACAAAGAGGGCTCCTTTATTACAGGATAGTAATAGTGTTGTTTTTAAAACAGAAAAGGTGAAGAGAAATGGGATAGAGGGTTTGTGTTCTTATTTTCAGATTCTGTCAGGAGCACAAGGTCGAGTCTCAATGACAGCAAGGGAAAACCGTCATAATTGCTTGAGCCAGGCAATTCGCCACGGACCCTTCTGTGGTCCGTCTTGTTGACGTCAGTGGATTACCCTTTTATCGAAAATCCGTGTAACAAGGAAAGACTGCCTCCAATTACACGTTCTCTGATTACACTGAAAAAAAAGTATTCCTTCAGTACCTACGCCACTTTGGAGCGCTGTTTATCACCAGCCTGTATGTAGTTACGCGGCCATCAGGTCAGAACGCTGTTTTTTTAGGGGCCAGACTCTCCAATGACCAATTCGTTACGAACCTGACGAACTGCCGGTTCCAAACGGGCAACTCGTTCGGCTAGTCGACGCTGATATTCATTACGGACACGACCGCGAATTACCACAGTAGACTGTTCGTTCTGAACAGAAACTTGGCTGCCGCGAAAGGCCGATGAAACAGACAGTCGAGAGCTTAGAAAAGGAATAACGGTAACCGTGCTGACAGGAGTAATATTTTCCATGGCCAAACGGTAGACTAGTCCAAGAGGTCGGCTACGTCGTCCTCCGGCTGATCCAGCATTGCCTCTTTGGCCTCTGGCACCGCCCCCTCGGTTCCTATTCGCGCCTCGGTTAGCATTTCCACGATTCGTGGAAGAGCCGGCTTGCGACGCCGCTCGTCCAACAAAAGCCTGATCAGAGGACTGACCACGGCCGACAAAACCCGAGGTGTCGATGCCACCGGAACTGCCGATAATGGCCGTTTCAGTTGCGACGTTTGAAAATCCCGTAAATGACTGAGACTGGCGGGTTGACCCCGCGCCTACGGAACTTTGTCCAAAAAGACTTCTGGAAAACGAGGACTCCTGCTGTCCCTGGACGAGTGAACATACGCCAATGACCAGCGGGAATACCATCTTCACCGCATGCAGGGAAATCGCGTATCGATGATTTTGATTATCACGGGTCATAAAACCCTCCTGTGAGAAGAATCCCGGCTTTCAGCCATGACCGCCGTACCGGGTTTCACATAATTATAATTTAGGATAAATGGATCGTCCTTACTATAACAACTTCGGCAATTATCTCTGAGTACTTGGTAACAAATCACTCCGATTTACGCTTTAGGAGCATACCGTTTTCTCTATGATCGCCCCATTCTCTGTTCAAGGATAAGTTCAGTAGATGTCTCTTTGGAGACGGTTGTTGAAAAAGCTGTTTTCTGTGACATTTTGACAGTTATTTGGTTATCCCCAGTGTCTGACTCCCAGGAGCCCATGAAAGGGTAGGTATGTAGGGATTACACATGAAACGAATCAATACGGCTTGAAACGTGAACTACAGTCGGAAGTGAAATCATGTACCTTGGATGCATTTTTTGATGGACGCGATGGAATCGAAGGGGACAAAGCCTGATTACAAGAGTTACGTTTACCGATCTATCGGTCAGTTGAGCGAGAGGACCGAAGAGCCGTGGAATCTGTTTGCTGAGATCTTTGTAAATCGGGATTTTTCGGGAGAGCGGGAAGCCGAACCCGAGCGGAAGGGCTTATGATATGACGCCCCTTAGGGGATGTGTAACGAACCACAACGCTGCAATTCTTCGGAGCGGATCCGGACTCCCAGGGAATCCAGAAACTGTAGGACCATCCAAGATCGGTCTTCTTTTGTATTTTAACAATTTGGGTTTCATCAAATTCCCATGTGTATTGTGGCTTTTTGGTTTTTTTGTCGTCATCAAAAGTGAATATCGTAATAGTTCCTGTTGCCTGTACCGATTCTTCACTGCTGCGATTGTAAAGATGAACACGACCGGCAAATCCACGTGCGATGGGGTGACCGTTGTCTTGTAAAACAGTGTCTGTCCAGAATGCCTGAACACGTGTTATGTCATTCGCCGTCGCACGAGTCTCGGTTGTCTGTTTAGTCGTGTTTAAACCTTGGCAGCCAGTCATCGTCAGCAGCAGAGCCATAACCGTCACGGTGCCTTCAACGTATTGTGTTCGTATGCACATGGAACTTCTCCGGAATGGATTGATTGAATCAAGCCACGAAGACGAATACTTGGAATATTCTGGGAAACAACAGTAATTGCGAGATTAAATGACATACAAAGGGTACGCTCTTTGGATGTCGGTAAACGATCAGGGAATCGCTGATTCTAACGGGGAAGAAAGGGCATTTCTGGTTTCAAACGACTCGAAGGATCTTTCGAAATTCACTTCTGATTCCGACCGTCCTCCTTCTGTTTTAAGGGGGGAATTTAATCGGCCCTTGAGATATAAAACAGAGGGAGCCAGTTGCTGCTTACCGGAAGTGTCATCGATCAGGTAGGAGACCGATGGAAGATGATTCAGGTCATCTTCAGGGTTTGTTTCCGGATTGTTGGATTTTGAAGAGGGGGTGGTTTCCGTAGCATTCGTTTCGTCGGCCGTTTCATCAGTTTCTACTGACGATGTGGAGTCTTGTACCTTTGTCTGTTTGGATGGTTCCGGGTCCGGTTGTTTTACGGTGATCCCTATTTCCCCATGAAGATTCTCGACATCGCTCAATATCCAGGACATCCTGTTTGTTTCCAGCTGTTTGAGTTCGGAGAGGGATTTGTCATCCTTGAGGATACGGGGAGTCAGAATGATCAACAGTTCGGTGCGTGATTCCGTTTCGAGATCGTAACGGAATGCATTTCCAATGATCGGTATATCACTGAGATAAGGGACTCGACGTTCAAGAGTTCCAGTTGATTTGGATAGCAATCCTCCCAGGACCACCGTTTGGCCGTCTCTCGCACTGATAACTGTTTGCGCGGTTGTGATGTCGATGCGTGGGCTGCGTACGACTTCTCCTGTAGCAGAAATAGTAACGGGAATTCCGTCGCTTTCGTTACCTACCTGACTTTTAGTAGTATCTACCAGCATGGTGACAGTTCCGTCTGGACTAATACGCGGCAGGACCTGCAGAATAAGTCCCACGTCTCTAAATTCCACATTGTTCGTTTGCCCTCCAGCAGCTGCAAGTGTGGAACCCGTGATGGTCGGAACTTGTTCACCAACTTGAACAAAACCAGCCTGATTGTCGAGTGTCACTATCTGGGGTCGGCTGAGAACGTCAACACGTCGAGTTTGTTTCAGTGCCCGCAAGAGAACACTGAGATTTTCGGATCCAACCGACATTAACAAACCACCAAACCCTACCTCGTTGTTGATTCGTCCCAGGCTGAAGTTACTTAATCCCTGAGCGGCAATTGCATCGGAACGTCGCAGTGCTGTGTCACTTCCACTGTTGCCGAGTGGCTGGTTGTTGAAGTTGAATCCTGGATTGAGCGTTGCCGCAACGATCGAATCCACCGTTTGAGTGATCCCACTTTCTCCGGTAACACTGCTGCTGATGGTCGTAATATCAGTCACAAGACTACGGTCAAATAGCAATGAATCCTGGAGGCCCAGTTCCAGCCCGAATTCGTCATGGTCACCAAGCTCCACTTCAGCAATCAAAACCTGGATTGCGACCATAGGAGGACGTTCATCAAGTTCGTTTATCAGTTTGATGATCTCATCGAAATACCGTGTAGTGGCACTGATCAGGATGAAATTGTTGACCGGTTCCGCAACGACTACGACCTCGCGTTCAATTTGTTCAAACGCACTGATGAGTTCATCGTCAACATCTTGTTCCACGTCCCTGTCTGCCTGGAGGAACTCATCAATGGCATTGGCAATATCCTGCGCTGGAGAATGTTTCAGTCGAATCACCTTATTGTTTCTTTTGTTTACGTCCGTTTGATCGAGACGGATGATGATTGAGTGTACGTTCAGGAGATCATTGGCACTTCCAATGGCAATGATCGTATTGGTTCGACGATCAACGCTGAAACGCAACGGTATAAGGGCACTACCGGGATCTTCTCCTCCTGCCACAGGAAGAAGTGTTTGAAGCCCGTCTTGCTGTGTGTTGTCCTGCTGAAACAATTCGGTCAGAAGTTCGGACACCGAAGCAGCATCGCCGTTCAGAAGGGTAAATGCCCTGATTTCAGCCACTGCGGAAGGAATTGTATCTAGCTGCTGAATGAGATGCTCGATGAGTGTCATGCTTTTTTGTGGGGCTGAAACGATCAAACTGTTCGATCGTGGATCTGCGTTAATACGGACATCACTGAGAATCCCTGATACGACATCGCGGCTTCCCTTTTCACCGTTCGGGATGGAAAAGCGAAGTACAGAAGAAGTAGGACGCTGAAGCAGATCCGTACTTCCCGATTGTCCACTAGGTGCTGCCAGGGCTCCAGGAATGGCATTACCCGCTCCGCCGAGTCCTCCTAGATTTGAAGCGGGTGTCAAAACTCCCAGAATGGCCTGTTGGAGAATTTGTGCCAGATCTTCAGCCACTGCATTACGTAGTGCGAAAATCTGGAGGTCATTGACAGAACTTGTGTCGGGAACGTCAATTTTTGATATCCAGGTTTCGATTTCAAGCATATCCCTGGGGCTTGCGCGCACGACTAAGCTGTTCGAACGTGATTCGGCAATCGCTGTAACCTTTGTGCCAAGCCCCTGGCTGTCATCATCGGTGTCGTAGAATTCTTCAATCGCAGTTTGAAGCAGTGTTGCCGGTGCATGTTTAAGTCGAAACGTGCGGAATTGAGTGTCCGGGTCGACAGGCTGATCAAGGCGATTAGCCTGTTCAATAAGAAAGTCCATGTCGTCACGCGGTCCGATGAGGAGCAACGCGTTAGGTTTGACCAGTGAAATAGCAGCGGTCAGGGAAGCGTTTGAGGGAACCAAGCCTCGTGATTCCAGCAGTTGCTGGTAAATCTGGTTAACAAGGGTTGCCAGCGATTCAGCCTGCACGTGCTTCAGAGGAAGGATTTCAATGACCGCAGCTCGACCTTCACTGATGCGCTCTATTTCAGCGATTACACGTTGAACTTCCAGGACATCTTCATCGGAACCCTCAATAAGAAAAATGCCAAGTTCCGGAATCGATTGAATCTCCACATCACCGGTGAGTCCGCGCATCAACAGTGACTCGTCGGTGGATTGAGGGATCGCCTGTATCTCGGTTCGCCGTGGAGAATCGAACGGATTGTTAGGGGCCGCCTCAAGATCAGGATCGAAAGCGTTATTCTGCTTTACCTTGGAGAGAGCATCTTCACGTTGGTACGCAGGCAGTTTGATTTGACGCAATGCGTTTCCGTTTTCCTGGTCTGTCCATCCGGCAGGATTCGCCTTATGAGTTCGGTTTTCCCGAGGTATTTCGGAATCGCTTTGAGGGGATGTTGAGGATTCTAACGGATTGCTGACAGCGTTTGAGGGAAATGGAGAAGGTTGGGGAGGAGGAAGGATAATATCTCGCAGATGAGGTGCTTGTTGGTATGGTGAAGGAGTTACGGACGGTTGCTGGATGATTCGTGGAGTCCCTTCCGGGACAGGGGAGGAAACAGATTCTGATCCCGTTGTGCGGATGACATCGGAAGTATTCTTGGCCACATTCTCATCAGTAGAGGTTTTTTCTTCAGGTGTGTTCTTTTTGGAGGTGTCGTTTGAAGGTTTGTGTATTTCTTCAAGATGATCCAGTGCGCGATCAAGGATCCCAATGGCAATCGGAGAGGCCTGGTAAATGAGACTGTTGGACTTGATGTCGACAAACAGTCGTACCTGTTGCGGGCTAATAACCGAAAGGTCGTCCAGAGGATCGTTACGGGGAAGGTCTCGCAGGGTAGCTTTCGAGATCTTGGAGGAGAATGCTCTTGGACTTTTTGTCTGGAGAGTCGTTGACGGGGACATTGGACTCTGAGTAAAACTTCGAGGGTGATTGAGGGCATTTTGTATTTTCTGAGACACATTGATCGCTTCAAGTTCATCATACTGGCGTAGGTACAGTTTGGCGGATCCCATAACGGGGGTCGGTTGAAAAGCAAGGATCAGTTGACGAAGGGTTTCCAGGGATTCCTGGTTTTGAGAGACCAGAATCAGACGTCGGCCTCTAGTTACGATTGCGATCCCGCTGGGTGAACCGGGTTGGTTGAGAGGTGTGTTGTTTCTGAATCGTCCATGGGTAATGAAAAGTGGATTGGGGCGGACATAGGACCATACACTGTCAATCTCTAGTAGCAATCTACGGGGATTACCCCACTGAAGGGTAATAATCGTTGACGTTTGTTTTCCAGCACCTTTCGTTCTGAGACGTTGATTCCCAGAAGGGGTTCGGTGGTTCAAGGACGAAGTCGCGGACCGCTTCGTTCTCGCTTGGCCCTTCGGGTTTGTTGTTCTTGTAAATTGTGCGGGTGAGGGAATTGGTTTACGGGGTTCATCAATAGCCGACGTGATCGAAGGACCCGGCCAGTATATAAAACCGATCAGTACGGCTAATCCCAAGATACCAAGTACAAATGGGTGGCTGATATGAGCTGTACGGCGAACGTGTTTACCGTAGCTAGAAAGAAATTTGTGATTGGCGGATCGGGAGCCGCCACTGCTTGTAACAGTGGTGTCTTGGGTCATCGATTGTTACCTGGGTCAAGGGTAGATAATCTGAATTTTACGTACAGATATGATGATCGTTTAAACCATACTATCTGTAAGGTTCGGCATAACTATGGCCATCCCTACAGATAAATTTGGGTCAAATAGGGGGAATGGATGTGTGGTGATTATTGTAGGGCGCGATATTTGCTTAATCGCAATAATGGAGTGGCTTTATCCACGAATCGGTGCCTATAAAACAGGATAAATAGCCATCAATTCCTGAGTTTTAGAGATCTTTGATTGAGGGATCATGGATCGTTGATAGCGAAACACTTGCACTGACAGACAGGCTGAGCGTTGTTCAAAGAACAGATGTCCGTAGATCCTTTGGCGCGTCTGTCAACGTGTGGGGCTGGCTGTTGAGGAGGGCTTCAGCTGTCCGAAATCATAGGGGTGTGAATAGATTTCGTTTGTGAAGTAAGAAATGTGTTCAGATACCCATTAAGGTTGGCCGTCTTCATTCTGGCCATCTTCATCCTGGCCATCTTCATCCTGGCCGTCTTCATTCTGGCCGTCTTCATTCTGGCCATCTTCATTCTGGCCATCTTCATTCTGGCCATCTTCATTCTGGCCATCTTCATTCT
>CAXEIY010000110.1:0-37621 GCA_963996245.1 uncultured Planctomycetia bacterium | reverse complement strand
TCGAGGTGCCAGTCCTCGGGTAATGCGAGTACATGTCGGAGGTGAATTTGAATTGCTCGGAAGCGTTGAATACCAGATACCCCTTACGGCTGACGATGTACTGCAAGGGGTGACCTTTGTCGATTTCGGAACCATTGAAGAAGAACTTCAAATCGAAGCTGATGATTTCCGTGTTTCTCTGGGTGCCGGTCTTCGTATCGCAATGCCTGCCTTCGGTCCGGCTCCGATCGCGTTGGATTTTGCCGTTCCAATCGCACGTGAAGACGGCGACGACATTGAATTATTCAGCTTCTGGATCGGCTTCTTGCGATAATGGGATGTTAATTTGCAGCGCTCTTACGAACCTGTCTAGGCAATAACTTCCCCAGCTTTTGCAGTCGACGCATGGATTGTGCCGCGCGGCTCCGCTTCTTCACAGGATCATGGGCATGGTAACTTCCCAAAGGTCGCTTAATAACTTCACTAAGATTAAATCTCGCCAGCTCACGTGTCCCGAGCTCATCGTGAAACAAAAGATCAATCAACCACGGAACGATATCCGGGTTCGCTTTCATCTCTTTGCTGATACCACTGAGAAGTTGATAACGCAGTGCCCCTTCCTCCTTGCCACGATGCTCCACCAGAAGATTTTTTATGCTGTTTTCCTGCGATGGCCCATGGGCCATCGCATAGCGAAGAGCCTTTATGGACTCGATACGAACCACTTCTTCACGATCTGTTTGAGCCGTATCAAGTACCCTTAACAAAGCGTCATATTCCCGCAAACTAACCAAACTTCGCATAGCGAGAATCTGTACTTCACTACGACGATCCTGCATCTGCTCAATCAGACTTAACTCAATCGGCCTGGCCGTATCTCCGTCTGTCTCCATTGGAACTTCCAGTATTCCCGCTGCTCGACGCTCCAATGCCCCCATGGTCTTACGAGTAACCCATGATGGGATATCGGTTATCTCATACGGCACTTCCGGAATGGATTCACCCTCTTTCAACTCAACGATTACCGGCGCTACAAGGGTCTGACTGCCCGCCTTATTTCTAACAACAAGACTCCCGCTTTTAAGGTATGCCATTTGCAGCCATGTCGCCCTGCTTTGATTTTCACTTTGATGAGGTAATTCCGGTTTCAGTTCCAGTCCGATACGGGTACCTGGTTCCTGAAACTCAAGCTCCCACCCACTTTCAGAATCTTCTCCAAAACACACACGGATCGTTAATGGAGCCTTCTGTGTCGAGATCGACACTTGACCGGCCATCAACAAAATCCCTGATACCTGATTATCTGAACCAGGCATGACCACCACCTCTGTTCCATAGACGGCATCCGGTGAAGACCCGACCAATTCAAGTGTCAACTGTCCTTCCATCCAGTTGGTTCGGGGACGATAATACGGTAACGTGACCAGTCGATCTCCTGCATACAGAAGCTCCCCTTCCCCTGTCGGCCGCTTCCATTGTGAGGCAGGATTCCGACGAACCAGCACGATTTCATCCGTTCGGCTTACAATCGTTCCCGTGGTGAATCCTTGGCGACTGCCTGGTGATGATTCTTCATAAACGTCTGGCAGAGCTTCGCTGGCACGCAGAATGGTTTCCGAACTAACTCCACGATCATCGGATTGTGGATCAAAGTTAATGATTGGTTCCTGATCGATGTCCGGTTCCAGTTCAATAATGGGTTCCAGTTCGACGATTGGTTCGATGTTTTCCGCTTCATCACCAGTAAGCCCTTCATCATCCAGCTCAAGTGCCGGAACACCATCCCATTCGGGCTCACCTAACACAGTATCCTGCTCCTGCGACGGTTCCATCTGTAAATCCGCCTGCGGATCCCTTGGTGAAACAACGTTAGCATCAGAGTGTCCCTTTCCTATGACAACCGGTGCATCCTCCGAGTTTCTAATGACCAGTACACCAGTTATCAAAACTATCATTACCACCACACACACGGTGGGAAGCATCCACCCCCAACTCCCCCTCTCCGATTCAGAGGAAAACGCAAGATCTTCCGCAATGTCCAGTTCAGGAATCAGGATCGCTTTATCACGCACACCGGATTTTGGAGAATCCTTTTTTTGTTCCGAGTCGCCAGGAATCAATTCGTACATGCGTTGTCTGGTTTCACTGGGAATTTCAACAGTCTCACTTAACACCTGTGCAAGAACCTGGTGACAGGCCGCGGTTTCAGCCAGGTGAAGGTCTGACTCAAGACAGATCTTCTCCACAGACGAAACCTGTTCAGGGGCAAGCGTGTTGTCGAGATAGCACGCTACATGATTCGCATCGATCTTCTGATTGGAAGCTCCCGGAATCGGGGCAGACATATGAGCGTTGCGCATTAATTGACCAACACGCTCCATCAGGCCTTTTGCATAATCACTTTGTGTTATTTTATTTGTAAGCTGATCCCGTTCAATCGGGTCCAGAATATCGTCCATAAAAGCCAAAAGTGTGCGTAAAGTTAAACGCATCGGAGCCACTCCTTTGTCAGTGAACCACTCTTCCTGAATAGTGGGATTTCACACCGATTATCTTGCAACGTTTTTAGATTTTCCCTAAAAAATGGGCTCGAATATCCATAAGGTTGGTTATAGAAATGATTTACGAATCAACCCGTGAGGTTCTAGGGAAGCAGTTTTTGCAGTTGTCTCGGAGAAAGGATGGCCAGTGCGCGAATCTGTGTACCCGGCACATCCAATTCATACTCCGCTTTGGCCCGATAAAATCGATCCAGTAACGGATAGGTGTATATCAACCCCTCACGAGACAGGACAACCAAATAAACATCGGTCGACGCTGTTCTTAACCAACTTGTATACTGCTGTAATTGAACGTCTTCTCGCAGCTGTCCCCATCGCTGTAACCAACGAAACGTTCGGACATCTGGCGGTGGCGCAATCACCAGCGTACTATCTGGGGGAAGTGTTCGATTCAACCAATCGATCACCGTCGGCCCCGCGGCATCCCAGTAATAGGTGGTTTCCATACCCAAACTTCGAGCGCCATCAGTACCTCCCGAAACGGTATTGTAATACGACAATCCCAGTGGGTACGAAAGCAAGCATTGATACATCGCCCCCAGCAGCAGGATTCCCGTAAAAAGGCGTTCAGGCTGAACCATACCTGTTTTCAGATATTTCTTTACCCACTTCCATTCTATTCTTAGAAGTCCACGGCTACACAACGTGTCAGCGCCCAGAGCCACAAGAACGGAGAAAAAAGGGAATACCGCTACCAGCTGCCTCAAACCATCGTGCCCCGGCATCCAACCGAATGCGCGAACCAGCAATAAAGCAAAACCATTCATTAAAGCCCATACGGCCAGTGTATCGTGATCCGTGGCTTTGAATGGGATTTTACGAAACCGAAGAGACAAGGCTCTTCCGATCGACATAAAACCGCACAATGCACCTCCCAGTGCAAGGAAAAGCAAACCAACAGGTATGGTAACCGCTACCAGCAGCCATGCATTGAACCATGGAAGAAAGGATCTCTGATAATCAAGAAGTTTCCCCAAGAAGTAGACCGGAACGTGTTGAGGATAATCCGTAACAGCCAGAAACCATTGATAAACGCCGCTAATCGGACGAAACAAACCATGCTCACCAATCGGCCACCAGGCTGGATGAACAGCGACCATCACACAGGGCACCACCACTAGCATCTGCCACAACCATCTCCAAATGGCCCACCTGTGATAAAGCCATGACCACAGGAACAACGGAACTATCGCAAGCGCTGCCGTCAACTTGCTCATCAGCCCCAATCCGTACCAGAACCCAGTCCACCAGCCCGCCCCATTACGGTCAACGGCCCGAAAAAGAGACACGGCACAGAGGAACCAGAATGTCGCCATGATCATATCGGTTGTTGCCAGATGACCATGAACCAGAATCCGTGGATTGCACAACCAGGACAGAACCCCAACAACCGCGGCAAATATTCCACGTCGCACAAACAGCAGATGAAATATCACACCGGCTGTCACGGAAAACAACACGGCTGTTGCAAGTCGGTGTGCAAACAGTGGGGACCACAAAGTGTGTGTAACGCGCCATCCGATATAACTGAGGATCGCATAAACCGGTGGATGTTCATCAGGGGCTTTTCGTGCAAAGGGCCACCCCTGTTTTATTGCTTCTTCTGAAAACCCGCTCTCTCGAACATGCAACGCACCGGTGCATGACCTGCAATCGCATTCCCTTATCTGCCCACGCAAAGAATACGACTCGGCGCGATGATCCGAATAACCAAGCCACTTGAGTAACCAGTTATGCATTGCATGTTGCCGCGAAATTCCCGGGGGTTCATCCCAGACTACCCCAGTCTGAGTTAATAACAGGCACTGTAGAAACAGCACCAGCAACCCGATCACAGCAGCGATCGCGCAACCCCGTAACCGCTTACTGTGACCACCCACTATCTGTCGGGTTTCAGTTGAAACAGCCATACAAATCGATCGCGGAAAAGAACATTAAAAGCTTCCGGGTGTTGTTTCGCCCACTCCCATTCTAGCGGAAATTCAGATTCCGTTTGGATACCAGGCTGTGCGTGACGGTTTTCTACCGAAACAAAAACCAGTTCAATATCCTGTCGGCGAAGATTATCTAGCCACTGTTGATAACTGGCGTTCCTTCGGTGCCATTGGGGCCAAGGTGTTTCAGACAATTCCGTCTGATTTGAAGCAAGTCGCCTGAAATGATAATCGTGAGGAAGACTCTCAGAAAACTCATTCACATTGACGTAACAGACATGATTCTTCTGGCTGTTGCCGTAAAGGTAGTATGGCAGGTTAGTTCCGGCGTAAGCAATGCGAACGGATCTACCTTCACTGTACTTTTCAACCTGCTCCCAACCGTCAACCATTTGCCTTGCAAATCCCCAGTAAGGCAGAAAGGCACCAGGCGAAACTTCGTTCAATGACGGAGGCAATACCATGCCAGGACGGCTTGACTGTGGAGAGATCGGTAAGAACACATGACCTGCAATTACTAATATTACGATCGACTTAGCATACCGCACTCTCTCAAGCATCAGAGACAGAGGCACCACGCTCAGACCAACAGCTGGAAAAAGGAATCGCTGCTGACTCTGATAAGGTAGCACCAACCAGTAAACCACAATTAATCCCGTACTCATCCATACCATCAGCCACACTGTTCTGCGACGAACCACTAGAAACGGATTACCCGCAGGTACCATACTCACAACGATTCCGGTTACCATGGCAACGGGCCAGATCGATAGATGTAAAAGGGCCCAAATGTCCAATAATCCAGCATAGAATTGACTGGACTCCTCACCTGCTCGAGTAGTGTGGAAGCCTCCCAGAACTCGAACATCGATCACCGCAGCGAATCGTTCCAGAAACAATTTCCATTGTCCTACCGGGAGATGATAACCGCTTCGTATCATGACCTCTCGATCATACCAACCCTGAAACACGGGGGTGCTCCACCATTCCAGATGTTGGGGATAAAAAGGATTTCCCGTCCAGTAGAAATTTCGGATGTACCAGAATCCACAAGGAATTACTCCTCCCAGACAAAGAACGGTCCAGGATGTCCAGGAAGCCCGATGCCATATAAACGCAATCACCAGCGGTAAGACCACAAATGGAATATAAAGCAACCCTATCGGATGGGTCCCTAAAGCACACCCTACCGACACAGCGCATCCAGCCAGTAACCACAACCGCACACTGTCTGGTATTTCTTCACGATCCTTGTTCCATACCACCGAGAGATATCGAATAAGAAAATAGACTGACAGAAAATACCAAGCTGTAAAAATCAGATCGACATTGGCAATTCCTACTCCCTGAAAAAGCACTGAGGCACACGTAGCCCAGAGCGCGCTGGGAATCATTGCAGACAAGTGTCCAGTACCCAGTAACCGAGATATCGCATAAATGCCCAATGCACCCAGGAGCCAAAATGGTGCCTGTCCGATTTTCGCCCCAGAT
This sequence comes from uncultured Planctomycetia bacterium, assembly GCA_963996245.1. Classification (GTDB taxonomy): domain Bacteria; phylum Planctomycetota; class Planctomycetia; order CAXEIY01; family CAXEIY01; genus CAXEIY01. The sequence continues at coordinate 31,656 of CAXEIY010000110.1, read as the reverse complement.
ACCGAGTCACACACTAGAATCAGCCAACTGAACCACAACGCTCCGTTAGACGGAAAATACGTCGCTGCCAGCTCTCCAAACGGGGTTACAACCGGTTCAATGATACCTTCCTGCCACCAACGTAGTGCAAAATGGAGATGATAGATCGGGGCATCACTTATGGTCTCAACCGGAAGCCACACACCTCGAATCATCTGATAACAGCCAGCCACTAGCACCACCGCTAGCAGCGCACTTGATGGCCAGAGTGGTTTAAAGACCGATCGATCCTTTTCTGTCTGCCCGGAAAACGAATCTCGCTTGTCATGTGAGACTCGATATAAAAACAGGAATCCACCGGTAAGAAAAATACCTGTTGCCAGAAAACCAAACGGCGTCAACCTGAGAGCACCGAAAACTGACAAGACCTCCAACCCACAGATCAAAACAGCCCAACCCACGGCAGCAATAAGAAAAATGCGATCCCAGCCCCGGACTTTCCGGGTAGCAAAGGAGAGCATCATCGCCCCCCCCGCCCAGTACATCGTACCAACACCGATCCCAATAAGAGTTCGCTCAACAGACAAGTTTTCGAGTCTTTTCCTGTGGCTGTAGAAAGGAAACTGTCGCCATTCCTGAAAGCCGTAAAACTAATATTCGTTTACGATTACAGAAAAGTTTAACCACGCTAAAAGCTGTGGACTTTTTACAGAGCGTTGTAAACCTCATTCCTGTCTTCGACCGCATCGTCCACCTGCGATCAACAGAAACAGGAAAATCAAGCGACGAATGCCGGAGTTCTTGAGGCCACCGGTTCAAACGACTGCACTCACCTCTCCGACTTGAATGATCACAGACGAAACTCCCATGCCTTCATAATACTACGTATCTAGTCTCAAGTGAAATGATGCAAATCCTCATCACGATCAGGGAACTGTTGCAGACCGTTCTTGCTGATCATCTAAAGAGACACCCGGACCTACAATGCGCTGCCTGACTTCCTTACGCACACCCTCTACGGAACGGTCGGGCATAACAGAAGGTACTATGGCCCAGGCACCACCAGTTCTAACGCACCGGGTATTACCTGAAAGCATGCCGGCAATCTTCCCAATGGCTCTCCATCGATGTTCATTCTTACTTCCTGGCCATTGCTTTCAATCGTCAAACACTTTACTTTCCGATGCTCGACACCAGGAACATCCAGATGTGTCCCTTTGTAAATACTTGCAAAATTCCACAACAGCCGAGCCCGTGAAACACCTCGTACCAGAACCAAATCAAAGGCTCCATCCCCCGCATCGGCATCCGGTGCAATCCGCATCCCCGCAGTGGTAGCGGTATTGGCCAAAGTGACGAGATGATACATATCCTCGCCAAGATTCTCTCCATCCACCTGAAGCGTCATTTCCCGGGGTTGAGCGACCAGAAGATGTTGAAGTGACACAAGCATATAGGAGAGGAATCCTCCCAGAGGCTTCCCCCAACGATCCATTGTTTCCGCAATGTCTCCGGCGATCCCAGCCATCGCTAACGTAACAAAGAATCGAACATTTGATTCTCCCAAGGCCGATGTCCAGGTTACCTTTCCCACATCAACAGTGACGCGATGATTGCGTTCCAAAACGTTTTGCCACAACTTGGGATCTCTCGGAATCCCAAAATGACGAGCAAAATCACAGCCAGATCCAGCTGGTAAATGGGCAAGTCTTATAGCAGGGGCACCATTTCTGTTGCACTCACTATGGCTGTTATGCCTGGAGAACAGTCCGTTCACGACTTCATTAAGAAGACCATCACCGCCAATCGCTACGACACAGGATGCCTGTTCCTGCTGGAGCTGGCTGGCAATTTCCTGGGCGTGTCCTCTGTATTTCGTCCAATGAATTCTATCCGCACCGATACCACCACGTGCACTTTCAAAAATATGCCAGAGTTTTTTGGCTCGCCCGTGGCCAGAAGCGGGATTCACAATAAAGTCAAAACCGGAAATCATCCGACGATCTTACCGTAAATTAAAAAGGATTCAAGCGGTGCCTAACTCCATGACAGGTCGTTTGATTCTTCCAGTCAAACACGAGCTCTTTCACTCGTCGGATCAATAAATTGCGACATTCTCCTGACACGTCGTTTTATCCGTTCCTGACTGTCGCGATCGTTACGTGATAGACACCGTATGGCAGAAACGCCCTGCCGTAAGGAAAACAAGGTTATTGTCTGTCATTAGACTCGCCTCTTTCCACCCAATTAAGTATACTAATTACGTTAGTTATTTAGTTGATTTCTGTAAGTTCAGCGATCATCTGTAACACTGAGTCTGAATATAGGGACCCTCTCGGTGAAACTGACTTTATTCAGCCCATTATGCTTGATTCTGATCCTAGCAAGCTCACCAGTGTTTGCTGAATTACCGAACCCTGTCCTGAATACGGTCTTTCCGCCGGGTGGACAGGCGGGAACTACCCTCAACGTTCAGATATCCGGAACTGCGCTTGATGGACTAAGCCAACTGCGCTGCGTGCAGCCGGGCATTCAGTTCCAGAAACTGCAAGACGACACCTTTCAGGTAACCATCGCAAATACGGTACCGTCAGGTTTCTATGATGTACGAGCTATCTGTGGAGAACGCATCAGCTCCCCCCGTACTTTCTTTGTGAGTCATCGACAGCAGGTTGTGGAACATCTTCCTAATAACACCGTCGATTCGGCAACCAATGTCTCTACAAACAGTGTCATTTCCGGCCGCATAGAAAAGGCGGGAGATACCGACTATTTTCGTTTTCAGGCTGTCTCTGGAGAACGGATCGTCATCGAGTGCTGGGCGACTCGCATCGACTCCCGGCTTCAGCCCCTAGTTGAACTATACCAGGCAGATCAGCAACCTGTGCGCACCATACCCCACACACGTGGAGAGGATGTTCTGATTGATTTTCAGGTACCCGCAGATGGAAGCTACCTGATCCAGGTTCGTGATGTCACCTTTTCTGGATCCAGTGACCACTACTACAGGTTAGACATCGATAAAGGGCCACGTGTTGCATTCACAATGCCTGCCGCCATAACACGTGACCAGCCTGGGCCTGTCACGCTTTATGGATGGAATTTACCATCGGAAGTTCCGTCGAAACCAGTCTCACCCGGCACTTCACCAAGCTATGATACGGTTGAGCTTGATTCCATCCAGTTAAACACGTTTTCAGAACATAAACCGCCAATCCCTCAACGCGCCCACGAAGTAGAGGCTGACCGTTTCGCGATACCGTTCCCGGGATCAGACATTCCCATCACTCTTGGAATTTCAGAAGTTCCTGTTGTCCGTGAAAATCAGACCAATCACAGCCCCACACAGGCTTTCCCTATATCTCTGCCCTGCGAGATTAATGGACAGCTTACCGTGGGTGCCGAAGAAGATTGGTATATTCTGGATGCCCAGGGTGGTGAAGTCATATGGCTGGAAGCTTTTGGAGACCGTATTGGCTCGCCTGTAGACCTAGACCTCAGCGTCATGGCGCCAGATGGGAAAACCGAACTGGCCCACTTCGAAGATCAACTTAACAATCCCGGTGGTTCTCCTTTCCCTTCCACTCATCTGGATCCATCGGGAATGTGGACTGCCCCCAGCAAAGGTTCGTACTACCTTGTCATACGAAACATGATTGGCGATCTTGTTAAAGATCCAAGGCGATTGTATCGACTTCTGGTACGTCGACAGGAAGCTGAATTTGCCCTTGCTGCGATCGCTTCCCGTTCGGACGTTCCCTCGGCCTTGAATATTGCACGTGGCGGTCGATCGATGCTCCAAGTTCTGGCTTTTCGCAGACGTGGGTGGAACGGTCCTATTCGAATTCATGCCGCCAATCTTCCGAAGGGTATTCACTGCCCTGACGTATGGATCGGCCCTGGAGTCACTTACACTCCACTGGTTTTTGAGGCCGAAGAAACGGCACCTGCATTTGATGGTACGCTTCAATTGGAAGGCCATATCGACCTGGGTTCTACGACGCTTCAGCGTCCGGTCCGCGGAGGGACCATGGTTCGGTCAGGACTACCGAATGGCGCAGGCAGACTGACCGATGAACTGGCCTTTGCGGTCGCCGGACACGCTCCTCTGAAGATTATCGCCAATGCCAGCAACCCCGAACAACATCCGCTGTATGGCAACCTGGACGTAAATTACTTCCAAGGGAGTATTCTCAATGTTGCAGTTCATGTGGAACGGTCTGACCCTGAGCATCAGGCTGATGTGCAACTTACGGGATTCGGACTTCCCTCTTTGGTGCAAAACCAGCAGGTCACCATACCAGCGGGCACAAACAAGGGATTCATCAGCTTTTATTTACCTCCTCAGCTAGCTCCAGGAACATATAGTATTGCCATTCAGACCAGCACTACTGCCCCCATTCAAAAAGACAGCGATCCCGCCCAGAAATCCGTTTCCGGGATCACATCCTTCAGCAATGCCATTACGGTAGAAGTACTTCCCGCACCATTTATTGTTAATGTCAATCTTGATGCCCCTCGCAAGATTCAGAGAGGAACCTATATCCAGGTTCGTTACCATGTGAAACGTCAAAACGGATTCATCGGAAAAATTCACACGGAACTCGGCGCACCAGGAGGCGTTCAAGGCATCCGTGCGCGAGGTGTCACGTTTGTAGGACAGACTGATTCCGGAGTACTGCAAGTCATAGCAAATAAAGATGCTCCCCTGGGACGTCAGTCTTTCCTGAGACTCGACGCCATCGGTACTATTGAAGATCAGCCAATCTACTACGGTTCCTGTTTTCTGGATCTCGAAATTGTGGAGTAACACTCTTGGTAGCTCAAAACTCCCACTTAAACAGTAAGTCTGGCAACCGACGATGCCCGGGACCGGTTGGGCGTCGTGAATTGCTGAAACTTGGCTGGGGAGGCTTTTCGAGCCTGAGCATCCCACTTCTACTGAAACTCCGCAGCACAGCAGCGGCCCCACCTTCAACACCACCCACATCGATTATTCTGGTATGGCTTCGTGGTGGTGGCAGTCACCTGGACACCTTTGATCCAAAACCGCAATCAGCCAGTGAGTACCGTGGTCCCTATCAGACCATTCAGACACGCAACGTAGATTTACACATCACCGAATTACTGCCACGGCTTGCTCAGATCAGTAATCGATACACCCTCTTACGTTCGATGGCACACACTGGGGGTGGACACCCCTCCGGTTCCCTGCAGGTTTTATCCGGTGACAAAGATCGTCAAGACAAACCTCGTCCGGTTCTGCCTGACTTCATGTCCGTTGCGCATTATCTGCGCAACGACCCCTCTCGGAACATCCCCAACTATATCGGTGTTAACGCCGTCACACGTTATGACAGTTTCACTATTGCCGGTCCGGCCTACCTGGGCCCCGCCTTTGAACCGTTTAAAATTACCGGCGATCCCAGCAAGCCCCAATTCCATGTCCCGAATGTAGGGCTCCCAACGGCGGCACTCGCCCGAAGACTTCAGCGGCGTGTCGATCTCAAAGACGGCCTCGACCGCATGAGTCGTTTCACGGACCAGGATCCCAAAATGCATGCGTTGGATGCGTACCAAAACCAAGCCCTCAACTTACTGACCAACCCGGATGCCAGAATTGCCTTTGACTTAAATCGTGAGCCGGAATCCGTACGCGAACGATACGGAAATCACCAGTGGGGACAACAGTGTTTATTGGCTCGACGGTTAGTAGAAGCAGGGGTTGAGATCATCACGACTACCTTTGATGGTCCTCTGTGCGGACGTGTCGCCAACTGGGACGATCATGCTGTAAATCACCATGTATTTAAGGCTCTGAGTTTTCGTGCCCCTTACTTTGACCAAGCGGTAAGCGCCCTAATTGAAGACATCTACAACCGTGGAATGGACCGAGATGTACTGGTCGTGGTCACCGGCGAATTTGGTCGAACCCCCAAAATTTCCCATGTGGCAAGTAGCGGTGGAGGAGTTGCCAGCGCCCCACGTGGAACCGTTCAACCAGGCCGAGATCACTGGCCACATGCAAACACCATGCTGTTCTCCGGGGGAGGACTGAATACCGGACAGGTGATTGGAGGGACGGACGCTCGTGGTGAGTATGTCACAGATCGACGAGTGGGGGTTGGCGATTTTCTAGCTACCATCTATCGACATATGAACATCGACTATGAACATACCATGATCGAAGACTTTACCGGCCGTCCCATTCCGATACTGAACGAGGGAACTCCGATTCCAGAACTGGAAAAGCTCACATGACCCAATGTAAGTTACTGATGTCTTTCATTCAAGCTGCTGGCGTACTCACAATTTTGAGTGCCTGGTGCCATGGCGACGATTCCAACAAACCAGGTCAGCCTGGTTTACGGGTGTTCCCCAACAAGGTCATACTTTTTGAAGAAAGTTGGACACAGCAGCTAGCCGTTAGTCATGTTGACCCTCGGGGTTACGAAACCGATCATACGACAACCAGCCAGTTTCACAGTGATAACCCTGACGTTGCTACCGTATCATCTTCCGGCCTGATTCGAGCGACGGGAGTGGGGCAGACAACCATACTTATTTCCAGCCAGCAGCAACAGGTACAAGTTACGGTGTCCGTTCATGCCAAAAAGGACGCACCTCCGGTACGTTTTCTGAACGACATAGTCCCGGTACTTACCAAACATGGGTGCAACAGCGGTGGTTGTCATGGCAAGGCCAGCGGACAGAACGGTTTTAAATTATCCTTACTCGGATTTGAACCTTCTTTTGACTACAGTGCCATCGTCAAACAGGGACGCGGACGACGACTTTTCCCCGCAGACCCATCTGCTAGTTTACTTTTACAGAAAGCCATCGCAGAACTCCCTCACGGAGGTGGACGCCGAATCGCTAAACAATCGGATGACTACCAGACACTGCTGCGATGGGTCGCCAATGGAGCCCCCGGCCCTCAGACAGGTGATCCTTTTCTTGACACTATTACGGTACACCCTAAACAGCGCATTCTCGAACGTGAAACCCATCAACAGTTAGTCGTGATCGCTCAGTACTCTAACGGAGAAACCCGAGATGTCACGCGCCGAGCGACCTTTCTTTCTAATGAACCGGATATTGCAGACACGGATGTAAACGGTTTTGTAAGCACGCATAACCGAGAAGGACTGTTCACCGTCATGATTCGTTTCGGTGGACAGATTGATACTTTTCATGGCACCATTCCCTTTGCCACCAGCGAAACACCCGAAAAACGATTTCAAGAACTGGCTCGTTCCAGATCACAGATTTCTGAACTTCGAGAGCAAGTGTCTCGATCCACCGTCGACGAACATCTTTTCGATCACTGGGGACGTCTGGGAATAATGCCTTCAGATCCCGTTACCGACAGTGCTTTTATTCGACGGGTTTCTCTCGATATATGTGGCACCCTGCCTACTTCAGAGGAAATCTCCCGTTACGTCAAAGATCCAGCCCCGGATAAACGGACGAATCTGATCAATACCCTTCTTGAGCGTCCTGCATATGCGGACTACTTTGGCCTGAAATGGGCAGGTATTCTGCGTAATCGTGGCCGAGGCTATTCCACCAGTAAACAACGCCACGGAACAGCTCTGTTCGCTAACTGGATACGCAACTCACTTGCCACAAATAAGCCATACGATCAGTTCGTATCAGAAATTCTCACAGCAACCGGAAGCCAGCATTCCAACCCTCCCACCGTTTGGTACCGTTCGGTACGAACCACGGTCGACTATGTCGAATCCGTTGCACAGGCCTTTCTCGGAGTCCGGATTCAATGTGCTCAATGCCATCATCACCCCTTTGAACAATGGAGCGAAGATGATTACTACGGGTTCGCCGCCATCTTTTCAAGGGTGGGAAGAAAAGGCGGATTTGCCGATGCAGAAGTTCCTACCAACGAAGTGATCTTTCTGAAGCCGGGCGGCCATGTCGAAAACCCACGCACCAAGCAAATCATGTCCCCACGACCTCTCGGAGGACCGGATTTCTCCGTCTCGCGTTACCAAGATCCCAGACAGGCACTGGCAACCTGGTTATCTGACCCGAAAAATCCGTTCTTTGCGAAAACCCTCGTTAATCGTGTCTGGGGCCATTTCTTTGGTCGAGGTATCATTGACCCTATTGACGATGCACGCAGCACGAACCCTCCGAGTAATCCCGCACTCTTACGCTCGCTGGAACAGGATTTCATGGACCATCGTTATGATATCAAACATCTGATTCGCTCGATTTGTAACAGTTATGCCTATGGGCTCAGTTCCGCTCCCACTCCAAACAATGCCGAAGACACACAGAGTTTTGCGAGATTTTACCCCAAACGCCTCACTGCCGAAGTACTGCTTGATGCGATCAGCCAGGTACTGGACGTGCCAACTGCATTTCCGGGTGGTCCGGGTCAGTTTCCCTTAGGAACACGTGCCATCGAATTGCCGGATGAAAATGTTGCTAATCACTTTCTTGATGTCTTCGGAAGACCTTCACGTACTTCTGCATGCGAATGTGAACGAGTGGACACACCCGCTCTGTCTCAGGCTCTCGAGCTGGTTAACTCTTCGTTGATACAAAATAAACTGACGTCGGATGACGGCTACATTGCCCGACTGGAGTCAGATTTTGCTTCCAGACGAATGCGAATCCATGATATCTTTTTACGTATGTTTTCCCGACTTCCTAATGAGAAAGAATACCAGACGGCCTCACGTTTCATTGAGTCTTCTGATGAAAAACCCGAAGCCTACCGATCACTTGTGTGGTCTCTTCTGGCAACCAATGAATTTTTATTCAATCATTGACAGGATCGTATGATGTTCCGGATTTATGGCAACCGTTACGCAAATTGCGATGGTATGAAGCGTCGAAACTTCCTCGAAGTCGGAGCTTCACTTCTCGGACTCAGTCTGACGGATATGATCCGTTTACGCGCTCATGCATCCGAAAGCAACCCTCAAAAATCCAAAAAAAAATCCCTCATTGTCTTCTGGACACATGGCGGGATGAGTCAGCAAGACACGTATGACATGAAGCCGGAAGCGCCGGCTGAATTCCGTGGCATGTACCAACCCATCGCAACCAGCGTTCCGGACGTCACGATCACAGAAAAATTCCCTTACCAGTCAAAGCAGATGCACCATATTTCGCTGGTAAGATCGGTCTATCATAAGCAGGCTATCCACGCCCCTTCAGCACACTGGATGCAAACCGGACATTTTGGTCCAACTTTAGCAAGAAATGCTGCCCAGAAACCTTCTTTCGGTTCTGTTATTTCACGCAACGTTGGTGCTCATACACCACAGATGCCGGCTTATGTTACGGTTCCTCAATCAGAAGCTTTCGGCTATCAGGGAGCTGTCTATCTCGGACCAGCATATGATCCGTTCGAAGTCGGGATGGATCCTAATGCCAACGACTTCTCTGTTCCTAACCTGTCGCTCCCCAAAGGATTGTCTTTGAACAGTATTGAAGACCGTCGAGAACTACTCTCTGCGTTTGATAACCTGCGCCGTGATGTTGACAAAAATGGCGTTCTGGAGGGACTTGATACCTTCAAAGCACAGGCCTTGGAAATGGTCACGGGGGAACATGTCCGAAAAGCATTTGACATCGATTCTGAACCCTCTGCCCTGCGTGATCACTATGGCAGACACCAATATGGGCAAAGTGCCCTCCTGGCCAGACGCCTGGTCGAAGCAGGCACAGCCTGCGTTACGATCAATACAGGCTATTGGGACCACCATGACAAAATTAAAGAAGGACTGGAACAACACCTCGCCCCACTGGATCGTGCGATAGCGAGTCTTATTGAGGATCTGGATACGCGAGGAATGCTTGATGACGTGCTTATCTATATAGCGGGTGAATTTGGACGTACCCCACTGATTAATGGACATGCCGGCCGTGACCACTGGTCCAACTGTTTCACCGTAATGCTGGCCGGAGGTGGACTCGAAGGTGGCCGTCTGGTTGGAGCGAGTGAAAAATTCGGGGGCAATGTCTGGGAACGACCCACCACGCCATTGGATGTGCTGGCAACCATTTATCAGACTATGGGTATCGATCTTTCCACACACCACGACGATGCCAGCGGCCGTCCCGTTAGTATTGTCGGAAGTGGAAGTCCTATCACCGAGCTGATCTAAATGTTACCCCAGCGATTACTCGTAGGATTCAATTTGTAATCCGTCCGGATTTCCAAGGTATGGACGATTCCACAAAGGTTCGTTCAACATGGATTTCAGGTTCTGCCCCATCGCGAAAAGGCACCGTATCAGAACCACAACACGATCATGAACTCCCGGCAGCAGGAACCATAGCATCCAGACTACAGCTATCACCACTGTCGGCGCCACTCGCTTCCACGACCGTTGTATTTCGACTTGCAGCCAGACACTGCAATCGTTCCAATGATCGTCATTAATGTTTTTGTTTCATTTTCTGGTCCCCACTTCACTGTACAGGTCCTCCATGAGCATGTTCTCCTCCTTGCTTCCGCCGTCCATGATCGGATTACTCGTTGTTCAACAGAGCTTTCTGGCTGTCGCCCTGGCAGGTAATGTCAATCGTTCAATATCTGAGCCTTTTCCTCGACGCGAGCAGACTACATCTGCAACCCCCTCAAGTAACTTTCTCTATGTCTATATTGGAACGTACACAAACGGCGACAGCAAAGGCATCTACCGTATGAAGCTGAACCTGACCTCAGGGGCACTGTCCTCTCCGAAACTGGTTGCCGAATCGGTCAATCCTTCATTTCTTGCTGTTGATCCTAAGGAACAGTTCCTCTTCGCTGTCAACGAAGTGGGACAATATATGAATATAGAAGGCGGAGCCGTCAGTGCTTTTTCCATTGACTCTAAAACAGGAAATCTGACCTTTCTGAATCATCAGACTACCCAAGGTGCCGATCCTTGTCATCTGGTAGTGGACGCAGCGGGTAAACACATTCTGGTAGCGAATTACAGTGGAGGAAGTGTTGCCGTTTTACCGTTCAACAACCATGGCCAATTGGGGGCCGCCACCTCCTTTGTTCAACACATCGGATCCAGTGTCAATTCCGCGCGACAAAGTGAGCCTCACGCCCACTCTATTAATCTCAGCCCGGACAACCGGTATGCTCTGGCTGCGGACCTTGGAACGGACGAAATACTTATCTATCAATTTGACAGCCAGCGGGGACAACTCACACCTAACGATCCTGCTGCTGCCCCCGTTACTGCCGGTGCGGGCCCTCGTCATTTTGCCTTTCATCCAAACGGTCAACGCGTGTATGCCATTAATGAACTGGCTTCTTCCATTACGGTATTCCGCTATTATGAAGATCGAGGAGCACTCGAAACTTTACAGGAAATATCCACTCTGCCTAAAACATTTGATGGTTCCACTTCCACCGCAGAAATCCAGGTTCACCCTTCCGGGAATTTTGTGTACGGATCGAATAGAGGACATGACAGTATCGCCATATTTTCCGTTAATCCCCAAACTGGAACACTCCTTGCGCGGGGCCACGTATCGACCGGAGGGCAAACACCACGAAATTTCACAATTGACCCGACCGGACGATACCTGCTCGCTGCAAACCAGAGCACTAACGATATCTTTGTTTTTGCCATCGATCCACTGTCAGGAGACCTCGAATCCGTTGGCAAACCTGTGACCGTACCCAGCCCCGTCTGCATTCGCTTCATACACCCGGAGTGACCGTATCTAACATCCACTGCTCCGGCGTCTCTTTTTTTCCACCTCTTATTTGTCTACGGACCTGCTTGATAAACCAGGAAATTGTGGAGCACCACCAAGATATGGGAAACGATCAAACTGATCTCCATGCCCAAAAGAACGTGGATCTTTACTTGCCCGTAACGCACGTATCATTAATTTTTTGAGCTGTTTTTTAACTGGCTGATAGTCTATCCGTCGAGCCACATTTTCAATCTGTCCGGGATCCTGTTTCAGATCATACAGTTCTTCCGCAGGTCTCTTTTCAAATGCCAGACGATAGGCCAGTTGATGTTGTTCATCTCTATTTCGGCATGAAATCATATAGGTTTTTGCAGGTCCGTTGTCACAATCTGCATACCAAGCTCCCGGAATGGCCGCCTTCCGGAAAAATGGAGTTCCAGAAGGCCATCGGTTCGGCTGGTAATTCCGAATGTAGAGGTACTGGTCCGTACGAATTCCACGCGATGGATAACCTCCCATATCCTTTCCTTCCTGAGAGGGTACGTGTCTTTCTTTCCCAAACAGAACATATGGGCGTGGATCATAGACACCCGAAGATTCTTCCAACAGTGGCACAAGACTTCTACCTGTCATGCTCTCAGGTATTTCAATACCTGCCAGATCCAGAAAGGTCGGAGCCAGATCCGTCAGGCTTACTATACTGTTTTCAATTCTGCCTGGCTGTTTCTGTTCTGGATAGCGAATGACAAGAGGAACACGAATTCCGGTATCGTACAAATTACTTTTACATCGAGGAAAAGGCATGCCATGATCACTGGTCACAACGACCATGGTATTCTCCAATTGTTTATTCCGTAAAAGCACTTCCAGTGCTTTGGCAACCAGAGTATCAAATCTCTGCACTTCATAGTAATAATCGGCCATATCACCACGGATGGCAGGTGTCGAAGGGAAACAAGCCGGAAGATTAATGGCCTCTAGATTCATTCCACTTTTCTTACCGCTGCCTTCCACATACGGACGATGGGGATCAGAACTACCCAGCCAAAAACAAAAAGGCTTTCCTTTCGTCCGACTGCTGAAAAACTCCTCAAAGCTTTCGTATGATTTTCCCGCTAAGTACCGATTTGTTCGACCTGGCCCCCAAGCCTTTCCGCTGGATCCAGTAACATACCCTTCGTCGCCAAGGAGGTCACAATAAGTTTCAACTGACTCTGGAAATGTACTCCACAGGTTAGCTGCTGGTCCCAATCGCCAGTGCCACTGTCCGGATAATATCGCACTGCGTGAAGGTGTGCAGGACGGTGAAGATGCATAGGCATGCTGAAAAAGTACGCCTTCCTTTGCCAACCAATCAAAGGTCGGTGTTTTGATTACTTCATCCCCATACGCTCCCGCATGGGGGAATCCCCAGTCATCCGCTACCGCAATCAGAATGTTGGGCGGAACGTCACCATTCGAAGGGGCTCCACAGGCAATCGGAACCAGGAAACCTGATAGCACTAACGTGATAGCAATCAAGTGCCCCTTGAACCTCCACACCATCATTGCCTCACTTAAATACGGTTTTTGGTCCACCAGGTCTGATGTTTTGTGTCACATTCAGACCGACAGTCGAAAACAGGACAGACGCTCTTAAAACCCCAAAAGAGTCCGAGGATTCTTTCGGCACATGAGATCAATTTCTGATCCTGAAAAACCAAAGGATTGGAGCTCCAAAATAAAGGCTTTCATACCGTCTGTGGGTAAAGGATTCAGGTATTGTCCAAGATCCGAAGACAGTATGAAATGTTCGACACCAACAGCCCGAATTGCTTTTGCATAATCCTCTGTAGTCACTTTTTTCCATAGACGCATCCCTGGCAAATGTGATCCGTCACCCTGCAAATTACTTGCCCATACACATTCGAGCTTGGCACCTAACATCGCAGCTTGCTTCATCTGGGAAACTGACATCCTGATCGGATCTGCCATTGCATGTGTAACCAGCATCTGTTCCACACCCGCTCTGCGTGCGGCTTCAAGCAGAATCAGCACTTCCTTCGACGAAGCATGTCCGGTTGACAATACCAGGTTGTGTTTAGCTACTAGTGCAAAAATAGCCTTCAACTCAGGAACCGGTTTCCCTTTTTCGACCACTGCGATACCCGGTCGTTTAGCATCAAATCTCTTAACATGGTTCAGCGCATCAAAGGTCGGCAGCCACACTACCTTGGCTCGCTGTCCGGTAAAAGTAACCATTCGTTCAATAGCAAAAGGATTCAATCCACCAACAGCATGGTTTAGAACAATACCTCCATAACAGCGAATCCCCGGAACTTCGAGCTCGGCAAGATATGCACGATCTCCAGTCATGGTGAAATGATTTTTAAACACCAATGCCCCCATACCATTCGCACGGGCTATTCGGGCTATCTCCAAATCCGTTACTGACCGAGTAAAGCTGTCCGGGCCGGAATGGACGTGAAAGTCCACAACCCCTTGAAGTGGATTCTCCGTAAGGGTTGCAGGCGCCTGAGTCCATCCCGTTGACGGTTGCATCCCTTGAGAAATGCCCAAGATCATTAAAACAACCACTGGCAAACTCGTTACCGTTTTCATATCCCCTCCGAACTATTGAACTCTCGATGATGCACACTCTAACGTTGTTCGCTGCATTCATCCTACCCTCATCTATCCGCGACATCCCTATGGTATCACAACAGTTTCTGCATCAACTTTCTGGCAAGAAGAAAGAGCCGTTTACAATTCAGCTCTTCGTTCATTTTGGTTCTGTCAAGCAGCAGCGCATCCAATTCTCCGTCATCCAACCAAATCCCATGGCATTCCATACACTGATCCACACGCACCGGCACAAAATATGAAATATGATGACAATGCATCCTTCCATCTTTACATCGAGGACAGGGCATGAACCTTTCATTTTCAGGTGCTATGTCCACCTCGGGACTACCAAATTCCCGCTCCAACGATTCCTCCACTTCATCCAGATCCAGATTCCGGATAATTTTGATCTCACCTTCGTCCAGCCAGATACCATCACAGTGATGGCATTTGTCCAGACTTACGGTGGAAACCGTAACCTTTTCCAACGCACTGCCATCTTTGGGACAACGCATCTTTTTCTCCCACATGTCAATTATATATCGCCGAGTTAGCTACTGATTCCTCGATAACTTCGCCGTTTCACTCCTTTTCTCTCGCTGTTCCGCTTCTTCAGCCCGTGTTTTATAAACGGCAATTGCATCTTGATAAGACTGCCAGGCCTCCTCCCGTTCTGATTCACCGATATACTTATTTCGGTTTTCCCACAACAACTGCACCGATTCCTGACACCAGCGTGCACTCTCTATTGATGCACGTATCGGGTAACCGGCCACTTCCACGTTGACAGGGTTGGTGTGCAGTTGTGGAAAATGTCTCAATGCTATCCAGCTGGACTGACTGACAGACACATCAAAGGTCAACTCGTGAGGGTTCCCATCCGCCATCACATCCCGACTGGCCACTGCTAAACCATTTACAATCAGCTCGACCTTACGCATTCCACCTGTCACATGATCCGTGGAGCGATTGAGATGAAGATTGACAGTATCACCAATCATTCGAGGCCCTGCTGGCGGCAGCTGATTGCCGTAGGCAACTCCCATGGGTGTTTTTTCTGCAAAACAAACGGTTGCAGATACGTTGACCTTTCCCGGGTTGGATAACTTGACGTCCGCAAATCCGGGCGCCACTCCAGAAACTTCAAATTTCAGTGCATGTGCGTATCCATCAGACACATAGGATCGCCCCAGGGCAATGGCCTGACACCATTGCGAAAAAGAAATGGCTTTTGTTGTACCCAATTGGACATACACGCGTCCCTGTCCCACACGCCGACTGCTCATACAGGGGAAATCCGTCTCTCCACTGAGTTTTATCGGGAAACCACAATTCATCAAGTGATACCAGGTATTCCATTCTGAAACCCGAGCCGTATCCATGGCACTGATAAAATCACAGACCCCTTCAACCGCACTTACAAAAATCTCCATTGCTCCGGCCCCGGTCATGGCAGGAATGGCCAAATTGGGAAGTTGGTCCGAAGCGTCGCTCAAAGCCGACTGTAATTCCTGTCTAGAAACAAAAGTATCGTCTGTCACATCAATCGTATCAAACTCGAAAGGCAACAGTACCGCGTGCCCTTCTTCCTGCGAAAGTTGCTGATCATCGTTGCGATCGCCCTGCTTCAAAATACGTAAAGCCGCCGTTTCTGCATCCACATGCATTGCCGAATGCGGATAACCGGTAACCGCGCCTTGTTCCTTCGCCCATCGCATCACGGGCACGGTCCAAGTGGGCCATCCAGCCGTCTTCGTCCCTGCCGACCCAGGGTATGTTTGATCCGTGAGATTCAGAAGACAGACATGCCCCAAAGCGGCTGATCCGAAACCACTGATCTCCAAATCATATTTCAAGATAGTTTGTGGCTCACTGACAGTAGAGGCCAGCGGAGAAAAAAACTGTCGCTGAAAATCAAAACAAGGCCCCCAAGTCAACACACATCCCACATTCAATCCTTCTCCTTTCACTTGACGAAACATAGCTTCGGGAGTGACACCACGTGTAGGATTTTCGTAGTGGGAGCATCCAGCACCATGGATGTGATGGTCGCCGCTGTAAAACCCATACGCTGACGGTTCCACCCATCGTTGGAGTCGCAACACCAGCGTGGTCGGTCGGTCCTTGTGCACCAGCAAATCCTGCCTCTGAACACGGTATTCCGGCCCTCTGCTGTATTGCACCGTAAAGGTTCCAGATGGAAGTGTCACCGTATCACCATCACCTCGATAAATCTGTGGTTGAAAAAAGAAATCCGGTGACAATCGTTTAGCCTGTGACGGATAGACATGACCTGCTTTATCACGAAAGATAAGACGTGCAATAGTTGGGCTACCATCTGCATCTCGAATAGACAACTTCACACTTTTAGCAGGAAGAAAATCAAACAGGACAGGCACTTCTGCACGAAAGCCAATGTCTTGTGTACCTTCTCCGACATCAAAACCAATCGTGGCCTCTCGTTTCCCGGAATCGGCACTGTAAATCAGTGCAATCGCGTATTCCACTTCCAGCCCACTCAGGTTCCTGGTCATGGGAGCATCTTGAAACATGGCAAGAGAAAGAAAACGTGATCCTGTGATCTCATTGGTCGTTTCACTTTTCAATTCGGTCTGCGCCTGTCGTTTCAAAATAGCAAGACTCGTCCCAGAATAAACCGGCCCAGCCTGCGGACTGGTAATATTTAAACGACGGGTCACTGCTCCTCGGTTGATCACTTTTACAACCACTGGCGTATAGCCACCTTGCTGAACAACTGGCTTCGATGGTCCACGAAGAACTTTGACACGGACTTCTGGATTAATGGACACAACACAAAAAACCTCCCGGTCCAGTACCTTCTGCAATGCCAGCACATCAGCACTAACGGTCTTTTGAATCAGCTTCTCTGTTACTGCTTCCGGAAATGGTCTGCCTAGATAACCCAATGCCTGCATCAATCTGGTAACGTTGGCGGCAAGAGGCTGTCCTTCTACGGATGACACAACTGGAACGGCTAATTCGTCCCGCTCTTGTGCCCCTGCAGTATCAGTCAAAAAATCACACACCAGCAACGCAATCAGTGCATACCGTGTCATAGATTCCTCGCAGAAATAGCAGTTCGCAATGATGTAAGGAGGACTAACCTCCTATTTTCCAACAGTAGAATCATGAATTGAAGTAAAACGGATCTTGAAACAGAAAGCTGCTCGCCAAGAACTTGTGGGCACAAAAGCGACGATCACTGATGGCTCCCAAAGTTGTTTGTATCAAGGGGAAGAGAGCTAAACTCGCAAAGACTCCAGAAGTCGGCAACACCTATCAAGAATGAATCATCCGCAAAGCGAGCTATTTTGTTTCTTATCATAAATCCCATTAATAGCTCACAGGGTTCCACTCGAAACAACTTACCTGAACCGTTTTAGATAGTAAATCGATATCCCAGGTAACCAAGTTATGATGGCCGTTATTTAGCCGTGCGCGCAAAAATATCTTTGCGTTAAGCTTCTCTCTTTGAAGCGTTGCTCTTGGCGGAAACCTACGTGGCATTCTGTCCGTCAAAACAGTAGAGCTTATCCATTCACGATCCTCTGTCTTTGTCCTTGATAGTTATTTCTACACGCACATCCGTAATGGACCGGTACATATCATTATCATTTACTGAGCAACCCGCCTAGCAATCGTTTCAATGTCACAACCATTGTCCGTCATCTCCATACGCCTATAGGTGTTCCGTATATTTCGCAAAATCTATCCTGATTGGTTTACGGATTACAATCCTAGCCGTAGCCGCTGAACTGTTCGAGGTGGTCAGAGATTGATATAATACTTGCCTTGCCACCTTGTTGTTACCAGTCGGATTAGTTCCCGTTCAGAAGTGACTTTGGACTACATGGTCTTTCAAACGCACCTTCAGTTTGTGCTGTGAAATATCGCTCCTAAGGATGATCTCATGACTCCATTTCTTTCTCATCCTTTCTCCACATTTCGACATCTGCGACCTCTTCTTCTAACCGGTTTGTTCTACATCACAATTGCCTCGTTTGCTTTTGCGGGAATCGAGGCTGCTGATAATATTCCAGACCCACCCGTGGATTACCTGAAAGAAGTACGTCCCATTCTTGCCAGGCATTGTCTTTCGTGTCATGGTGCGGACGCTGCCAAGCGCAAAGCTAAACTGCGTCTCGATGGTCCTGATCCCATGGCTGTTTCCATCAAACGATCCACTCCCGTCATTGTCCCTGGAAATCCTGAATCCAGTGGCCTCTACCAGCGAGTAACCAGTGAGAAGGATTCACAACGCATGCCTCCCCCGGACACAGAAAATAACCCCCTCCAAGCAGAGGAAATTCTAGTTCTTAAGAACTGGATACAACAGGGAGCGCCCTATGCTGCGCACTGGTCTTTCACGATGCTGACACGCCCCAAGCTACCCTCTACTAAGAAGAATTCCTGGCCTATCAATCCGATCGACCACTTTGTCCTTGCTCGACTTGAACAGAATGGCCTGACTCCATCCGCATCGGCAGATTCTTATACACTGATTCGTCGTGTCAGCCTCGATTTACGGGGACTTCCACCTTCACCAGAAGAAGTCGCCACGTTTATTAACGATACCGCATCCGGGTCCTATTCACGAATGGTTGACCGATTTCTCGCTGACCCCGCCTTCGGAGAACGTTGGGCGGGTATGTGGCTTGACCTGGCTCGCTACGCTGACTCATCTGGTTACGGATCCGATCCACTCCGCACCATCTGGGCATTTCGAGACTGGGTGATTGATGCGTTCAATCAAAACCTTTCCTTTGATCAGTTCACCGTTCAACAGCTCGCTGGTGATCTCTTGGAAAATCCCTCCACCCCGCAAATGGTTGCAACTGCTTTCCACCGCAACACCATGACCAATACGGAAGGGGGAACCGATGATGAGGAATTTCGCATCGCGGCAGTGAAAGACCGAGTCGACACAACACTACAGGTATGGATGGGCCTGACCATGGGATGCGCGAAGTGCCATGACCACAAGTATGACCCCATATCACAAAAAGAATACTACCAGTTCTTTGCTTTTTTTAATCAAACTGCAGACGCCGATCACTCAGACGAAAGACCTTTGTTGAAACTGGCGGAAGAAACGGTGTTGGAAAAAGATCGACTGATTGAAGAGCAGCTCACAAAACTACGTGAACAACTAAAAGAGGCGGCTGAAGAAGATCAGGAAGCGTTAAAAAAACAGATCGAGCAAGCTGAAAAAACCAAACCTGATATCCCCACGGTCCCCATTATGAAAGAACTTCCTTCTGACCAACTACGTTCAACAACCATACTCGTTCGGGGAAGCTTCATGGACAAAGGTGCCGAGGTAACAACCGATGTTCCCCAGGCTTTTCACCCACTCGCTCCAGACACACCATCCAATAGGCTGGGAATTGGACAGTGGCTGATGGATCCCGCTAACCCCCTGACCGCGCGCGTAACCGCGAACCGATTCTGGGCACAACTGTTCGGTTCAGGAATCGTTGAAACCGAAGAAGATTTTGGAACCCAGGGAGAATTGCCCAGCCATCCACAACTGCTGGATTGGATCGCCTCCGAATTAATTGAATCCAAATGGAATATTAAATCCCTGTTACGACTTATCGTCACTTCAGCCACCTATAGACAAACCTCGCGTCTTTCATCCGATCTGTTGACGGTAGACCCTCGTAACCGTTTGTTCACACGCGGTCCACGTTTTCGTCTTAAAGCCGAAATGGTACGTGACCAGGCGCTTGCATTATCCGGTCTGTTGAGTCGAAAAATGCATGGGCCTTCCGTCTTTCCTCCTCAACCCCCCGGACTCTGGCGGGCGGCCTTCAACGGTGATCGTACATGGCACACCAGTCAGGGACCGGATCGTTATCGTCGAGGTCTCTACACTTTCTGGAGACGAACAGTACCTTATCCCTCAATGGCTACTTTTGACGCTCCCAGTCGTGAAATATGTAACATTCGTCGCATCCGCACCAATACACCGTTACAGGCTTTTGTAACACTCAATGATCCCGTCTATGTCGAAGCCGCACAGGCACTTGCACGACGAATAGTTCGCAATGGCGGTGAAACGCCTGAACAACGTGCGCACTTTGCATTACAACTTTGTTTAACACGCCCACCGGAAGCCAAACAGATCAAAATTCTCATAGAACTCTACGAATCAGAAAAGGCGTTTTACGAAACTGACCCGGATGCAGCACAACAGATGGCCACAAATCCCCTGGGACCACTACCGACGGGCATGAAAAAAGAAGAACTTGCTTCCTGGACAGTCGTGTCCAACGTGCTTTTAAATCTTGATGAAATTCTGACCAAGAGATAGGAACTCAAGAATCCTCTCGCATTGCTGTTGTCCATCAAATTGAACAAGAAAGAAACGGTAATATGAGCCCTGTCAACTGCCAACTCCAAGCCTGCACACGACGTCATTTCTTACATAACACCGGAACCGGAATCGGTTCGATCGCCTTGTCCTCGTTACTTGGTCATTCCGCTAACCGTACAGCAGCTGCCTCAGAGCATTCACTGCAACCGCATTTTACACCACGAACCAAAAATATCATTTATCTGCATATGGCAGGAAGTCCTCCCCAACATGAACTCTTCGACTACAAACCCAAATTAGTCGAACATCATCTCCAACCCTGCCCCCAGTCACTGCTGGAAAATCAGCGATTCGCATTTATCAAAGGGCATCCCAATCTGTTGGGAACACCATATCAGTTTTCTCCCCAGGGACAGTCCGGAACCCTGGTAAGTGAACTTTTACCACACTTTGGCAAGATGATCGACAAAGTGGCAGTGATCAAATCCATGCACACCGACCAATTCAATCATGCGCCGGCACAGTTGCTTCTTTATACAGGATCACCTCGTTTTGGCCATGCATCGATGGGAGCATGGGCAACCTATGGGCTCGGATCAGAAAATCAGAATCTCCCCGGGTTTGTCGTTCTAACGTCTGGCGGAACCGACCCTAGTGGTGGAAAAAGTCTATGGGGGAGTGGCTTCCTGCCTTCGGTCCACCAGGGAGTTCAGTGCAGAACGGAAGGGGCTCCTATCCTGTATGCTAACAACCCCAAAGGGATGAACAGAGCCACTCGTCGTCGCAGCCTTGATGCCTTACGTGATCTCAATGAACGTCAATTCAAACAGTTCGGTGACCCGGAGACGGAATCCCGAATCGAACAGTACGAACTGGCTTACCGCATGCAAATCGCAGTACCGGAAGTGATGGATATACGACAGGAACCCCAACACATCCATGAACTCTATAATGCCGACCCTCAGTCTTCCTCTTTTGCCAACAACTGTTTACTTGCGAGACGACTGGTCGAACAGGGCGTACGATTTGTTCAATTGTTTGACTGGGGATGGGACATTCATGGAACGGCAAAATCAAATGACATTGTCCATCACCTTCCAGAAAAATGCAAACAGGTGGATCAACCTATTGCCGCTCTTATTAAGGATCTTGACCAAAGAGGACTGCTCGACGAAACCCTGATTGTGTGGAGTGGTGAATTTGGTCGCACCTCCATGAACGAAGAGCGCAACGGCTCTAAATTCCTTGGACGCGACCACCATCCACACTGTTTTTCGATGTGGATGGCCGGTGGGGGGATTAAAGGAGGTATTTCTTACGGAGAAACGGATGAACTGGGATTTTTCATCACTGAAAACCAGATTGAAGTTCACGACTTGCAGGCAACGATCCTACATCTCCTGGGATTTGATCCATTCCGGTTTCAGTACTCTTTTCAAGGTCTGAATCATCGCCTGATCGGTCCCGAAGGAAATGCCACCATCCAGCATGGCCTGATCGCCTAGAGCAGTTCTCTCTGTCCCGTTGTTAACCTTCTCTCCTGGAGTCCCTGTCTGTTCCTGGTACAGAACACCGGAGTCTCCCCCAACTTGTTTGCAGCCCGCACTCACAACAGCTGACCGTCGACTCTATGGATGACCGTTGAAACCCCGCCACAAAAAATCATCTCGCCCGATATTGCTGACGGAAACCCCGTATCATCTCCTTCCTCCACGGTACGGTTTTTGGTAATCTGAACATACTATGGAAAAACGAATCCTATGGACTTTACTACTCGCAAACAGCATTGTTTTGGCTCTTTACAGCCCCGTTATGTCTCAAGACCAGAGACCTTGGACTGCGTTTAAACAACCTCGTTCACGCCCCCAACCACCACAGGCCTCTCCTGAAAAATGGGTACTTAACCCTATTGACGCGTTTGTTCTTGATGCGTTAAACCGAAGCGAAATTCATCCGGCACCCCCCACTGATCGTAAAGGGTGGATACGACGAGTTACCTATGACCTGACTGGATTACCTCCTACCCCAGAAGATGTTGTTGCTTTTACGGAAGATGTACTGCCCGACGAAGTTGCGTATCAGACGGTAGTGGATCGCTTGCTGTCATCACCACGTTACGGTGAACGATGGGCCCGGCACTGGCTCGATGTCGCCCGTTATGCTGACACAGATGGATTCGCCATCGACCGGGAAAGAGCCACCCTGTGGCGATACCGTGACTATGTCATTCGCGCACTCAATGCAGACCGCCCTTTTGATGACTTTGTTCGTGAGCAATTGGCCGGTGACGAATTACTGGGAACCCCGGAAGCGATTGTGGCGACCAGCTTTTATCGACTTGGTCCCTGGGAACAAGACAATATGGTTCCTGAAAATCGCAACCAGGATTTCCTTAATGAAATAACTTCAGCTGTGGGCAGTGTATTTCTTGGCATTACGGTAGGATGCGCCAGGTGTCATGACCATAAATACGATCCGATTCTCCATACAGATTTCTACCAGCTACAGGCATTTTTCACTCCTTTGAAGCGCGCTGACATTGCCGCCTCATTTGGATCGAACGAATTAACCGAAGGCATGCGACTACAACAGAAACAGGCCAACCAGGAACATCAACAGCGTGTGAACGCCTTACAGAATTTTCGAGACACTCTCAAACAACAGCTCGCCGACTCCCGCAAGCTACCTAAGGAACAAATAAGCGACCAGATACTGGACAAAGCTTTGAAAGAGCCTGAAACAGATCCGATTTCCCAAAAAGACCTCGCCAAACATGCCCTGCTCCAGCGAGAGCTTGACAACTACAAAGGGCATCAGCGATTCACTCCGGTGGCCGTAACGATTGCCAATCCTGACAACGACGATAACATTCCCGCAACGTTCCTGCTTCAAAATGGGGATGTCTTTAATCCCGGACAAAAAGTATATCCAGATATCCTTTCATCTGTCCGAAATCAGACCGACTCTTTGATTGATCATCCAGAACAACTCGCAAACCAGGTATCCGGACGTCGCAGTCTGCTTGCCGAATGGATTGCCAGTCCCAATAATCCATTCACGGCCCGCGTTATTGTTAATCGCCTCTGGCAACACCACCTAGGCCAAGGCATCGTCCGGACAAGTAATGACTTTGGTAAAGCAGGTTCGGGTCCCAGTCATCCAGCATTACTCGACTATCTTGCGGACTGGCTCATACGTAACCACTGGAGCCTTAAAAAATTACATCGCTTGATCGTACTTTCGAATACCTATCGTCTCTCCAACCTGCACCCACAGGACGAACGGTATCGACAAATTGACCCCGATAATCGCCTCCTTTGGAAATCCAATCCTCGACGATTGGAAGCAGAGACTATCCGTGATGCCATGATTTCAGTCAGTGGCAAACTCCATTTAAAAATGGGCGGCCCTGGTTTCTTTGAACGCTTACCAGACGAAATGGAAACGAAAACCAGTTTTTTCAGCTGGATCACCTCTATCGATTCGGAACAGCATCGCCGAAGCGTTTACATGTTTCAAAGAAGAAATCTACTCCACCCCATGATGGAAGCCTTCGATGCAGCGGAAATGAACGTGTCATGTGAAATGCGTCAATCCTCCATTACCACACCTCAGGTTTTTACCCTGATGAACAGCTCCTTCAGCCATGAGGCAAGCCAGGCGCTGGCACAACGAATACATGAGGAAACCGGCTCCTCCGTTTCCCGTCAAGCCATACGCCTGTTTTGGTTGGGACTGAGTAGAGCACCTGTCCAGGAAGAACTCAGCCAGTGTGTCGATTTTGTCACCAACCAGATCCGTTTTCATACTCAATCAATCGACGATCACTCAGAACAAGCTCCGGAAATCGCCGCTTTAAAAGATCTTTGTCATATTATCCTTAACTGTAATGAATTCATCTATCTGGACTAGGATCTCCATTCAACCGATGCAAAACACCATAACCACATACCGCTCCGCGATGAAAAGACGTGATTTCCTTTCCCAACTGGGTGCCGGAGGCCTCGGTTCCGTAGCGTTGCAATGGATGCTTAACCAAGAACGACTACAAGCTCGGACACCCTCTTTTTCACCCTCGCCAGAAAACCGGACAAACCTCCCTTCCCCTCATTTCCAGTCCCGTGCCAAATCCATAATCTGTCTCGTGATGGAGGGGGGGCCCAGCCAGATCGATACCTTTGATCCTAAACCCGAACTGGAACGCTTCCATGGAACGGTGTATGGCCGGGAAAACGTAAAGACCAACCAGGTAAAAGGAACCCGTTATTTCGTTCAATCTCCATTTGCGTTTCGCAAATATGGTCAGAGCGGTCTTGAAGTCAGTGATCTTTTCAAGGAAGTCGGAGGCTGTGCAGATGATCTCGCGGTCGTTCGCAGTGTACACACAGACAGCGACAACCATCCGGCAGCGATATTCCAGTACAACACAGGGTTCCCTGTCCAAGGAAATCCCTCTGTCGGATCCTGGATCGTATACGGATTGGGAAGTGAGAATCAAAGTCTTCCTGCCTTCATAGTGCTTCGAGATGGAAAACCCTTTGGCGGCACCTCTTCCTGGAACAATGGATTCCTGCCCGCCCATTTCCAAGGCACACAATTTCGCAGTGGCAAAACACCTATTCTAAATCTTAAGTCACCCCTGCACCTCGAACAGCAAAGGCGCCATCTCGACCTCCTCCAGTCCTTAAACTACCGTCATCTCAAAACACGTGATCAACTCTCTGATCTCGACGCGCGGGTGGCAGCCTACGAACTGGCTTTTCGCATGCAAACAGAAATCCCCGATGTCATCGACCTTCGAAATGAGCCGAAACACATTCACGAAATGTACGGCACCGATGATGACTCCACGGAATCCTTTGCTACACGCTGCTTGCTGGCACGCCGTTTTGTTGAACGGGGTGTACGTTTTGTCCAGCTCTGGGCTGGTGGATGGGATTCCCACGGAGATGTCAGAAACGGCCATGCTTCAGCAGCCAGCAAGGTCGATCGCCCAATTGCTGCACTGTTGAAAGATTTAAAACAACGTGGCCTTCTGAATGAAACACTCGTTGTATGGGGTGGTGAATTCGGACGCACGGCCGATACGAATGAAGCCCAATGGAAGAAAAAAGAACCGGGGCGTGATCACAACCCACGTGCCATGACCATGTGGTTTGCAGGAGGGGGAACACGGGGGGGAACGGTAATTGGGTCAACCGATGAAGTGGGAGAACACGCGGCTGAAAACAAGTTCCACTTACGCGATGTACACGCAACGATGCTCCATCTGATGGGACTCGACCAACAGGAGCTGACTCATTACCACGGAGGCCGATTCAAACGCCTTACAGATAACGGTGGAAGAATCATCCACAGTATCCTAAGCTGACAATTCTTCTGGAAGTTTGTAGCCGAAAACCGATCACCCTTATTAGCATTGGATTGACGGGATGGCTTATCGCACACCTTTTCCGATATAGCCCCTTCTTATCTTTTGCCAACTTCCATGCGAACTGCGTTTCAGAATTCGAAAACTGACATTCTGTACCCGGATTGTCCTACGAACGGAGAATCTGTCCGATGCTCAACATTTCAATCCTTTCATTCGCGGTTACGCTCCACATCAGCCTAGTCAGTACGGAAACAATACCTGACCAAGAGGCGGGACCGTGGGTTGTCTATGAAGGTCAGAAGGGCCCAGGATTTGGTCATCATATTGTCTTCGTCACCGGTGATGATGAATACCGTTCGGAAGAAGGAATGCCCATGCTGGCCAAGATTCTCGCCTTCCGACATGGTTTTAAATGCACCGTACTTTTCGCTATTAATACGGATGACCAGACCATTCAACCCGATTATCCGTATAACATACCGGGGCTGGAACAACTGGCATTCGCGGATCTCATGATCCTTTTTATACGCTTTCGTGAATTGCCCGATGATCAGATGAAACACATTATGGCTTACGTGCAATCTGGAAAACCGCTTATCGGTCTTCGAACGGCTACTCATTCTTTCTTCTACCGGAATAATCTATCCAGTCCCTATGCGAAATACAGTCATGACAGCAGCTGTCCGGAAGGCGGATTTGGTCAATTAGTTCTCGGTGATACCTGGATCAGCCACCATGGCGATCATGGGTCGGAAAGTACACGCGGAGTCATCAATCAATCCCACAAGAACCATCCCGTCCTCCAAGGTGTACGCGACATTTGGGGCCCTTCAGATGTCTATACCATCCAGCATCTTCCGGACGATGCTACCGTACTGGTCTGGGGGCAGGTAATTCAGGGTATGCAAGCCACTGATTCTCCGGTAAAGGGCATCAAGAATAATCCTATGATGCCTCTTGCATGGACCAAACATTACCTCACGGATTCAGGAGTCTCTGCAAGAGTCATGGTTTGTACCATGGGGGCTTCGATAGACCTTCAAAATGAAGGCTTACGTCGCCTTCTTGTCAACTCCTGCTACTGGGGATTAACCCTAGAAAAGCAGATCTCCCCTGAAAGCAATGTGGACTATGTTGGTCGCTATCAGCCGACTAATTTTGGATTTGACGGCTATACGCCAGGAATCAAACCTGACCAGCTTCAATGGCCCTCTCCAACGACAGACTAATTACGGGCTCACAGAACGGTTAAGCCCGTAATGACACAGGGGCCTTCATCTCACTGATGAATGCCTTCAGAAGCCAACCACTTGTAAACAGTCTGAATATCTGTTCGGAGGGCGCGCTTGCTGGCTTTTCAACATACTTCAAACCTTGATTACTGAGTCATTTTAGCAATGTGAATGACTCGATCTTCTCGCTTATTTTCAATGACAGAGAATCACCTGACAGTCTCGCTGAACTACCCGTTTGACACTGCCATATGGTACTATTTGGGTATGCCCCTTGGGAATTGGTTTTTCGATTCCCAATGGCAACTGATGTGGTCCCGTATTCTATATTTCCGTAGTCGAGTGCCTACGTATGAACGGTTTTCTGCCAGTCGCCTTGATCGCCGCGTTGCTACTCTTGCTACCTCCTTTTAAATGCTACGCATCGCTTTCGGATGAAACGAAGGAGTCCGTTGACTTTGCCAGAGATATTCGCCCCCTTTTATCCAAACACTGTCTTTCGTGTCACGGCCGAGACCCAGCCAGTCGTAAAGCAGGACTGCGTCTCGATATAGCAGATCAAGTTTTCAAGAAACGTGGCCGTCATTCCATTGTGATCCCCTACCGAAGTACCGACAGTGAACTGTTTCGACGTGTTTCCTCAAATGACTCGGAGTACCGTATGCCGCCGCCGTCAACCGGAGACCCGTTGACAGAGCATGAAATTGCTCAAATTCGTCATTGGATCGATCAGGGAGCAAAATGGAAACAGCACTGGTCATTTGAGACACCTGAGCCGCAAACAATTCCACCCGTACAGCATCTGGACTGGGCCAGAAATGAGATTGATTTTTTTATCCTGTCAAGGCTGGAAGAACAACAACTGCAGCCTTCCTTCGAAGCAGATAAGCGAACGCTTATCCGTCGTCTTTCACTTGACCTGACAGGCCTCCCGCCCAAGTCTTCAGAAGTTAACCAGTTTCTGCATGACACGAGTCCTGATGCTTACGAAAAGCTGGTAGAACGTCTTTTGGCTTCGTCCCATTATGGTGAACGTATGGCGACGGCCTGGCTGGATACCGCACGTTATTCCGATACGTACGGGTACCATGAGGATTATCCACGCACGATGTGGCCTTGGCGTGACTGGGTCATTGGTGCATTCAATTCAGGAATGAGATTTGACCAGTTTACAATAGAACAGCTGGCTGGTGATCTTCTCACCTCCCCAACGAACAATCAACTCGTTGCCACCGGATTCAATCGCTTGCACGGCGTGACAAGCTCCGGAATTCCCAGTGAATACCGTGCTGAATATGTCATTGACCGAGCCACCACAACAGCCACAACATGGCTGGGATTAACCATGGGATGTGCACGCTGTCATGACCACAAGTATGATCCCATTACTCAAGAGGACTTTTATCGCTTTTTTGCTTTTTTCAATCACCTTCCAGATAAGGCCATCATGGGGGCAAATGAGGGAAATCTGGATCCGCTGATACCGACACCGGGTCAGAATGACCAATTTAAGCTGCAACAAAATCAAATACAACTTATGGAGCTGAAGAGCAAACTGAAAAACCGCAGAATTACCGCTGATGAAATCTTCGCTTCCTGGAAGCAAACATTACTGACAAACGCTCTGCCCACAGATCTCATTCCTGACGGATTACGGCTGCACTTTCCTTTGGTCCATTTTAAAGAAACGAGCCTCGTGAACCTGGGAACAAATGCGGTGCAAGCTACCGTGCACGGATCCCTATCCAACGCGTTGGATTCACCGTGTCCAACCCTTAACTTTGACGAGACCACTTTTGTATCCATTCCTGACACAGTTCACGTGGATCGACAGAATTCTTTTTCCTATGGAGCCTGGGTCTACCCAGAGGGTAATGGAGCCATCCTTGCCAAAATGGGACCTCAGCCAACGTATCGAGGATTTGACCTTTACCTGACTGACGGAAAACCCGAAATCCACCTGATACACCACTGGCCGGACAATGCCCTGCATGTACGGGCAACGACCTCCCTGCCGTCGAACTTCTGGACGCATCTTTTTGTGACCTATGATGGATCCAGTCTCGTTGAAGGAATTACCCTTTATGTCAACGGGACCATACAGGAAGTTCAGCCAACACGCCGTTCTCTCACAAAAACGATCCACAGTAAACATGCTTTGCATGTTGGCAGACGGATGCAAACGGGATTCTTTAAAGGATCCATAGCCGATGTCCGAATGTACGATCGCGTACTCCTGGCTGATGAGATTGGGAAACTTGCACTACATGATCCCCTGGATCAATACCACTATCTAGCCAGCCCCGAATCCGAGAAACACGATTCCTGGCTCTTTGATCATTTCCTTGATCAGCATGACCCGACCTGGATCCAGCTCCAAAAACAAATCGTGCTCGCAAAAAATGAACAACAACAGCTTCTTAAACAAGTACCTACCTCCATGGTGATGCAGGATATGGAAAAGCCGCGGGAAACCTATGTACTGACCCGTGGTCAGTATGAACAACGGGGCAAACGAGTAACCGCTGAAACCCCCGTAAGTTTAATGGCCATGCCTGTTGATCAACCTCGAAACCGGTTGGGATTAGCCCGATGGCTTGTCGATCCGAAGCATCCTCTGACGAGTCGTGTGGCCGTAAATCGGTTCTGGCAGATTCTGTTTGGTAAAGGACTCGTTGTAACGTCAGAAGACTTTGGTACCCAGGGTAGTCTTCCAACACACCCCAGGCTGCTTGACTGGCTGGCAAACCGGTTTGTTGCCTCTGGCTGGGACATCAAGGGCCTGATTCGCTTGATAGTGACTTCCTCGACCTACCGGCAAAATTCAGCAAGCACAGGAACTCTGAACCAAATTGATCCTGACAATGCCCTGCTCGCAAGAGGCCCTCGTTACCGAATGTCTGCTGAAATGATTCGAGATTCTGCCCTTTCCATTTCCGGACTACTGGTAGGAAAAATAGGAGGTCCCAGCGTAAAACCTTATCAACCCGCCGGACTGTGGAAAGAAATGGTCAATGCCAGCTACGAACAAGACCATGGTGACAATCTTTATCGACGAACACTATACACCTTCTGGAAACGATCGGTCCCTCCTCCGAACCTACTTATCATCGACGCGCCCACCCGGGAAGTCTGTACTGTTCGCCGACAACGAACCAACACTCCTTTGGCAGCGCTTGTGCTCATGAACGATCCGACTTTTCTCGAAGCCGCGCGTCACTTTGCTGAAAAAATCCTGTCACAAGGAAGTACCGATGTAACCGATCAGATCGCCTTTGCATTTGACCGGGCACTGGCGCGTCCTCCCAGTACCCAAGAACTTCAAATTCTCCAAAATCTTTTCCAACGCCGTAAAACTTTCTATCTGGCGAACCCAGAACAGGCGATATCACTGGTCCGTGTTGGAGAATCGGAACGTAATGACAACCTTTCAGCCCCGTTGCATGCTGCCTGGACGACCGTAGCCAGTGTCATACTCAATCTTGACGAATCGCTTTCAAGGGAATAGGTCCTATGTCCACACCCATGACTCCACAACGACTGTTGACCCGCCGGACCATGCTTGGGAAATCCTCCCATGGAATAGGAGCGTTTAGCACGCTATCTTTACTGGACTCACTTCCCCTTCACTCACATACACAGACTGCGTCACCGGCAATTCTTCGCGATTCGAATCGCACGTATGGCCATTTTCGACCTCGCGCCAAGCGCGTCATCTACCTTTTTCAATCGGGCGGTCCATCCCATATTGATTTGCTTGACTACAAACCCCTTTTAAAGAGGCATCATGGGAAAGATCTTCCGGACTCCATTCGCCAGGGTCAGCGATTGACTACCATGACAAGTGGACAGTCTCAATTTCCGTGCGTCTCTTCGCTTTTTCAATTTTCACAATCGGGTCAGTCCGGAGCCTGGATCAGTGAACTACTTCCCCATATCGGATCCGTGGCACATGAAATCACGCTTATTCGTTCCCTGTATACCGAAGCTATCAACCACGATCCCGCAATGACCTATATCAACACCGGATCCCAGCAACTGGGACACGCCAGCATGGGATCATGGATCAGTTATGGAATTGGAGCACTGAGTAATCACCTTCCTCCTTACATTGTCCTCATGTCACAGGGAACAGGTCGCCCCGGAGGACAGCCTCTGTTTACACGTCTGTGGGGCAGTGGTTTCCTGCCATCACACCACCAGGGGGTGAGATTCCGCAGCGGCCAGGACCCCGTCCTTTATCTCTCAAACCCATCCGGCATTACCCCACCAACCCGACGTGATATGCTCAATAGTCTCTCTGAGCTGAATGCATTGAAAGCAGGAAAAGCATTCGATCCAGAAATAGAAACCCGCATCGCCCAGTATGAAATGGCGTACCGGATGCAGACGTCGATTCCGGATCTTGTTGATTTTTCACAAGAAACGGAAGCGACGTTTACAAT
>CAXEIY010000109.1:0-5064 GCA_963996245.1 uncultured Planctomycetia bacterium | reverse complement strand
TCTCCATTGACCAGTATCAAGCATGCAGGCCTGCCTTGGGAACTGGGGATAGCAGAAACGCATCAGACTCTGGTTTTAAACGATTTGCGAAGTCGTACTGTACTGCAAACCGATGGTGGGCTTAAAACCGGACGTGACGTTGTGATAGCCGCTCTTCTGGGTGCTGAGGAGATGGGATTCTCGACCGCGCCACTGATTACACTGGGCTGTATCATGATGCGCAAGTGCCATCTTAACACCTGTCCGGTTGGCATTGCCACGCAGGATCCTGAGTTGCGGACCAAATTTACGGGCAAACCGGACCATGTGGTAAATTATCTGTTTATGGTTGCGGAGGAAGCTCGCCAGATAATGGCCAGACTTGGTTTCCGTAGCTTCAACGAGATGATCGGGCGATCTGATTGTCTTGAGACAGAGGATGCGATTCGGCACTGGAAATCGGACGGATTAGACCTGACAGCTATCCTTGATCCAGTCAACAAACGACACTCTGATGTTGACGTGTATTGCACGATCAAGCAGGACCACGGGCTTGAATATGCTTTGGACAATCGACTGTTGGAACTGGCCCGCCCGGCGCTGGAGTCAGGTGAACCGGTACATCTGGAGTTGCCGATTATCAACACCAACCGTACGGTTGGGACAATTCTCAGTCATCATCTGGTAACCACTCATGGGCCTGGTGGTCTTGCTGACAATACCATTCAGATCCGTTTTACGGGTTCGGCCGGACAGAGTTTTGGCGCTTTTCTGGCTGGTGGTATCAGCATGCAACTGGAAGGGGATGCTAATGACTATGTCGGTAAGGGACTGTCTGGTGGTCGTATTGTCATTTATCCTCCCGTGAACAGTAGCTTTGTTGCCGAAGAGAACATCATTGTCGGCAATGTAGTTCTCTACGGAGCAACGTCCGGGGAGGCGTATTTTCGTGGCCGTGCTGCGGAAAGATTCTGCGTCCGTAATAGTGGTGCCTGGGCCGTTATTGAAGGCGTAGGTGATCATGGATGTGAATATATGACTGGAGGAAGAGCCGTGATCCTTGGCCCTACGGGGCGAAATTTTGCAGCGGGAATGTCAGGTGGCATCGCGTATATATGGGATCCTTCTGGCGATTTTAACCTGAACTGCAATCTTGGAATGGTAGAGCTGGACACGGTACACGAAAAACAGGATGTTGCCGAACTCAGAGAAATGGTACAGAAACATCTGGATTACACCGGATCGAAGGTTGCCGAGAAGGTGTTGAAACAGTGGCCTGATGTACTCACTGAATTCGTCAAAGTGATGCCGACCGACTATAAACGGGTCCTTGAACAGCAGCGACAAAAGACTGAACAGAATGTAGAAACTGCGGGTTGAAAAGTTCTTTGTGAAAAAGCAGGACGGAATGGGAAAGCCAACCGGATTTAAAGAATACCAGCGGCAAGCAGCGCCCTATCGGGAGCCGTTGGTCAGGATCACGGATTTTGCCGAGATCTTTACAGATCCAGGTGAGGATCATCTGCGTACCCAGGGTGCCCGTTGCATGGACTGCGGTGTTCCGTTTTGTCAGTCAAACAGCGGCTGTCCAATTGACAATCTGATACCCGAATGGAATGACCTTGTTTATGACGGTCGGTGGCAGGAGGCGCTCGATCGTTTGCATAAGACCAATAATTTTCCTGAGTTTACCGGCCGTGTTTGCCCGGCACCCTGTGAAGGAGCTTGTGTGTTGGGGATTACAGATCCAGCGGTGACGATCAAGAATATTGAAAATGCGATAGCCGATCGCGGCTGGGAAGAGGGATGGATCGTACCTGAGAAACCTGGAATCCGAACCGGCAAGTCAGTTGCAATTGTCGGATCTGGTCCTGCTGGCCTTGCTGCCGCTGCTCAACTCAACTCAGTTGGACATCGGGTAACCGTTTACGAACGGGCAGATCGAATCGGCGGTCTTCTGATGTACGGTATCCCGAACATGAAACTCGATAAACAGGTGGTCCAGAGACGACTGGACAAGATGGAAGCCGAAGGAGTGACTTTTGTAACCAATGCGGATGTCGGTCGTACGGTGGATGCGAAAGATCTGTTGGCCGAAAACGATGCGCTGCTGCTGGCTACCGGAGCGACACAACCGCGTGATTTACCCATTGAAGGACGAGAACTTAAGGGAGTTCACTTTGCTATGGATTTCCTTACTAGCAATACACGAAGCTTGTTGGACAGCCAGCATCAGGACGGCAGATTCATCAGTGCCCGTGACAAAAATGTGGTGGTTATCGGAGGAGGTGACACGGGATGTGACTGTATTGGCACCTCTGTCCGCCACGGATGTAAAAGTCTGGTCAACCTGGAAATCGTTCCCTTACCACCCGACGAGCGCGCTGAGAATAATCCCTGGCCGCAATGGCCTCGGATCTTCCGGACTGATTATGGACATGCTGAAATAGCGGAAAAATTCGGTGCCGACCCACGGCGGTTCGAAGTGGAAACACTGAGTTTTATTGCTGGTGAGAATGACCAGCTTGCAGGACTGAAGGTGTGTCAGGTTGACTGGTCTAGGCCGGTAGAAGGCGGAGCGCCCTTTAGTCGAATTGCTGGTAGCGAACAGGTGATCGCGGCCGATCTTGTTCTGCTGGCAATGGGGTTCCTGGGGCCAGAACACTATGTGTCAGATATGCTGGGAATCGAAACAGATAAACGGTCCAACTACCATGCCGAACATGGAAGATTTTCTACCAGCGTGAAAGGAGTCTTTGCCGCAGGTGATTGCCGTCGTGGTCAATCTCTGGTGGTCTGGGCGATTAACGAGGGGCGTGGCGCTGCCAGGTCCATCGATCAGTTTCTGATGGGTACCAGTACTTTGGCTGCACCAGGAATAACGATGGGTAGTGTGGTGGCTTGAAAACACCGTTGTCCTGTATTTCCGGACTTATTGCGTAGTACGCCGGTCCCCTGCTAGACATAAGGATTCTTGGAAGGAACGGGACGCGGAGGTCATCGATACCAGCAGCGACCGTGGCGCCACTGGCGTTCTTATAGTGTGGCCAAAACTGACCAGGAGGAGTTTCCGTTCTGGTATGGAGGCTCTCTTGTGATCTGTCAGACTTGCGGCGGAACCCAGTGGTCCGACATCGTATCGGGGAGCATTGATATTGAGGCTTGTGGATAGCAGAAAACATGCTTTTCGAATAAAAGTGACCGAAAAGGATTACCTGCGTTTCTTTTTGCGTTGTTGTTTGGCCCGCTCTTTTTTAAGTTTGGCCCGTTCTCTCGGGCTGAGTCGCTTGCTGCGCTGTTTTCTTTTCTGCAATTGCGACCCGGGGTTCATCATTCCCTGTGTCCCCATCTGTTGAATGGTACGCATTCGCTCTCGCACGCCCATTCCGGATAACTGCTTCATCATGCCTGCCATGGTGTCAAACTGTTTGAGTAGCTGATTGACGTCACTGGCATTGGTACCGCTTCCGGCCGCAATGCGACGTCTGCGGTTCATGTCAATAATGTCAGGAGAACTGCGCTCCTGAGGTGTCATCGAATTGATAATTCCTTCGATGCGTTGGATTTCTCCGTCCGCGTCCATGTCTCCACCCAGTGACTGGGTAGCTTGCCCCATGCCTGGTATGTAACTGAGTAGATCTCGCATGGATCCCAGCTTCTGCATCTGTCCAATTTGGTCGCGAAAATCCTCCAGAGTGAACTTTCCCTTTTTAAGTTTTTCCTGTTGTTCGAGCATCTTTTCCTGGTCGAATTCGCGCTGTGCTTTTTCAACCAGAGTTACCACATCACCCATTCCCAGGATACGGCCAGCCATTCGTTCCGGATGAAATTCTTCCAGTCGGTCCAATTTTTCACCCATGCCGACAAATTTGATCGGAACACCGGTTACCGCTTTAACAGAAAGAGCTGCGCCACCTCTTGCATCACCATCTAATTTGGACAAGATAACCCCGTCAAGCTCCAGCGCGTCATTGAAGGCCTGTGCGCTATTAACGGCATCTTGTCCTGTCATGGCATCGCACACCATGTAGATCTGCCTTGGTTGGACCTTGCGATCAATCTGGCGAAGTTCCTCCATTAAGGTTTCGTCAACATGTAATCTACCTGCGGTATCAAGAATGATCGTGTCTACGTTGGCATCGGAAGCAGAACGCACGGCGTTCTGACAGACAGTAACGGGATTAGAATCGATCGATTCGGTGTACACAGGGACCTGTATCTGTTCACCGAGAACTTTCAATTGTTCAATAGCCGCCGGCCTTTGTAAATCAGCGGCTACCAACATGGGATGGCGTTCCTGCTCGCGTAAGTGCAAGGCGAGTTTTGCAGCAGTGGTGGTTTTTCCGCTTCCTTGCAGCCCGCAAAGCATGAGAATTGACACACCACCGGAAAAATTGAAAGAATGATCAACGGGCCCCATCAGATTGATGAGTTCCTGATGAACAATTCCAATGATCTGCTGGCTCGGATCCAGCGTGCGAAGGACATCCTGTCCGCGGGCTTCTTCACTAACGCGTTCAATGAAACTCTTCACCACATCATAGTTAACGTCGGCTTCGAGTAAAGCGCGCTGAACAGCCTTAACACCGTCCTGCATGTTGGATTCAGATAACTTACCTCGCCCTCGCAGGGTGTTTAAAGCTGTCGAAAGATTCTGCTGAAGAGAGTCGAACATGTTTTTCTAATCGGTTTTGAAAAAGGTATTGCTGTATGGGGACTAAGCCGATCGTTTTCAAAAAGTCTTACTCAAGTGTTGCCGGTAACTCACCGATTAAACGGAGTCATCGTTTCCAGCAATCATCATGGTTGTTGATGAACGAGTGGTTCACTTATTGGACTTTAACACACTCGGCTGTCATCTATTTTACAGCGTTCCGTTTATCTATCTGGTCAGCTGTAGTGGTTGTAAGCGTTATCGGCCCACCAGAACCGGTGGTAGATACTTGAACAGGTATGGTCCATATCGCGCTTTTGATATGGCAAAAACCCTCTCCCCCTTCACGACAATAATAGTAGGTCATGGAGATACGCAGTGTTTCTTTTCCGGAGTTGGCACTAAGCGGTAGGCGAATATCAAAGGGATTG
>CAXEIY010000108.1:0-6188 GCA_963996245.1 uncultured Planctomycetia bacterium | reverse complement strand
GAAGTGGCTTGATCAATTGGCCGTTATCGGTGATTTTCACGGGACGTCCCGTGCGAGAAGTGTAAACAATGTCGGATGGAATTTTCAGGCTGTGGCAAAGTGTGGCGAACAAATCAGAAGCTTCGTAAGCTTTTCCCACGACATCAATGCCATCCTGATCTGTTTTTCCAATGCTCTGTCCACCTTGAAGTCCACCACCTCCAACAACTACGGACCAGCTGCGCGGCCAATGATCACGTCCTGCATTAGCGTTAATTCTTGGAGTACGTCCGAACTCTCCCATCCAGATCAGTGTTGTCGTTTCCAGCAAACCTCTCTGATTCAGATCTTCAACCAGGGCACTCATTGCCTGATCCAGTTCCGGGAGTCGCTGATCTTTTAAAACAGGGAAGATGTCTCGATGGTTGTCCCATCCACCTAGATTGACTTCCACGAAAGAGACTCCGGTTTCGACCAGACGTCTGGCTAATAGACATCCTCGTCCAAAGCCGTTCTCTCCATACCGTTCACGAATGGTCTGGGTTTCTTTGTTGACCTTGAAAGCCTCCGTCTGCGCGGATCCGATTAGATCGAGTGTCTGAGCGTAGATAGCCTTGTGTTCAGTGGGGGCTAGACCTCGTTTCTGCTGGATGAAATGGTTTTCGACAATACGGAGCATTTCGAGGCGCTGCCTCAGTCGGACGGGTTTGATATGTGAAGGAGGCTTGAGATTACTGACCTGGCCATTCGAGGAGATAGAGAAAGGGGCATGAGTCATGCCCAGAAAGCCAGGCCCTTCGCTTGCACCTCCGACAGAGATGAAACTCGGAAGCGACAGGCCCGGCACCTTGGTTCCCATCTGGTGGGATACGATCGATCCCAGTGAAGGGTGCTGAATCGTATTGCTGGGAGTATAACCCGTATGCATTTTGTAACGACCACGGCTGTGATCCGCTTCACGCGTAGACATACTACGAATCACGGACATCAGGTGCATGAGCTTTGCCATTCGGGGAAGATGTTCGGAAATCTGCATATCGCCAGAGGTCGCAATGGGGCGAAAAGGACCGCCGTTGGTGCTTTCTGGTTTCGGATCCCATGTGTCGATATGACTGGGGCCCCCTCCCATCCACAGTAAAATACACGCACGCTGACTTCTCCTAAGCTGGCTGGCGTGTAATTGAATTCGATCAGCAAAGTGCATGGCGGGAACCGCCAGGGATGCGATGCTGCTGAGGTGACCAAGAAAATGGCGACGGTTCATGGCGGGTAGTGCTGTTGGTAGGTGTTTCATCCGATTCACCTCTTTAGTGATTGAGCATGAATTCGTTGGAATTAAGCAGCGCCCAGAAAAGATCCTGAAAAGCAATCAGGCGAGGGCTGTTCGTAGTGGAAACGACTCGTTTAAGCCCGTTAAGTTCCTGTAGAGAGGGGTATCGACAGAGTGCGACCAGATAAAGGCGGCGAATCTTTTCGGCGTCACTGGTATTCTCCTGAAGAATTTGTACAAGCAGACTTCCGGGATCAATGCCGACAGCTTTTTGCATTAAATCGCCGTTCATCATCATGAGAGCTTGGGGTATGGTACCGTCAAATGTGGTTGTTTCATCGTTTTCATCCGTGCCAAAGGTAACGACGAACTGCTTGAGCCATCGATCACGCCTCGCATCAGCATCTTTGTTGTTTTTGGCTCCGGCCTGATCTGCCTGAGTTGCGATGATCAGTGAACGATAAAGTTGTTCGGCTGTCATTTGTTTAACGTACATTCGACTGAAGGAAGGAGCACTTCCGGATGCCGGATCGTCTCGTTCATTTCCCCGATAGATGACGCTGCTTCGATGGTAGGCTTCTGTGGAAGTGATTGTGCGTATGAGATGTTTGACATCAAAATTCGATTGTACGAAATCAACGGCGAGTTGTCGGAGAACCTCCGGGTGAGTGGGCGGGTTGTGGGGGCCCATGTCATCCATTGGATGGGTAAATCCATATCCAAAAAAATGTCCCCACATACGATTAACCAGAGCCTCAGACAGCCATCGATTTTCCGGCTTTATCAGAAACAGTGCGAGTGCACGTCGGCGATTGGCATCTGAAAAATCCTCTAGTAATGTTCCGTCAAACAAAGTGGGGAAGGCGACGGACATCAGTCCGCTTCGACGTTCGAAGTAAACAGGGCTGGGGTCATCACTGTTCAGAAGCTTCACTTTGAGTGTTTCGTTATCCCCTTCGCGAGTTTGTCGGGTTTGACGGAAGAAAGCGTTCAGTTGCCAGAATTGATCCTGTTTCCACTGGTTGAAGGGGTGGT
Organism: uncultured Planctomycetia bacterium; assembly: GCA_963996245.1. Taxonomy (GTDB): domain Bacteria; phylum Planctomycetota; class Planctomycetia; order CAXEIY01; family CAXEIY01; genus CAXEIY01. The sequence continues at coordinate 3,904 of CAXEIY010000108.1, read as the reverse complement.
CATGACATTGGGTGCATTGCAATCGCATGCCAAGAAACAATTGTGATATTTTGGCGGTTGCAGGCGTGGCCTGATCGTTGAGATGGGAGAGGAGAAAATTGACCGCTCCGTTTTCCTCCCGTTCACCGGTTGCACTGACCAGGTCATAAACGAACTGATCGTAGGACTGGCCGGTTGAGAGTGAATCAGAGACCCACGCTGTCAGATGTTCACGACTGGCAGCTCGAGGAGGATCCCGTCCAACGAGCAGGTTGGTCCATATATCGGACCAGTAATGGATGTAGCCATCTGTTTCCATGAGTTGGCTTACTATCGTGCTGCGTTTGTTTCGGTCCTTGCTTTTGAGGAAGGACTCCAGTTCTTCCAGTGGCGGTATGTGCCCCACGATATCAAGATATACACGCCGTATGTACTCCATGTCTGAGCTGCGGGCAGAAGGTCGCAGCCGTTGTTCACGAAGGGAGGTAGCGATGTATTGGTCGACCAAAAAATTGACCGATTGGTCTGCAGCTTGACTGGAAGCAGCTAAAATAGAAGAAGAGGGTTTATCCGAAGCGGGAATACCGGGTTCGGCACCTATCAGTGGAGATATTGCCCAGCCGACCATTCCTATGCAGGAGCATACGTGCCAACGCATCCCATTCACCTTTATAATCTATGTGAGACAGGGGCCCCGGAGGCTCTCGGTGCCGGTACGAAATGCCTGAGAACAAGTTACTTTCATTAATGTACCTTGTGCAAGCGGTTGTCAAGTGTTACTGGCCTTGAGTTCCGTGTTTGAAAGTGCCGGTTTTGAAAAGTCTATTGTGCAGACCCATCCCAGGTTAACCACAATACGAGATGCCCCACGAGGTTGTCATACGGTCTATCGGAATCGAGGAGCCCGTGAACACCGTTATAGGCGTATCCTGGTTAATCTTAATATATACGTATCGGACACGGTCGTGGTTCGTCACTTTTACATGACAAGGTCAGAATGTATCGGTTCCCGGTTCGGATCCGCTTTCAACCGTAGGCAGGGGACGTGAGGGGTTGGTGTGTTTGGCATATGAGGGTGGTTGCTGGATGTGTATTTCGTGAAGACGTTGGTACAAAGGAGATTCCTGCACCAGTTTCTCATGAGTTCCAGTGCTGCAAATTGTTCCGTTTTCCATGACCACGATTCGTGTTGCGAGCGTCAGGGTTTGAAGCCGGTGTGTGATGATGATGGTTGTCCGGTCCTTAATGAAGGATTGAAGTGCCTGGTGTATGAGATGCTCGCTTTCCAGATCCAGTGCACTGGTAGCTTCGTCCAGAATGAGAATGGAAGGGTTTCGAAGCATAGCTCGTGCCAGGGCAATCCTTTGCCGTTGCCCACCGGAAAGCAGCATTCCTTTTTCACCTACTCGTGTTTCGTAGCCATCAGGAAGTTGTTCGATAAACCCGTCCGCAAACGAACGTTGCGCTGCCAGGAAAATATCTTCTGTTTTTGCCTCCGGAGAACCGTAGGCGATGTTGTTGTAAATGGTATCGTCAAAGAGAAAGGTTTCCTGAGCTACGATTCCGATTTGTTTCCGATAATGGGACAGAGACACTTCTCTGAGATTCGTTCCGTCAATGGAAACGGTTCCCTCTGTGGGATCATAGAAACGCAACAACAAGCTGGCTAACGTACTTTTACCACAGCCATTGGGGCCGACCAGTGCGATGCATTCTCCAAAATCGATATCGAGGTTAATACCTTTCAGCACGGGACGGTCCGGCTGATAATGAAAATGAAGATCGTGTAGTGAAATTTCATGTTGATGTCTGTTGAGCTCGGGCGCGTCGGGATGACATTCAAGATGGGATTTGCGATCCACAAAAGTGAAGATGCGATCCAGGGCGGCATTAGCCTGTTGCAGTCGTCCAAATACACTGGAAAGCTTGCGGGCCGGGTCACTGATACCGGCGAGTAATGCGTACAGGGTGACCAGAGACGCCGCATCGAGCGGATATTCGGCCATGCGCATCCCAAAGAGATGCGTACCTCCATTGTTGCCCAGAACCAGGTATGCGCCGGACAGGAGCGCTACGGCGATGATGCCCATTCCCATAAATTCGGTCAATGGGCTGGATATTGCCTCAAGTTTTGCAATTTTCATCGCGTGATGACGAAATTGGTGGGCCTCTTTCTGAAAACGCTTTTGTTCATAGTTTTCGCTGGTGAAGGCTTTTACCGTTTTGATTCCGGAGAAAGTTTCTTCGAGAATCTTATAAATGCGTGACATACTTTCCATGGACCGACGGCTGGTGCGTTTCATAATCCGGGCGATATAGATGATAGACCAACCTGCCACGGGAGCGACAATGACCGACAGGAAAGTCAATCTCCAGCTGATCATGCAGGCTCCGGCAAAACAGCAGATGGCTTTCAAGGGTTCTCGAACCATCTTTCCGAGCAAAGTTTTCATGCCTGATGAGAGTGCGTTCATGTCATGGGTGAACCGTGACATCAATTCTGCAGTCCCGTCTTTGCTGAAGTGAGCCAGATCCAGGTCAAGTGTATTGGAGAAGAATTTGTTGCGCAAATCGAAGAGCGCAGACTGGGTGACACTCGCAACCAGTACATCCTGCAGGAACGCAAATATCCCTTTGACCAGGATGGCTATCATTAACACGATGAAAAGACGTACCAATACGGTAAAAGGATCTTCCGGTACCCATTTTTGGATGATGGGTGTCAGCCAAGCGTACCAGTCCCGGTACCATTCGGCGTTACGCAGTTCGATTTCAAGGCGTGCAACGCGGTTCTGATTTTGTGGGTCGTTTGACGTTGTCTGTTTCGCACGATCAAGTTCGTCGGTTTTCTCTTGCAACAAGTCTTCTGACGACTGCAGGTGATTTTCCATCCACTGATGCACACTGTGATTGTCATCGAAAAGGACGACAACCAGTGGGCGTACGGCGCTGATATTAGCAGCCCAGAGCAAACTGACGACCCCAGCGCAAAGCCACGAAACGATCAATAGCAGTGCATAAGGCCGTACAAACTGTAACGCTCGAAGAAAGTTGTTCATCAAGCAATTTTATCCGTAACGGGGCAGGGCAAAGGGATATTCCAATACTGGGAAATCGACATAAGCCCGCCTTGTACCAAGAAATCGGTCAACGTAACAAGGGCAGTTGTAACGCCCTGGTAATGGATAACAACCTGTGATCCATTGAGGTGGTAATCTTTGTCTAAAGGTTATAACGGATTCATTCGGTCGGTTCCCTGTTGTGTGCAACTTGTGCATAAGCGATCCGATAGACGTGAAGCGAATGTTCGAACCGTCTTGCAGGAGAGTAACGTTAGGAATAATAGTCATGGATATTACCCTGCGAACAGGTGTTCATTTTTCTGTACTCGTCATAAACCATTTTTAAGCAGATCATTGTTTTGCAATGGTTCAATGACCGATAAATGGTTCTGCTAGGGAGTGCCAAAGCGTTGCCACGAGGGCTTGAATACATAATGACGCCCTCGGAGCGTTACGCAAAATGCATCGCGATATCAAAATTGGTTTAATCCTTGGTGTTTTACTGGTCGCATTGGTAGCAGCGCTGTTTTTTCGAAGAGAACGCGTTGAAGATCTGGTGCCTCTGGCACTTTCAGACGCGGCCTTACAATCTGCCAGTCCGGTTGTTCCTCTTGAGACGGAACAAGAGGAGTCCAACTCTGATACAGTCGTCACCGATGCGTTGGAACCGGTTCCTGGGTCTGATTCCGAACGGAAATCACAGGATACGTTCGATATCATACCGCTGGACGAACCAGGAATGGATCCTGCAGCGATAACGCCTAACGTTTCGTCTGTACCACTCGATTACCGTTCCGGCGATACGGAACTTCCAGTACCTCAAAATATCGCACAGTCCGGAATTATCCCGGAACCTTCTTCAG
>CAXEIY010000107.1:0-23642 GCA_963996245.1 uncultured Planctomycetia bacterium | reverse complement strand
TCCTCCCGGCTCACCGGCAACGATTAAAGCGCGTACGGCAGAATTCCGGAGATTCACTCCCTGTTCTTTTGCTACTTCCACCAGACGCATGGCATAGGTCGGAGTACAGGCAACAACCGTCATCTTGTGCTCGGCGATACACTGTAACCGTATACGACTGCTCATCCCTCCACCAGAAAGACAAAAATTATCTCTCGCAAGCGCTCCTTCGAAGGCGCCCCAAAAACCAATAAATGGCCCAAATGAAAAAGGAAGGAAAATACGATCTTCACTTCTCAGATCAACCGCATCGTAAATCAATCCCCAACAGTGAAGCAACCATGACCAACTGGTGGCCGTATCGAGCCAACGCAAAGGCTGCCCCGTTGTGCCTGAAGTTTGATGCATACGCACGTACGCAGTAAGAGGATAAGTAAGATTCGTACCGTAGGGAGGGTGTCGCTTCTGATCGTTTACAATCTCGAATTTTGTCGTAAACGGGAGCTTATCGATATCACTGATTCCGCGGACCCCATCAAGTGGAACGTCCGCATCCTGCCACTTCTTAAGATAAAAGTCATTCTGATGACCGATCACTTCACGAATCAGTCCTTGAAACTTTTTCTCCTGCAGTTCCCTGAGAGCAGGCAGTTGTTGTTCACTGGAAAATTCAGTCATGACCAAAACCATCAACCCGTGGTGACTCTCTCGAAATCTGATTCACTGACAATCGAACACGCTCATGAATCTGGAGGCAAATTGTCAACTGAATCAGTATTTTGATCCGTCAGCGATCCTGACGGAGACGCGTACAGTAGTCCCTGGATAAATGCGGTCACCATTAGCAGCGCAACGCAAACACCGGCCACTAAGAAGCACCACTTCCACGCCCGAATGGCGGGAGGGTCGCCGGCATGAAAATAGGTCGTTGTCTGAGGTTCCCGAACCAGGTCCTCCAGGTACCCAGACTCCTCTGTCGTTGGGAAGAAAAAATTGGCAATCACCATACACGCTACAAACATGACTACAGCGCCACCGCCCCATAACCACATCATTTTACTGAGATCGCGTTTAGCAGGAGGCATCGATTCACATCCCTCAGGAAAAGGTCATGAAATTCCTCATTTCAAATCCGCACGTGGATCACAAACACGAACATCCGAACTGTCTCAGCAGAACAAGACTTCTTTTGCCTAGGTAAAAAGAACCCAAGACGTATATCCTATCGCCCCCAGGGCACTGCCGTAACACAGCCACATAATCAGGGTTTTGTATGACTGAAGGCCCATGTCAACCAACGTAAATCGAAAACGATGCGCCGCATGGACGAACACCATGGCCGCCAAAAGGCACACAGCAGCCTTCACCCAGGTTTGGCTAAAAATTTCAACCATTCGAGACAGTTCTACTTTTTCATGAGGTGCCAGAAATCCGGTTAACAAAATTAACACCGGTACAAAAAACGCGGCCATAACACCGCCACCAGAGAAAATAGACCACACAATTGGTTCATTTGACTTTGCCACTATATCGCTCCTCACCCCCAGCATGCTTCGTCGATTTTCCTGAAACTACCATGAATGGTCGTCACGAAAAAACACCGAAAAACCAGACCACGGTCAGTGAGATCGCTACCATGCCCACGTAATGAGCACCGGTAATAAAGATCCCAGGTAAACGATCCTCCCCAAGTGGAATAACGATCGCTTTTGGGGCCAGATCAAACCACGTGACGGTATGCAACAGTGAAAACACCAGTATCACTCCGTGGAACAGGTACCAAGGCACCGTTCGCAGACTAGCTAAACACTCCGCCAAGGCCTCTGGTGTATCCGCTTTCGACATGATCGTAACCAGAACCAAAAAATAGACCGCTATAAAAACACCGGACAGCTCTCGCAGCATGAACAAGCGATAGGCCGGGTGATCCAACCACCAGGTTTTCGACATCTTCTGTTTGTACGGTTTAGGCATTAGACATCCATCGATCAGAATAAAGTGTTCCAAAGCATCTCAACTCAATCATTATGTTTGGGGGCTAAAAAGGGAATTCTCTCCTTGAACCAGTCCATTGTACTGGCTACTTTCGCCTGCTGAATTGCACTGGCCGGTTCCACATGCTTGGGACATACCGCACTGCACTCACCCACAAAAGTGCATTCCCAGATCCCTTCGGAGGACGCTACCAGTTGCTGACGTTCTTCCCTTCCTTCATCTCGAGAATCTAAATTGTAACGCTGCGCCAACGCCAGTGCTGCCGGACCGATAAAGTCAGGTTCCAAACCATAAACCGGGCACGCTGAGTAACAAAGCATGCAGTTGATACACATACTGAAGGGTTTAAAACGAGCTAACTCAGCAGGGCTCTGCCTGTATTCCCCATCTTCGAGCGACTTTTCCTCTTTCCTGACTATATAGGGCTTAATCTGAACCAGCTTTTCCATGAAATCATCCAGCACAACAATCAGATCCCGTTCCACGGGGAAATGAGACAACGGTTTTACCTGAATGGGACCATCGCCATAATCCTTGAGAAATGCCGCACAGGACAGTTTTGGTTCTCCATTGACCATCATTCCACAACTGCCGCAAACCCCCATCCGACAAGACCAGCGATAAGAAAGCGTGCCATCGATTTGGTCTTTTATGTGGTTAAGGGCATCTAAAACCACCCAGTCGGTCTTAAAAGGAACTTCGAAGCTCTGAAATTTCGGTTCCTCATCCTGATCCGGATGATAACGAAAAACCTCGAGGATAATTGTTTTTTCTACCATGGTTGAAACGATCTGATTATGACCTCTTTTATATTCGAATTAATAACCCATACCCGCTGTGCCCGAGAGAACATTCTTCTCGATTCACTAAGTCTTCCCCCGTCCTTGACCTCTTTATTTCCCGTAAACCCTGGCCGCCGGTGGCCATTGAGTAATTACGACATCCTGATAATCAATACGTGGTTCCTGCCCGGTATGGTACGCCAAAGAGTGCTTAAGAAAACCCTCGTCATCACGCTCAGGAAAATCTGTACGCTGATGTGAACCTCGTGACTCTTTTCTTGCCAGCGCCGAATGAGCCAGTGCTTCGGCCACATCAAGTAAGAACTCCAACTCCAGCGCTGCGGTTAACTCCGTGTTGAAGCTGAGGCTATGATCGTCCAGTGCTGCGTGCTTAAAGCGTTCCTTCAGTTCTGCTACCTTATTACACGTATCAACCAGTGATGACTCCGTCCTGAAAATACCTGCACCGGATTCCATAGTGCTGGTGAGCTCGGTACGAATCGAAGCAATTCTCTCCTTGCCATCCTGCTTGTTGATGAATGATTCAGAGATCCGTTTCTGTTCATCTCGCCCCTGTGCCTCCAGAGCGGATTTGTCCAAATCGGGATTATCGTGTACAAACTGTGCCGCATTGCGACCGGCGCGCGAACCGAAAACCAATAGCTCCGTCAAAGAATTCGATCCAAGCCGGTTAGCCCCATTGATGCTGACACAGGCACATTCACCCGCCGCAAAAAGGCCAGCCACCGGGGTCGACGCCTCGATGTCCGTATGAACCCCACCCATTACGTAATGAATGACCGGACGAACTGGAATCGGTTCATGGACAGGATCGACACCGCCGTAATTTTTAGCCAACTCACGCACAAAGGGAATCTTTTTCTCTATCTTCTTTTCCCCAAGATGCCTGACATCCAAATGAACATAGGTGCCGTACGGCCCCTCGAACACGTTTCCCTTTTCCTGCTCTTTGACAAACGCCTGGGATAATTTGTCTCGGGGCCCGAGTTCCATGGTCCTTTTCTGAGGGTGCCTGGCATCCTTAATGTCAACCGGTTCCCCCAACGCGTAATCCTGAAGGTACCTTTCTCCCTTGGTGTTCAGCAGGATCCCGCCCTCGCCTCGTGATGCTTCGGTGATCAGAATACCTGTACCCGGCAATCCTGTCGGATGATACTGGACAAATTCCATATCTTTCAGGGGGACACCAACACGATATGCCATCGCCATCCCGTCACCTGTTTTGAGGGCGGCATTGGTAGTGAATGGAAACATACGACCAGAGCCACCTGTGCACAAAATCACCGCTTTGGCAAGGATTGTACGAACTTGACCCGTTCGTAATTCAATGGCACAAACGCCCTGACAACGACCATTTTCAACCAACAGCTGTGTGGCAAACCACTCGTCGTAGCGCGTGACGTCCGTATATTTCAACGACGTTTGAAAAAGAGTATGCAGCATGTGGAAACCGGTTTTATCTGCAGCAAACCAAGTGCGCTCTATTTTCATTCCACCGAAAGGACGCACCGCCACGCTGCCATCAGGTTCACGACTCCATGGACATCCCCAGTGCTCCATTTGAACCATTTCATTGGTTGCTTCATGGACAAACATTTCTACCGCATCCTGGTCCGCCAGCCAATCAGCCCCCGAAATCGTATCGTAGATGTGGTCTTCATAGCTGTCGCTGGATTTAATGACGGCTGCAGACCCGCCTTCGGCAGAAACGGTGTGACTGCGCATCGGGTAGACCTTGGATACCATCGCTATGTCGAGATCGGAATTCTGTTCCGCGGCTGCAATTACCGCACGCAGCCCTGCCCCGCCCCCACCTACGATCACAATATCATGCACTAAGCTGTCTGCCAAAACCTTCCTCCTCCAGTCCCTGCAAGGGCAACAAATTGTCGGTTAACCAGAGCCGCATCTTTTTGCTCTGTTCCCACGCCTCTAATAATCAATGATATACCCTCGTAACCGCCCCTACTTTACACTTTTCCTTTCTTAGACGGAAGACAACCAAAAGCAAAAACCGGTCCATTGAAAGTCGTTCTGGACCAGGTCGGTGATTTCATTTTGCCACCGCAGATCACCGTTTCCGCACAGCTTCATTCGATGAAGAAGGCAACGACAAGAGCATCTCTTCAATCTCATCATATAACTGTTGGTCCTCGAACTGCCGGGCAATATTCTGGGCTTGAAATAATACGTTGCCTGCTGATTCCAGCTCACCCAATTTCCTATGGGCCCTCGCAAGCGTGTACAGAAAGCGGGCATCCCGGTTTTGAGTCCATCGACATGCCGCACTGGCCCACTTCTGTGCTTCCCGAATGTTATTTGATTCGGACTGCACATCAAGAATAGTTCGTGACAACAAGTCCGCCAGAAATGGTTCTCTCACCCCTTGTTGGAGTGTCTTGCGCAGCACATTGAGGGCTCGTTCCGGCTGCCCCTGTCCCACATACAGCATAGCAAGACTCCCGGAAACCTCGGGAGGTGCTTTATTGACGGAATGCTGATCATCTCCCAAGCTTAACCGAATCGTTTTACGAAAAGCCTGTTCGCCCCCCTCCCGATCCCCGCGGGAGCGTAATGCCAAACCCAGGGAGTAATACCCACGAGCAGATTGTGGATCGACCTTGACGGCCATCTGATAGGCATTAAGTGCGTCGTCATTGCGTCCGTGCCTAGAATAGCTATCCCCCAGTTTAACACGGTAGTCACTCGAATCGGGAATCAGTCTTACCAGCGATTCACGCATGGGAACCTCCCATATCGCATTCCGAGACTCAAGGACGGTCATTAACATTAGCGGGCATATCATACCTACCAGATGGAGACCATCTCTGGTCCAGGATGTTCTGGCAGTCTCCGGCTCCTGCAGGCCTTCCCCTGAAGAACCAGACTCACGTACAAGCCCCATGTCACGACGGGTTTTGGCATGACGTACTTTCCAAATAAAACCGTCAAAATAAAAGTGGAGCAACACAGAAGTTGCCAACAAAGATGGCATGATATATTCGTTTTCCAGGGGAACATATTGAAATCCACCGTATCCCACCACCAGTACTATGTAACCAGCCAGCAATAGCCACTGAGGACGAAAAAGAAACCGGATAAACGGAGCACATGCCGATCGATTGGTCAGTTTACTGTTGTAAGACCAGACGATCGCGAAGTACTGGATATCATGAAATATTTCCCAGGCTCCCAGACCTAGCCACTCATTCTTCTCCACTATCACCCAGCTGAAATACAGAAAGACGATCGTTACCAGCAACATCATAAGTTTCATTAACGAAACCGGCTGTCCTGATGTAAATCGCCAGATGGTATGTCCTACATAGATCGTAGAAATACATATAAAGCTGGCCATCCCAAGATTTTTGACCGGCTCCTGAAAAATGAGAGAGAGGTACAGCAGCCCCGTAGACTCGGAAGCCTCTGTAAACAATCTTGCACTTGTGGGACTCCACAACAGCATGACCACGAAACTACTAGCACAGATCAGCCAGTCCAGTCGTGCCGTGATCGATTCTGTTCGCCCCACTTTAGAATCATAGATCCTCATAAAACCATAAATCTGCATCAGGCCATGCCAGAAACCCCACAAAACTATGGTCAGCGTCACCGCTCCCATCTGCTTCTGATTGATCCAGTACACGATGGCAAACAACAGAGGGGGAACCACGGTCGCGCGAAACCAGTACTGGCCAAACAATTCACGATCCCCGTAAACACGCATGAATCCGGGAAGATGATGTCCAATGCTCAGAACACCGACAGCCACCAAGGGAAAGGAGGCATCTGGAATATGCCAACTAAGGGGCAACAACACTCCCATGAGAAAAATCGGCGTGCCGATTACAAACAACAGGTCTGCAGTCGGGGAGATGATCCATAGATTACGGCGGGAAACAAGTTCCGCGGGTCCCGCAAGAATAGAGCCTGCCATCGTCACATCCGCACAGTTGTGCCTATCGTGCTTATCAACCTACACTATGCGGTAAAGACTTACGATAAGCAAGGCCTTGCCTCAGTAATACAAAAGACCGGTCACAAGATGTAGTGCCAACGCCCCAGGCCTCCAGCTGATGATTCCAGCCTTAATCATCCCGTCGTTCACCACCCTATCACCCCGGGGCCAGTACCGATAACAGCGGATCACAGTCTGGCCAAAACACTTTTTTGCACCAGAAGGGGTGAACAGCTCACCCGATAACCTGTTTTATCCAATTTCCTTTGACAGCTTAAAACAAGGTTCTAGGATGTTAATCCATCCAAGCTTGACTTTGACCGATACCACCTTAAACGTTCCTTCATTTTATGAACAGACTCACTGAAGCAGTGGTGAGCGTTTCTTCCAGTACGTGCGCATGACCAACAAGAGACAAACAACCCCTTTACACGACTGGCACACCCACCACAAGGGGCGTATGGTCGATTTCGCCGGCTGGTCCATGCCTGTTCAATATACGTCGATTATCGAGGAACACCATGCGGTTCGCCAAACCGCTGGCCTCTTTGACATCTCACACATGGGACGTCTGCGGTTTTCGGGACCTCAGCAAGTTGAATTTCTACAAGACATTTCGACAAACAATGTGACCGCACTGCAACAAGGTCAGATTCAATACAGTCTCATCACAAACGAACAAGGTGGCATTCTTGACGATGTTTTAATCTACCGGTTCGAAACGTTCCATCTTATGGTGTGTAACGCGTCCAATCGTCATAAACTTCTTAACTGGATCAAAGATCGACTGGGGAAACTGGATTGCCTTTGTGAAGACCTCACCATGAGCTGGTGTATGATAGCCATTCAGGGGCCCCATGCGAGCTCTCTATTACAGAGTCTGACTACCATGGACCTGTCCTCTGTTGGCTATTACCGAAGTTGCCAAGGTGATGTTCTGGGAAATGCAAGCATCGTTAGTCGTACCGGTTATACGGGAGAAGATGGTTTTGAAGTGATCACCGACAGCACACATGCAGAACTTCTCTGGAACACCCTCTATCAACAAGGGCGGTCTGAACGCATTCTTCCGGCCGGGCTAGGTGCCCGGGATACCTTGAGACTCGAAGCCGGAATGCCTCTGTACGGACACGAGCTTTCCGAAACGATTGATCCCATCCAAGCGGGTCTGTCTTTCGCCGTGAAACTCGATACGGATTCGTTTATTGGCTGCGAATCCATACGTTCCATCCAGCAGGAAGGGCCAAAGCTCGTGAGAACGGGACTGGAACTCCAAGGACGTCGTATCGCTAGAGAAGGTTCGACCGTAAGTCAAAATGGTATCCCCGTGGGAAAGGTGACAAGCGGGACGTTTTCTCCAACTCTTGAAAAGTCTATTGCCATGGGTTACGTCCCTCACGCAATGGCGTCACCTGGACAATCGGTCCAGATCGACATTCGAGGCCGTCTTGAAGAGGCTCAAACGGTACGTATCCCCTTTTATAAAAAAGCAAAGTAATTACCTGAACAGAAAGAAGGCACGAACATGCTGTCCCCGGAACAACTCCGGTATGCGGAAACCCATGAATGGAGCGTTCTCGAAGACGATATTGCCACCATTGGAATTAGTGATTTTGCAGTTGAACAACTCACGGACCTGGTTTTCATAGAATTACCGGAAGTTGGCCAACAGGTAACGCGTTCCACACCTTTCGGCGAGATTGAATCCGTGAAAGCTGTAAGTGATCTTTACAGTCCGGTTGATGGGGAAATCCTGGAAATAAATCACACACTTGTTGATGATCTCAGTCTTCTCTCCAGCGATCCGTACGGAAATGGGTGGCTGGTGAAGATTCGTATTGCGTCCGGAACCTCACTGGACCACTTGCTTGATTTCAAAGCTTATCAGGAACAAATCGCTAAGGAGGATCATTAAGCCTCATGACTCGGGAATAATTCCCTAGATAAACTTTCGACCCACTCAATGCCCCTGTGACCACCCCCAACCGGGCTTCTACCCCAAGGATTTTGATTACACCGTCGATACGTCTGAGTCCGATTACATCTACTCTCGATGTCCATTTAATCCTGCTTTTCCGAAAGAAATTTTCACTGTGTCTTACATACTCAATACGCCGGACGACCAGGCGCAGATGCTTTCCCACCTTAAGAAAGCAAACATGCAAAGTCTTTTTGACTCGATTCCGGATTCCTTGCGTCTGAACCGCCCACTGAACATTCCGCCGGCTCTTTCCGAACTCGAACTCACCGAACATCTGACCAGCCTGGCAAATCAGAATGACTCTTGTGATCAAACGATCTGTTTCCTGGGTGGTGGCGCCTACGACCACTTTATCCCGGCAACCGTTGATGCCATCGGGGCACGCAGCGAATATTACACGTCCTATACCCCTTATCAAGCAGAAGCAAGCCAAGGAAGCCTGCAGGCTTTTTTTGAATATCAGACTTTGATCAGCCAATTAACCGGAATGGAAGTATCGAACGCAAGCCTTTATGACGGAGGCACTGCCACCACCGAAGCGGCTATTATGGCTATGGGGGCAACACGCCGTCACGGTCGAATCGTCGTCAGCGAATCCCTGCACCCCGAATATCGCGAGATCCTCAGAACCTACCTACATAATCTGGAAACGGAGATCGTGACCGTACCGGCCATGGAAGGTGTCCTGGATGTTGACGTCCTGAAGGACGCGGTAAATGAAGATACGGCCTGTGTCATTGTTCAGCACCCCAACTTTTTTGGTTGTCTCGAAGACGTTGATCGTATTCGTGATATCACCCATGATGCAGGCGCCCTCTTTACCGCTGTTGTGGACCCTATAAGCCTTGGTATCTTACGTCGCCCTGGTGACTACGGAGCCGACATTGCGGTCGCAGAAGGCCAATGCCTGGGAAACCCTTTACAATTCGGCGGTCCTTATCTCGGAATTCTCGCATGCAAGGAACAATTCGTTAGGAAAATGCCAGGACGGATTGTAGGACAAACAACCGATCGTAATGGTCGGTCATGCTATGTTTTGACACTACAGACTCGTGAGCAACACATTCGCCGCGAGAAAGCCACCAGCAACATCTGCACCAACCAGGGATTACTTGCATTGCGCAGCGCCGTTTATTTGGCCACCCTTGGCAAAACCGGCCTTGCCGAACTCGGAGAACTCTGCACACGCAAGGCCCATTTTCTTGCCGGCCAGATTTCCGAAATCCCGGGGTTCAGAATGAAATTCAAAGCGCCTTTCTTTAAGGAATTTCTCGTAGAGTGTGAGCACGATGTCCCTGACCTACTGCAACATTGCAAAGGGAATGGAATTTTTGCAGGTATTCCGATTGGGCGATGGTTTCCGAAATGGAACGCGTGTTTTCTGACTGCTGTAACAGAAAAACGAACGCGTTCCGATATGGAGAAACTTCAGGAAAGCTTCGCTTCATTTTGACGGTTCGCCTACGACCACAAACTGCATCTGGCAAACAACTTACCTTTCCCCATCTGCATATCCACTCCCTCTTCTACCCTAGGCTACAGTCGAATCAAAGAGTTGTTAACGGTAGTGCTCCGGCCCGCCTCCCGATCTCCGCCTATGGTCGACATGGCAGCGTATTATATAGTAGGATAAATCTGTAGGAATCTGAAATCGCGATTAAGAAAGAGCATATCCGCTCGCCGACTATTACGAGCATCTGCTATGCGATTAACACCGAATTATCGGTCGAGGTTAAAACGCCGCGTACCCCCTTCATGGGGTTCACGTCTGCTGCCGCTGCTTGTCTTTTTCCAAAGTGTGGCCCGGCAACTCCATCCCTACCTTAAAAAAGTCAAGGAACAGATTGACAGCCCCTGGGCAATCAGTGTGATTACTCATATTCTACTTCTAATGGCACTGGCTATCACTTTCCTTCCCGAGCGCAAACCGCTTGAAAAATTTAATGTCCGTTCACTTTTTTCCACCGAACAGCTACTTGATTATGTACCAGATCGTGACGTTTCTTTTTCACCGGTCATCGAACCGGATCAGGCATCGATCGGCGCCCTCAGCCTTCAGGATCCCGCAATGGATGATCCAGGTCCATCGGTAACCGAACAAATGAACATCGTTGCAGAATCCAATACCGGCCTCTCAGCCTTAAACTCCGGTAATCTGGGACTCGAGTTGGTTACTGGCTTCTCAGGAAGAACCGGCACGCGCAAATCAGAACTCTTAGTGGAATCCGGGGCCACAATAGAAACCGAAGACGCTGTCAGCAATGGCCTGAACTGGATTGCCAGACATCAATTCCCGGAGGGCCGTTGGAGCCTCCACGAATTTCTTCCAAAACGTCGTACAAAAGAACGTCTCCGTAATTGCGCACGGAACTGCACAGGTACTGGAACCGTGCATTCTGACACCGCGGCTACTGGGATCGCCCTGCTCGCACTACTCGGGGCTGGCTACACCAATTCACTGGAACGTGACCGAGCACGGGCACTACCAGCAGCCAAACTACGATCCGAATCGGTCAAGTCCGGTTTAGACTGGCTTGTGGAACACCAGAAGAAAGACGGCAATCTTTTTTCCGGTGGTGACGGTCAAGCACACATGTACAGCCACGGGATTGCCACCATTGCGCTGTGCGAAGCCTATGCACTGACCGGCGACACAACCTTACGTAAACCTGCTGAAAAAGCCATTGAGTACATCCAAGAAGCTCAGAACACAGATGGTGGATGGCGTTATGCCCCTCGTTCTGGAACTTCTGACACCAGTGTTGTCGGATGGCAGGTAATGGCACTGCAGAGCGCGCGAATGGCTGGATTGTCGGTGGATCAACAGGTGTTCAGCCGTGTTTCCCAATTCCTAGACAGTGTATCTGATGGTGAAGGGAAATTTGGCTACATAGTGGATTCGGACAAGACCACTACCATGACTGCCGAAGGCCTGCTTTGCAATATTTACATGGGATGGGAAAGAACCCACCCCCCTTTAATCAAGGGGGTCGATTATCTTTTAGATAATCTGCCTTCATGGTCGTCTAGAAATCTCTATTACTGGTATTACGGTACACAGGTTCTACACCACATGGGCGGAACCAAATGGAGGACATGGCATCGAACCACTGGAACACTTTTGAGTGACAAACAAAGACAGGAAACCGGTCATGCTTTTGGAAGCTGGAATCCAAGCGGATCCTCTTATGGGGGATCAGCCGGCCGCCTTTATGTCACAGCCATCAGCGTCATGATTCTGGAAACCTATTACCGCCACCTGCCTCTTTACCAAGAACTTGGAGCCCATCTAACTCGTTAACAAAAAATTGGCTCCCTACCTGTACTCTCTATCCGTCTGCCATTCACCTAGCCTGCTGTATCGACATGCCGTGCAAGCGTCCGATTCGAACGGCGGACTATTCCGCTTTTCAGCGTTATCCAAGCAATCGGGTTTGACATCTCCTTTGATCCAGTCAAAATGCATTGCTCATCCGTAGCATGGATAGGCCAGTTTGCCTGATACTTCAATCACTCTACACCCGTTTTTCAGATATCCAGTATGCGAAACGAACTCTCAACCCAACTTTTATTCGAATTAAGCCGTCCTGGCGCCCGTGCCTGTAATTTTCCAGAAAATGACGTAACGGACACGAGCTCCCCGCTGGAAAACCTGATCCCCTCCGAACATCTCGCTGATTCTCCACCCTCCCTTCCCGAGCTGACCGAACCTGAAATTATTCGTCATTATACGAACCTCTCCACCCTTAATTTTTCAGTTGATACGCATTTCTACCCCCTGGGATCGTGCACCATGAAGTACAATCCCAAACGCAATGAACGCCTGGCCAACCTCGATGGTATTTCTCAGATCCATCCTTATCAGGATGAATACCTGCACACTCATACGGCTTCCACAAAGCTGGGGCAACAATCGAGTATCGAAGGCACCCTGGAAATTCTATGGCAACTACAGGAAATGCTGGCCGAAATTGCTGGCCTTCACGCGGTATCCTTGCAACCGGCCGCTGGTGCACACGGTGAACTCACCGCACTCCTGGTAGCGGCAGCCTATTTTCGCGATCAAGGACAACAACGCACCACGGTATTGATCCCGGACAGCGCACATGGAACCAATCCCGCCAGCGCAGCTTTGGCAGGTTTTGACACGGTTCAGGTGAACAGCACATCCGACGGCCTCGTTGATCTGGAGGATCTGGAAGCAAAACTAAACAACAAGGTTGGTCTCTTCATGATCACCAATCCAAACACTTTAGGATTGTTTGACGATCAGATTCAGACTATAGCCGATATGATCCATCAAGCCGGTGCGCTGCTTTATCTTGATGGAGCCAATATGAACGCTATTCTGGGAGTATCTCGTCCGGGTGACTTTGGTGCGGACTTGATGCATTACAACCCTCACAAAACATTCAGTGGCCCCCATGGAGCAGGAGGTCCAGGCGCAGGCCCTATTGCAGTGAGGGATATGCTGGCTCCCTACTTACCAGCTCCGGTAATACGCCGAACAGACAATCACTTCCATCTTGATTATGATCTACCCCAATCCGTCGGTCAGGTCCGTAGCTTTTTTGGAAACACGGGAGTGTTGATAAGAGCCTATTGCTACATTCGTACTTACGGGCCGGAAGGGCTCCGCAACGTGGCGGAAAATGCGGTCTTAAATGCCAACTACCTTCGCGCACTGGTTCAGAAGTTTCTGCCCGTACCGCATGGAACAAGTTGTATGCATGAATTTGTAGCCAGTGCCCGCCCGCTACATCGTGAACGCGGTATCCGAGCCATGGATTTGGCAAAACGATTGTTAGACTTTGGATTCCACGCGCCAACTGTCTACTTCCCGTTGGTGGTCCCCGAAGCTTTGATGATTGAGCCCACAGAAACCGAATCCAAATCGACACTGGAAGCTTTTGCCCAGACTCTGGAAAAAATAACGAACGAGTCAGCAGATTTGGTGTGTTGTGCACCGCACACTACTGCCATATGTCGCCCCGACGAAGTGATCGCCGCCCGTAATCCCGTATTGCGTTGGCATCCAGGTGACAACGTAGACTGATTGGATCCTTGGATTGTTTTCCAAAACCCTCTTTGTTGACCTGAGTATTTTTTCAAATCATCTGCTTAACAGTGCTTCCAACAACCATGGGACGTTTTATTAACGACACAGCTCGCACAGGCCCGTGGAACATGGCGGTCGATGAGATGCTCTTCGACATGGTTGCCTCAAGCGGCACACCGGTTCTTCGATTCTATTCCTGGATCCAGCCCACACTTTCGATTGGGTACTTTCAGTCATACCATCAAGCGGCAAACTGGCATTACCTCAACGGACCACCTTCACTCGATGTCGTCCGACGACTGACTGGTGGTGGTGCAATTCTCCATCAACATGAAATTACTTACACGCTCATTGTTCCATCAGATAAGCTCTCTGTACCTATCCGTAACGATCCCAAACAACTCTACGATAGCATTCATACTGCGCTGGCGGCAGTTTTCACGGACCACGGTTTTCCAGCATTGATGCGCAAACACACCGTGTCAGATCCACCTTACCGCCCCTCCCTTCAGACAAACGACTTCATGTGCTTTCGTCGCCATTCAGACACGGACATGCTACTTCGGGGTAAAAAAATTGTCGGTAGTGCTCAAAGACGTCGCCACAAGACCATTTTGCAACATGGAACAATCCTTCTTAACAGCTCCCCTTTTTTACCCGATATTCAGGGACTACAAACCCACTTAGACGAGGGTCTTCACCAAATCTGGATCGAACAGATGTCCGCATCCATATCCAAACATCTCGGAATAACATTTAACTCGTCCCAGCTCTGTCGTCGAGAAATCCAACTGGCCGACCAATTACAAAGGCACAAATATTCGTGTGACAAATGGAATCAAAAGCGGTAATCCACCCTATCCGTTAGTTCGTTGTACTCTACGAGCCTGTACCGGCCTTATTCTTTTGACGGTCATTGCCCTGCGCGTTACGCTCTAAATAGTGTGGCATTTAGAGGCCGAACACTGCTGGTCGCTTTGAGATGGGGGCCCGCTCTCCAGCCTGTTTATGAGGTTATTTGTATGAAGGTACAGCTGACGATCGTACAAGGAAAACCTGAAGGAAAAGAGTTTGTTCTTCCTGTCAATCCGTTTGTCATTGGACGTGCAGAAGGTTGTCATTTACGGTCCAAAAACGAAACCGTCAGTGATCAACACTGTGCCATTCTGGTAAAAGAAGATCAGGTCTACGTACGTGATCTCACCAAACAGGACGCTACCCGTGTCAATGGAGAACCTGTAAAGGGCGAAATTAAGGTCAAAACGGATGACTTGCTTAACGTTGGTCCTCTCGTCTTTGCAATCAAGCTGCTGGACACGGCTTCGACGGAGACCGCGCCAGAGCCGGTAAATGACACGGCATCCGATCCAAACCAAGAGGATCAGGATGACGGCGATGTGGATGACTGGCTGACCGACGATGATGACGATGACGGCCTGGAAGACATGGACGCATTAAGTGATACACCAGACAGCGAAATGACGGAGGAGAATAAGTCGTCAGAAGATCCCGATCAGGATTCTGAAAAAGCCAAGGAGAAATCCGGCGACGAACAAGCACTCACCGCACACGCTGCGAATGACATTCTGCGTAAGTATTTTACGCGTGAAGAATAACACACCCCTGTGCATCAGACTCCAGGCAACCAGCCCCACTCACCCTACCGGCCCACTCTTTTTCTTGAGAGACGGTATGCACACAGACTCTCTTGTGAGATCCATGTATAATGCTGTGAAAATTACAGATGACTTCTCTGAAAAAACATTCCTCCCGTAATCCCTTTGTGCCTGCCCTCATTCACCGAAAACGACTCGCTTATTTCTCCATTTACCTGAAATACCCATGAACCAGCTTTCCCTGTCGATCATTCTTCGAAAGGATTTTTCCAATGGCCGAATCAAGTGATCTCCAAAGAAAATACCGCGAATTTCTCGATCTCATGCCACTGACACTGAGTCTGGCTGGACTACCGAGCAGCGAACCGGGAAAATTCTTTTCCGAAGACCAGATGGAATCGAGAGCCATTTCAATCAAACACGCATTTCGTACCGCCCGTACGATTGCAAAAGAATCCCTCCAAGAGTAAGTTCGTTCCCAACCATATGATTTTCCCTTCGCACTTTACCAGATCGTTACAAAAGCGCTGCGAGTGACGTTGCCAGCCCAGACTTGTGTCGTTACAATCCGCAAGCGCTCGGATCCGGTTCGATTTACTGTAGATACGTTTCAGGGAGTCGTGGCAACGGAATTTCGCATTGGTTCAGGACATGATTCTCACCGACTGGGCCAAGGTAACCCGATGTGCCTTGGCGGAGTAGCGATTGAACGTGCCAGTGAGGTCGTGGCGCACTCCGATGGCGATGTGTTGTTACACGCACTTACCGATGCCCTGCTGGGAGCCATGGCCTGGGGGGATATAGGAGAGTGGTTTCCTGATACCGACCCGCGTTACCAAGGATGTGATTCACAGGAATTTGTTATTTCGGTGCTTGAAAAAATCAAACAAGAGGGTTGGACTCCAGTTAATGTGGACAGCACGGTTTTTCTACAATCACCTAAGCTTAGTCCCTACAAGAAAGTCATTCGCAAGCGTCTTGCCTCTCTCATGGATATTCCAATTACGTCTATCAGTTTTAAGGCAAAAACAGGAGAACACGTTGGACCCATAGGACGTAGCGAATCCATCCAAGCCTCTGTTGTATTACTTTTGAAACAGACCGCTTCCTCGACGCACTCATGACCTGCAAGCGTCAACACACCCGCCATAAGATCCCGCAGTACAACAGGCGTGAGCCTAACAGGGAACACCACTATGACACTCTGCGTTTACAATACCCTGACACGAGTAAAAGAACCTTTTGCTCCAATTGACCCGCATGGGAAAAAAGTCGGGATATACCTTTGCGGACCAACCGTATACATGCCCAGCCATGTCGGACACATGGTCGGTCCGATCATTTTTGACTGTGTCAAACGATATCTCCAGCATTTGGGCTATGATGTAACTCTGGTCGTTAATATTACGGATGTGGAAGACAAATTAATCGACCGGGCTAACGAGTCCGGTAAAACCGTGGCAGAGTTGGCCAATCAGGTAACCGATGATTATTTCGTGAATCTAAAACGACTGGGGGTCAACAGCATTGACCACACGCCGCATGCCACAGATCATATCACAGAAATAATCAGTCTCACCCAGGGGTTAGTTGATCAAGGATTCGCTTACGCATCGGAAGGAGATGTTTACTTCGATGTAGGAAAGGATAACGAGTACGGCAAACTGAGTCGGAGAGATCCTGAAGAACTCCGGTCCGGCGCACGCATCGAGCCCAACTCAAAAAAACGAAACCCTTTGGATTTTGCTCTTTGGAAATCAGCTAAACCAGAAGAACCCTCCTGGGACAGCCCTTGGGGTCCTGGACGCCCTGGATGGCACATTGAATGCTCCGCAATGAGTATGAAACATCTCGGAGAAACCTTTGATATTCACGGAGGTGGTCTGGACCTCGTTTTTCCCCACCACGAAAACGAAGTCGCCCAATCCGAATGCTTCACAGGAAAACCCATTGCCAAATACTGGATGCACAACGGACTCATGCAGATGACCGGCAACAAGATGTCCAAATCCAAGGGGAATCTCGTTACCATCACGGACCTGCTGAATCGTCACCGCCCAGAAGTAGTACGTTTCTTTTTGCTTTCTACACATTACCGAAGGCCCATTGAATTCAATGACCTTCTGATTGAGGAGACCGAAAAAGCTACCCAACATTTTTACCGATTTTTTGACCGTTTCAGCCGAATTACAGGAGAGTCTTTCTACTCGATAGAACTGCCATCCGAACACAATACAAGTCCCGTTGCCGAGAAATCGGACGCGTTTATTTCTGCTCTCCATCAGTCTAAGCAACGGTTTTTCGAAGCAATGGATGATGACTTCAATACCAGTGCCGCAATCGGAGTTCTCCACGAATGGCTGACCACGCTGAATCGATTTATTGAACAACACCAGCTCGAATCACGAAAGATTTCCGATGACAACACCTCTCTAGATACCGTGAAACAAGGGACTCTCTGGCTGAAAGAAGCGGCTTCCATACTCGGCGTTTTTCAAGCCCCACCAGAACACGTTACGGAAGCCAAATCGGAACTTTCGGAGCAACTAATCAACCTGCTGGTTGATCTGCGTCAACAAGCTCGACAGGACAAAAACTTCCCACTTTCTGATTCCATTCGAGACGAATTACTAAAACTAGGCATTACGCTGGAAGATCGTAGTACCGGTACTTCCTGGAAACTGTAATCCGGGATACAGTACCTGCCGGGATGAATCGCGATTCCCAAAATCGGACAAGGATGTTAGACATGAACCAGCCTGCCCATAACAATGGGAAGCAGCACCATATTCTAGGTGTGGACCCGGGTTTGAGAATAACAGGATATGCCATACTCGACACAGAAGGTCGAAAACCGGTTCTATGTGAGGGTGGCGTGATTCGTAGTCAGGCAGATCGTCCTCTCGAACAGCGAATCTCAGAAATCTATAATGGCCTCCAAGAGGTCATTCACCAGTTTCATCCGGGAGTGATGGCACTTGAACAGTTATTCAGTTCCCCTAAACACCCGCGCACAGCTATCCTGATGGCACACGTTCGTGGTGCAATATGCCTAACAGCAGCACAAGCTGCCATCCCCATCATTCACTACAGCCCTACTCGGCTCAAGAAGCTGTTGACGGGCAATGGGCGCGCTTCCAAATCCCAAATGCAACACGCGATCAAGGAACAGCTCGGCTTAGATCGAACACCGAAACCCGCTGACGTAGCAGATGCAATCGCACTGGCACTCTGCCACTACCATTGTGTTGGTACCGCGATTCCTCAGAACACGGTCCTTGCAAACCTGTCGCCTTCTTCTATCAATGCTACGTCGTAACTGAGGAGAAATATCTCGTGATCACAAGAATCACTGGAACCATCGTGCGTGTCGATCGAGAATACTTAACTCTGGAAATCGAAGCCATGCATTATGAAATACTTATATCTGAAATGGTGCGACGTCAGCTATCTGGATCAACGGGTAAAGAGTTGAGTCTGTTTACCGTCCATTATCTCGAAGGGAATCCCATGCAAGGACGCATGAAACCTCGACTTGTTGGATTCCTGACCGAGGCCGAACGAGAATTCTTTGATCTATTCTGCTCGGTAGACGGAGTTGGTTTTCGCAAAGCGTTAAGAGCAGTGGTTCGCCCGGTTCGTGAAATCGCTAGGGCCATTGAAGATCAGGACGTTAAGACTCTTTCCACTCTGCCTGGTATTGGCGAGGCAACCTCCGAACGTATCATCGCAAAACTTCGACGAAAAGTTCCCCAATTCGCGCTCATGGTCGATCACAAAACACCGGAAAAAGAGGTTCACGCTGACCGCACCATCGTAGAAGATGTCTACCAGGCACTGCTGAGCGTCGGTAATGCTCCGGAATCGGCCAAACGTATGGTCGATGATGCACTCGCCACAGAAAAAACGTTTAAAAACTTTCAAGCACTCATGGAAGAGGTTTATCATCAACAAAATGCGTCGTAACTTGTCGCCTCTGTCACATATGGTCCATACATAACGACTATTACTTATGGTACGAGAACCCGTTTTTACTGAAACTGATGTTGAAGCCATCTCACAATGGCAAGATCAGTTACGTCCGCAAAAAATGAGCCAGATTGTCGGACAGGAAGAAGTCGTACGCCGCTTGGAAATCGCGATCAAGGCTGCACAGAAAAGAAAGGAACCGCTTGCACATGTCCTTTTTGACGGACCTCCAGGGCTCGGCAAAACAACACTGGCAACGGTACTGGCCGAAGAAATGGGAACTCCGATAACCATTTTGAGTGGTCCGGCATTGAGCGCCCCAAAGGATCTGTTGTCCTCCCTGACTAACGCCGAAGAAGCTTCGATTCTATTCATTGATGAAATCCACCGACTTCCAACGACCGTTGAAGAATTTTTGTATCCGGTTATGGAAGATTTTCGGGTCGACTTCGTCCTTGGTGATGGCATTAATGCGCGTACCATCAACTATCAGTTAAAACCCTTTACCATTGTTGGTGCAACCACACGAAGTGGCATGCTGTCAGCCCCGCTTCGTGACCGGTTCCTGACCCGGGAACACCTTGACTTTTACAGTGTTGGGAATCTAGCTGAGATCATCCATCGCAATGCATTCACCTTAAAAACCGAGATCTCCGATACCGCTTCTAAGGAACTGGCAAAAAGAAGTCGCGGAACTCCTCGTATCGCCAATAATCGCTTGCGATGGGTAAGAGATTATGTAACCAGTGAGTCAGACGGCCGCATCACATTGGAGAGCACTCGTGATGCGCTCAAAATGCAGGGAATTGACCCACAGGGACTGGAGCCGCGCGACCGTCAATACCTAGACACCCTAATCCGTATTTTTTCCGGAGGACCAACAGGTGTGGAAGCCATAGCCCACACTATGAATACGGCAACGGATACTTTGCGAGATGAAATCGAACCGTATCTGTTGCGCTGTGGATATGTCATTCGCACTCCCCGAGGTCGAATTGCGACCGACACGGCTTGGCAACACATGGGCAAACATCCCCCTGTTGAGGAACCGGATCCCGACACAGACCAGGGCGAGCTATTCTGACTTAAATGTCAGGACATAGGCATTAATCCAGAACGTCTCCGTTCAACTGGAGTGATTCCTCAGACAAACGATAGCTCAAATATCGTTTACCGGAACTGTCATAAAATAAGATCTGGTTGTCATCGGCCGACCATACAACCGAAGACCGGGTGGCTCGATGACCATGGAACCGAAAGGCTAAACCACATGACTTTCCCGTGCGGATCAATCGTGTCTCGGACATCGACAATTGTTCACTGTCCAGGTGTTCGTGTTCGCATAATGTGTTTTTAACAAACAGGCGCAGTGCCTCCAAGTCGCGCAGATGCAGCATTCCGCCTGGAAGTGGAGTGATTGGGTCAGTTTTGTCCATGAATTATTCAGGTTGCTTCTTACAGGTACTCTATTGCTCGTTCAGCCGGCTGACATGACTATCACTTTTCAATCTGTCATATCCTGCTACGGTTACGTACTCTTTCCCAAGAGGAGTCAGACACGTCCGCTTGAGCAGACCTATTCGTTTTATCGTCTTTTCAGTTTCCGGTATATGACACAAAACTGATGTTTCGCTTCGTTACTCGTACGCTCGACCATTTTCTTTGCCCCCGCTCATCGGTGGCCCGTTTTCTATTCTTAGGACTTTTCTCTTTTTCGGTTCGTGCCGTTCTTGTTCTTGTTCTGCGTTCTGATCTTCTTCCGGAAACCACTTACGAACATGGTGAAATTGCACAAAACATTCTCACGGGAAACGGCTTCCGTATCCATTTTCTCGGATCAGATGGCTTCACCTCACAACAGGCTCCTGTATACCCATACCTAGTTGCTGCGTTTTATATTTTCGGAGGAATGGGAACCTCTACATCACTGTTAGGTATTCAATTATTTCAGTGTGTTTTAGGCAGTCTTTCTGTCTTGATTACAGTCCGATTATGCTGGTATTTAGTTGCAGACCGACAAAGTTCTTCAGAGGACCTCACTTCTCCCACTGCCAAGACGATCGGATGGATCACCGGAATCGGATTCTCACTGTATCCAACACAGGTCTACGCCGTAACTCACATTCAGGTCGTCATACTGGCTACGTTCCTTTTGCTATGGTTCCTTCTACTATGCTTTAAAACACGCAACAACAACGGCATTGGGAGCAGTGTAGGCGCGGGAATCGTCGGTGGAATACTCGTCCTGACGGACCCCATCCTGGTACTGATAGTCGTAATCGGACTGGGAATCATACTTTACTCCAAACCCTCAAAAAACACCGCCCTGACGGTTTCCTGTATGGTAACGGTATTACTGATCATTACTCCATGGCTTATTCGCAATCGACTCGTCCACAATGAATGGGTGTTCGTGAAAAGTACGTTCGGTTACGCCTTCTGGCAAGGAAACAACAGCCATTCCTGGGGAACAGACAAGATCCCCAAAACCGAGGCCGTCGACATGATGCGGAATCGTAACACCGGATTGCGATCGCTCAACGCGACGATGTGGGAAGCACGGCATGAAACCCGCTATATCGACGATGTGCTATTGAAGCCAGCCACCATCCGCAAGCTCCGCACATTGTCTGAGCCTCAAAAATCCAGATATCTTTTCCGTGTTGCACTTGGAGAGCTGAAAAGCAAGCCTTCTAGATACTTAAAACTCTGCTTACAAAGACTTTATTTCTTTTTGCTCTTCGACGAAACCAATCCCAAAACCTATAACAACTACTACCGCTTATCCCAGTGTGTCATATTGATCTTAAGCGGTGTCGGTCTGGCTTCATCTTGGAAATATCGTCAAGGCATGTGGCCAACATATGCCATCTTTGGATGTCTGACAACTTTCCACTGTCTTACAATTACTTCCGTTCGCTTTCATCTGCCGATCGAACCTATCCAGCTGATCTGGACAGCTATTCTCATTCATCAACTGATTCACAAAACAGGACTACTAAATGAAGAGAGGTTACACCGAGATTAAGATCCTCTCCGTGTAACCTCTCCTCTTGAACAGGGTTCTAAGACCCCGCCCCCCCGGATGTCGCCCTAATAAGACTATCGGCCACATTGACTTTCTGCTGTAGAATAATTTCATTCCATCGCGTACATATCACCGCTGAGGGAAATTGATAACCTTATGTATCAGAAATGAGGCCATCCGAGGGTCCCCCTAGCCTTCTTGCAAGAATTCATGCTGTCCCACTACATTTCCCTGATCGTCCTCTCGTTCCAGATCTTTGCTGTTGTCCCAGTCCTCCTGGCACAACGAGGTCTCAAGGGGACCACACTGACTGCCTCAGCAACATGGGCCGTTCCTGCCGCCCTTAGTTGGCCCTGCGTGACCATCATCGAATTCTACTATGGCAAAGACAGTCCGCTATGCTCCTATCTGCTTTATGCCGCCTCCGTACTTACCATATGCCCGTTCATCATGGTCCTTGGTGCGAAACGCCCGGGACACCGTGCTTGGCACTTTGTAGTCGCCGTGCTTTTCGTCGTCTTAATGCTTCCTTGCCTGCAAGCCCCCCTTCGAGCCCGCAATCTTATGCCGCTCTATATAGAAGACATCTGGACAGTGCTGTTTGTTGGAATCACTTCTGCCGGACTGTTCAACTATATCCCCACTTTTTTCTGCTGGCCCTGTTGCCTCGCCGCACTGTGTCTGTTTCAGATAATACTGCCATTAAGCCCCTGGTCAGAATGGTCGCTCTACGTCGGCGCGCCGATAGGACCTCTCGGAATTGCACTCAGTACCCTCTGGGCGTGGTTTTGCGCTCATCGACTACGGAAATCTTCCGATATGGGATGGAACGGTGTTTGGATTAATTTCCGCAATATGTATGGGCTGGCGTGGAGCAAAAGGATTCAACAGCGATTCAATTTATCTGCCCAGCAACTCGACTGGCCAATCCGTCTTAGCTGGAAGGGATTTTTCCATACCAGCACGTCCGTCAAGAAGACTTTGGTTACCCTACCTGATCGCTCCCCCACCGCTGTCACTCCGGAAATAATTCAGGCATGTGACTTTCTCTCTCTCCCGGGGCCCATGCGTACTGGCATACAGTCCTTACTCAACCGATTTGTCACCGATGCCTGGATTAGTCATTTCCACCAACCCGGAACAGATCATCCTGGCCATGAAGAGATCCGTTCTGCCATACGGAAATACGAACATACCTCGGACACGCCTGTCACCTAGTCAATGATGTCAACTGGACGAAAAACACACTACCTC
>CAXEIY010000106.1:0-5171 GCA_963996245.1 uncultured Planctomycetia bacterium | reverse complement strand
GCCTCTGCCAACAAATCATGGATGAACAGATTATTCCTCAGTTCAAGCTGGGTAATTTTCCAGCGGGTATTCTTGCAGGCGTAAGTAGCCTGGACAAAATGGCGAGAAAACTGGAGATACCCAAAGTTCCCACACCCATGTGGATTTACCTCATCTGGATCGCCTTTATTGGTCTAGCAGTGTTTACCGGTATTTCGCTTTACCGCCGGGGCGCCAGCGGCTGGGCCTGGTTGTTCTGGGGAGTTATTTTTACGATCGTCGGCTTTATTTTAATGGTCGCATTGAAAAGTAATAGCGGTGGTTCGTTTGGCGGTGGTTCATTTGGCGGTGGTTCTTCCGGCGGGGGCGGTGCATCTGGTTCCTGGTAAGGATAGTCGAATATGCAGCGAGCATCTGAACTCTTTAATGAACAGCAGCGTAAACAGGTTGAAGATGCGGTGTCCAAGGCCGAGTCCGGTACCTCGTGCGAAATTGTTCCTGTGGTGGCTACGGAATCGGGTCGCTATGACCGACCCGAAGACATGGCCGGACTCTGGTTGGCCATCCTAGCAGCGGTTACAGTCTGGTTGCTTTTTCCGCGTGAGTTGAATCAGCCCGGAGACTGGGCTGCGGCGCCCCTCTGGACTGGTTTGACCAGTATGATTGCTGCTATCGTTGTTGCCTTTGTTATTGGCACACTGGCGGGAAACCGAATCGGATGGCTGCGACGTTTATGTACCCCCCGTAAACAGATGCTGCATGAAGTTGGGGCACGGGCACGGGAAATCTTCTTCGACAGACGTGTTCATCACACGCTCGGCAATACCGGTATGCTGATTTATGTATCACTTTTTGAACATATGGCTGTTGTTCTGGGAGATCAGGAGGTCCTGGACAAACTTGGCCAACCGGTCCTGGACCAGCTGTGTGAACAACTGACATCGGACCTTCGCCAGAGTCATCCGTCTGTGGCCTTGTCCCGGGTGATAACGTCAGCCGGAGAAGAATTGTCTGGACCATTACCTCGCTCAGATAACGATCAAAACGAATTACAAGATGCGCTGGTTTTGATCGACTGAACCCGGTTGATTCGAGGGGAAACCAAAAAGAGTACAACTGCGTCCTTAATCCCAGCTAACGCACAGCCCGTCAAGTTACCTAACTACATGCGCTTACCTGAAAAGGGAACCGCGTTAACGCCTTAACACGCGATTGGTTTTTTGCTCTTGCCACAGTTCTGGTAGGATGTATATGAATGATAGAGTCATCTGCTGACCTCTCCATTGGATCTTCTGGAGGATCTTTTCATGACCACCTGTCCGAAGTACCTTTTAACGATTGTCCTTGTACTTTCCATTGCCTTGTCAGCCACACAGGAAAGTGCAGCCAACCGAACGGTCTCACAGCAAAAGACCCAAAAAGAGGCGTCACGCAAACAAACTTCCAAACGCAAACGGTCCCGCCGAGAACGGAAATCAGAACGTCGACGCAAGCGCGTAGAACAGCGTGATCGTGAAAGACTTAAAGCAGGCTGGGTCGAATACCGCGGTAATGTAATTGACCCTGAAAGTTTCCGAAAGAAATGTAAGAAAACAACCTACAAGAAGTTAAAGAGTAAACGGCGTGACCTCAGCGGGCTCGCGGTTCATATGCTGGGTCAAATTGACGAGATTGAAAAGGACAGCCTGCAACTGTTGATCACAGAAAGTAAGAGAAACAACAAGTGGAAAGATCCAGTTACCATTAAGACCGAAAAGATCAAGAACGCAAAATATCGCAAAGGTCAAATTGTCGAGATCTGGGGCATTGTTGAAAAACGCCAAAAAGTAGAGGCCTGGTTTTCCAGTCTGATACCACCGGGTATCACCTGGAAATATAATCTTCGACTGACCAGCGGCGTGAATAACAATCGAATCAAAAGAAGCTATATGGTTGATGGACTTGTAACCAATACGGCCAAGCAACCCATTCGACGCCTTCTGGTTTCCGTACGAGTTTACCAGCCGGGATATCAGCTTACTGGTAACGCTGCCAAACAATCCGGCATTACCAACAATTTGTATCGAACATTTATCCTTGAAAACATTCAACCGCGTCGATCCAAACCATTTACTCTTCCCTTTGAACTTATCGATATCGCGTCTCTGGATGTTGGACAGAATAGCCGCCCGATTGTAGAAATAAACATTCTGGACTACGAATTGTAGACTCGCGTCCGGGCCGATTTTTATACCGAAGCAACTCCATACACGTTCGAGCGGACGTGGAATTGACGTTTTGGAAAATATGAGGTAGCGACACGACCAGGAAAGCTATCAACTTGCCGCTCAGATCAGCTCGCGAATCAAGTTGCGCTCTTCGAGCAGGTACTGCGGGCGTCCACTGGAATCGATCAAGGTCATGCCTGGATCAATTCCCAGATGGCGGTACATCATGGCAAGTACGTTTTCCGGACGATACGGTGACTCTGACGGGTAGCCTCCTTTACTGTCGGAAGCACCAATAACCTGACCTACTTTCAACCCGCCACCTGAAATCAGGATGCTCATCAAAGGCCCCCAGTGATCCCTGCCTGCTTCGCTGTTCACTTTGGGCGTACGGCCAAATTCGCCCATGCAGACAACCAGTATCTTTTCGTCCAGTCCACGCTGATAGATATCGGTCACCAAACCGGCAATCCCCTGATCAAAGCTCGGACCTCGCTTCCGCAGACTATCTTCCAAGGTAAATCCGCAGACTTTTGCGCCGTGGTTGTCCCAGCCACCGGAATTGATGGAAATAAACGGTACCCCGTTCTGAGCCAGTCGGCGTGCCATGAGCAACCCCTGACCAAAACGGTTCATCCCGTACAGTTCTCGGGTTTTTTGATCTTCATCACTGAGATCAAATGCACGGCGAACCCGTCCGCTAGTGACCGTTTCGTAAGCTTGACGAGTATACTGGTCCATCGCGTAGGAAAGTCCTAACCGATCATGGATCCGACGACGTGTGTCAAATTCCTGGAGCAAACGCTGTCGATCGGCGAGGCGGTCTATCGTAACTCCGTCAAGCAGATCCAGATTGGGGATTCGGAAATCCGGATCCGACACATCTCCGGAAACAATAAAGGCATCGTGTGCACCACCAAGCCAGCTTGCCCCCCCATACCTCAACCGGCCGGAGAGTGAGACGAAGGCTGGCATGTGAGCATGATTCGGGCCACGTACCCGCGAGATGACCGAACCCATATTAGGCATCTCGTTGTCAGTATTGTTTGCACTTCGAAGATAGTAGCCTGTCTGTGTGTAGTGCGAACCGGAAGTATGACTACCGGAATCGTGTTCGATAGATCGGATAACCGATAAACGGTCGGTAATACCAGCCTGCTTTGCCATGTAATGACTGAAATAGATCCCCGGATGTGTCGTACCAACGATACCGAAAGGACCACGGTATTCGGACGGCGCGTCGGGTTTGGGATCATAAGTTTCGTGCTGAGTCGGTCCACCTCCCATGAACACGTAGATAACGGCATGGTCACTCTGTGGTGTACTCTTTCGATCGGCTGCCAGCAGTCGATACCATTCAGCCAGTGAGAGGCCGAATGCGCCGGTCAGACCGGCCTGAAGGAACTCTCGACGGCGAATCCCATCGCAGTAGCTTCGCTGTTTACACTTTCTCATATGAATTATAGTTTAAGCCCAACGGCAATATAAGAAAACAACGATCCTTAAAGGATCCACGCTCTCACAGTAACGCGTACAACTTTTCCAGCTAAAAGTGTCTTTTCACCAGGGCCGTTTCATAGTCCGTCCGGTGCTTTTTCAAACCGCGTAATGCGCCACACGGGAAACCGATGTGGCAATTCATGGCATCCCCTATGCGCGAATCTTCGTTTGTAATCCGCTGAATGGACTTTGTCTCAGAGGAAGGATCCCGATAACGCCAGGTACATGAATAACCAGAACACGGACCATCCCAATAACGACCCAACATGATAAGCCAGAATGGTAATTGAAAACTCACGTCTTGCGACCCGCCTGGCGTTGAGCACGATTAACCCGATGAAATAGGGAATACTTCCCACTGAAAAAAACTTTGTAATCCCTTCTATCGATGCGTGGATTGGTGTGCTGTCAGCGCTCAACGAGACAAGGAGGGATGATAAACAGAAAAAAACAAGGATGGCGCCATTCATGGCAGTAGGAAGCCAGACATCCAGTGACACACCTCGCGATTGCCGTGCATCCAATGGTTTCTGTGAATACCGCACGATTGCTGCAATTCCAGAGACAACTACAATGTAAGCACTCACGTTCAGAAGTGCTGTAAAGGGATCGACCATTGAATTTTCTCTGGAAGCAGTCCAGATCGTGATTCCAACCGCAATTCCCGTCGTCCACAACAATAGTTTCTTGATGGAAAATTGAGACTGGCGGGTATCGGAGCTTGTCGGTTCTGATATTTCAGAGGGATTCTGCAATTTATTCATACTTATAGTTTGCGTTTTGTGCATACTGTATTGATTAGTTTCGACTC
Source organism: uncultured Planctomycetia bacterium (assembly GCA_963996245.1). Taxonomy (GTDB): domain Bacteria; phylum Planctomycetota; class Planctomycetia; order CAXEIY01; family CAXEIY01; genus CAXEIY01. The sequence goes on along the minus strand of CAXEIY010000106.1, from coordinate 674 downwards.
CCCTAAAGCAGACAAACTATAAACGAAGTTCCTGTCCGCAGCGAGATCATACAGGCCCTGCCATAAGGATAGCCTGACCTCCTCTCATCACGAACAACCTGCTTCACTTAAAACGGGTGACGTTTTAATCACCGGAATTCCTTAACCGTACGATACTTCCATGAAAATCTTGATTAAAGAGCGGTTTTCCAGGGTATGGACTGTCCGTGAGATAATCCTGTCGTCGCTTACTGTGTTCGTAACCTTTTGTACGACAACGCCGGCATTTACTCAACCTAGCCACTCGGTAACTGACCAACCTTCCGTTAACCTTGAATTCAGCGAACCGATTCTCCTGTCAGATCAGAACCGCAAGCAGGATGGGGTGATGTTCGGTGGCTGGGGGCCTCATCTGCGATCCATTCTACGGATGAACGACGACTCACTCTGGTACGTAATGGATCATTCCAAAGGTGATGTCAGCAGCAACGATCAACTATGGTATTTTCATCAGTATTCTGGGAAATGGAAAAAGAGGGCCCATCAGGATCTCATTGCAGGTGCCAATCAGGGATTCGCTCATATTGCCAGCGGTACAGACATCTATTCCTACGGGGTTAACTTTCGACTTGCACAGCTCCATGAATGTAGCATCCGTCCTGAGACGCTGGTGCGCAGAGAATGTACTGTGGTGC
>CAXEIY010000105.1:0-7358 GCA_963996245.1 uncultured Planctomycetia bacterium | reverse complement strand
TACCCGAACTACTTTCATCACGCTGATGCATCCGTTGACATACTTTGAGTAGACGCAGTGCCTCTGGATCTCTTGTGTGTTTTTCAAGAATGACATTGAGATGTTCAATCGCCTCTTTCCAATTCCCTTCATAAACGGCCAACCGAGCCAGCAACAAGCGTGTGCGACGATCAGACGGGTCAACAGAAAGTGCCTCTTCGGCATAACGCACAGCCTCTTCAAGACGGGGTGGGCTCTGCTGCAGCATACAATCGGAAAGCATCCACAATGTATGAGCATCGTCCGGCCTGGCTTCCAACGATTGCTTCAATTGGATCTCCGCCTCTTCTAGCTGCGCCAGTACTAGTAATGTCCCGGCAAGCGTCCGTCGTAATTCCCAATCGCGCTGCCCAGAGGATAAGTTCAAGGCTTTCCGAAAACATTCTGCAGCACGATTCGGATCCTTGAAATCCAGATGCGAATAGCCCAATCCTACCCATCCGTCACGCAGCATTGGAGCCACTTCGGTCACGCGAGTAAATAATTCCCCTGCTTGTTTGAGATCTCCTCTTTGTTGATAAAACTCGGCAAGATCAATCAGATTGTCCGGTCGATCCGGGACACGTTGATGAATCGACTGTGCTGTCTCCAGATGACGTTTTATCTGTCCGGACGTCTTGTAATAACGGCTCAGGGCAATAAGATCTTCAATCGGAATCACTCGCAACTGCTCATAACTGCGCTGCGCTGCATTCCAATCTCCGGTTTCTCGGAAACTCCTTGCCAACAGTACTCGTCCCTGTTGGCTGTGTGGTACGGATGTAAGATGGCGCTCGGCATAATGGCGTACCGATGCCCAATCCTGATGCCACGAAGCGGCATAAGCTCGTAACAAATGGTAGTATCCGGTATACCATCCAATCGCGACGATCACAGCCAGAACACAGCTCGCCGAAAGGACCCATTTACAACGTTTTAATCTCACGTTTACTCAGACCATTTGAAAAAAGCGCCAAACAACAGCATATATTCGGTCATTGCAGCCTGTATCTCAACAACCATTCTGTTCAAATTCCTAGTATCATTCTACCTCATAACCGGTTGTGTTTCGCTGGCGCATAAAAAAAGCCGCTCAGAAAAACCCTAATCGGATCTTCCTGAGCGGTCCAAAACTCTCATTTACAATAGCAGCAGCATCTCGGACTAGAACGATGTCGGGATGGCTTCACCGCGGTCACGGCTACCAACACCCATCCAAACGTCCCGGTCTACTTTGGCGCTGACGAAACGAGCACTTGCGTCGCACATGACGACGTTCGCACCGTCCATATGGTAAGAGGTAACCGCGTTCATACCGCGTTTGCCCCATTTACCTTTACCGCCGAGCCAGCTGACAGCACCAGAACTACAGGAAACTGAGTTTGGAGGCACGATCGTCTGGATCGAACCGGATTCCTGTTGTCGGTTAAAGTGCCACCAACGGCCACGCCAACGACCACCACCGTACTGGTTAGCCCAGAAACTGGTGTTCGTCCAGTTCGATTTCATCTGAATACAGATGTCACGAGCATTCTGCCACGGAACCTGGTGCAGGTTTTGACCTGGAGCCAACATAACGTTGAACTCACTTTGGGTACCGGTTACTTCCGAACCCTTGACCTGCTCACCAAACATTAATGTCTGGCTGGTACCATCCTGTGCAGCGATGCCGTCCAAGGAGACACCGATACTGTCAGAGAGACCGTCATAACGACCAATACCACCGGTCGCCGAATCCCTGAAGTACCAGGAACCATTACTTTCATAATAGTTGTTTCCTGGCCAGCCCTTCAAAGGACGAGCATCACTGGGGCACAGGAAGACTTCGATACGAGTCTTCATAGCACTCCAGCTACCATGGTGGATCGATCCGGACCAGTTGTTGGTCCCCGCACCGTTGAAGTTCAGTGCGTCAAAGATCGGACTCTGTTCCAGGAAAGGCAGGAGCTCTGCTTTCCAACTCCATTTTCCACGGTTCTGCCAACCAATAGGCGTGCCGTACCACTGATAGGGCGCAGCATACCCAGGCAGGGTGCCGTGGGATTCTTGATACAAGTGGGCTGCCTGAGCAAGTTGCCGCAGATTACTCTGACAGGCAATCTTTCTGGCAGCTTCGCGAGCTCGCTGAACGGCGGGTAACAACAACGACGCAAGTACGCCGATGATGGCCACCACAACCAGCAGCTCGACTAACGTAAAGCCGAAGCTTTTCCGACGTCTCTGCTTCATAAAAGGCCTCCAAAAAAAAACGAGGTGATAAAAACGAGTATGACGTGAATGATATCACACCCTATACACTACCCCCTAAACTACCCATTCATCTACATAGTATCAGCTAGAAAATACCCATACAACCAAGATTACCAAATAAATTGATAATTTGTTAAAATGGCTATTTCACTCATTATTACTACAATCATCAGTTGCTTCCTGATCCACCAGCGTCTTCACCTGCCTCAGAGTCGCCTGTGAATGTCTGACCGTCTTCACCTTCCATCTGCTGCCTGAAACGTTCCTGGCCAAGTGGCGCACCGGAGGGATTGGAGACAGTTCCATCCTCGATTCCCTTTAACGTCTCCGCTGCATCCAGATCGGACGAATCCGCATCAATGGTTTGCGCTCCACAACCAACTAAAGATACGGCCAACACTGCTATGAGACAAAACGCAAAACCTCTAACAAAAGCCATCATGTTACTCCTTTGTCAATTTGCCACTATGCTCAACTCGGTACGGTTACCGAAGTCTCGCCGCCAAAACGAATCTGCTTATTAATGTGCGCAGTACTCTGCCTTCATGTACGTAAGCATCTAGGAATTTTCGGACTTGATCGCAATACAGTCAAGAACAAAGTCACAAAAAAACAGGGATGAAGACCACCCACCGGCTGCAAACTTCTCAGTAACTACGCAGCTTAACTTGAAGCTCGCCGAATCGCGAACACTCGCCACACTTCGGCCACCTCTCGACGTACAACAATGTCCGCTACCTGAACACCGGCGGTCGACTCTGTGGCAGGCTTCCCAATGGCGACCCGTAGTTCATTTCTCCCAGGCGAACGCTTCACTCCCATGACATAAACACCCGTAGCATATTTCTTCTTCAGGCGTTCCAGTTCACGCTCGGATGTCGTTCCCGCCCGTAGTCGCCTGAGGGAAGCGGCTGTCGCTCTATTGCTAATAACCTGCTTAAGCTCTTCAAATTCCCCACGCTCCAATGCATCAAGGAATCGGTTAACGGCGAGCTCCGGTGTAGATTTATTTTCATCATCGTCATCACCGTCCTTATCCCCACCACCCTGACTGCCTCTTAACAACGAGCCAAAATCACCCGACCCCTTTGCTTCGGCTCCGCCTTGACCACCTTCGCCACCTTGGCCCTTCCTCATCATACTCATATCAGGGGAACCCTGAGATCCACCTCCAGATCCACCTTGGCCACCTTGGCCCTTCCTCATCATACTCATATCAGGGGAACCCTGAGATCCACCTCCAGATCCACCTTGGCCACCCTGACCACCCTGGCCTGACATCATCTTCGACATGTCCGGCATAGCTCCACTGGCGTTGCCTCCGCCACCCTGACCACCTTGGCCACCTTGGCCTGACATCATCTTCGACATGTCCGGCGTAGATGAACTGGCGTTGCCGGCGTTACTTCCGCCACCCTGCCCCTGACCACCCTGGCCTGACATCATCTTCGACATGTCCGGCGTTCCACCTTGACCCCCGGCTGACTTGCCGGCTGATTTGCCGCCACCGGACGCTTTGGCTTTTGATTTCTTGCGCTTTTTACTACTTTTCGCAGTGCTGTCTGTCTTCTTGACCCCCTTGCCGCCAAATTTCGCAGCAAGATTGCTAGAATCGAGGCTAACCTGTTCTTGTAGAACCTCCTCACCTCCGCATCCAGATAAGCCCCAACAAACCAATAATCCAACACTCAATCGGTATAGGCGTAAACTTGTCATCTTCTTGCTCCTGCGAGTTTTCGTCACGACTCGCCATGCGATCACGACAGACACGTTTTCACAGCGGCCTTGCTGTCTGAAATGAGATTATCCATGATGATAGTGTATAACAAATCGCGCTCTTATTTCCAGTCAATGCCATGACTTTCTTTAAACAAGCAATACTTTTTCTTACCACAAACTTTATCCTGCTGTCCGGGCCCCCCACGAACGGCCTCATTTCACATCCCTTTTAGACACACGCAATCATGACATAAACCGTTAAAACGAACTCACAAAGAGGTAACACAAGGGTATGATGCCCCGTACCGGTCCCCTTTCACGGTGCCACACGAAACCGTGACCGACAGTGCAGATTCTCATATTCCGAATTATCGGACACTATTCGCCGGGCTGGATTTTCCTACCGCGTTTGCCTCTGTTTCAAAACAGGTACCTGCTTTTCATGACCACTGGCACCGGAAACCACTCATCCTGACTACGAAGGGAAGTTAATAATGGTTCATGCCGTGATTATGGCCGGCGGTCGAGGAACCCGGTTCTGGCCGGAAAGCCGTCAGGAACATCCCAAGCAACTGCTCTCCCTGCTCGGTCCGGATTCCTTGATCAGACAAACTGTGAAACGGCTCCAGCCGTTTATCCCCGATCGCAATATCATGGTGATGACTTCCCAACATCTCAAACCAGCGATTCAGGAAGAGCTGAAAGAATTACCGCCAGAAAACATACTGGGAGAGCCATGTGGCAGAGATACGGCACCTTGCGTAGGCCTGGCTGCCAGCTACCTCTACCGACGCGATCCAGACACTATTATGATTGCCTTACCCGCCGATCATCTCATTCAACCTACGGAACGATTTCAAGAACAACTGCAACACGCCGTGAATGTGGTTGATGCTCATCCCGAAACGATTGCGACCTTTGGAATTAAACCGACTTTTCCAGCCACCGTATACGGCTATATCCAGCGGGGAAAACCTTTAACGCTCTCCTCTCCATCCCCTGTTTTCCAAGTAAAACGATTCTGCGAAAAACCGGACCAGGAAACCGCTCAACAATTTGTCACAGAGAAGAACTATTACTGGAACTGCGGAATCTTTGTATGGAAAGTTTCAACTATCCTGAATCTGATTGAACAGTTCGCTCCGGAAATACACCCGCCACTGTCCTCTATCCGTCAAAGCCTTTTCACCGTAGACGAACAGACCACTCTAGACCGCGAATTTGCCAACATGCCACGCATCTCCATTGACCATGCAGTCATGGAACAAGCCCCGCACATTTGTGTTCTGGAAGCTGCTTTCGACTGGGAAGATATCGGTAATTGGGAGGCGTTGCGTAATCTCTCTGAAAAAGATTGCAACGGAAACACCATTTCCGGCCAGCACTGCGGCATACAGACCCAGGACTGCATTATCCGAGGCAACAGTGATACTTTGATTACCACTCTGGGTGTCAACAATCTGCTTATCGTTCAGACGCCGGACGCGATCCTGATAGCTGATCGAACCAAACAGGATTCACTGAAAGCATTAAACGACAAGCTACGAGACACCGGTTTCAGCCCCTACCTCTAGAAAAACATTCTGCCATGTCTTCTGTCTGCTATCCGGGACGACTGTTAGGTATTGATTACGGGACCCGTCGCATAGGCATTGCTCTCAGCGATCCTAGACAGCTTATCGCAACCCCACTGACCACCTATTATCGAACACGGCCGGAAAAAGAGGCTCCTTTTTTCTGCAATCTTGCAGACGAGTACGAAATCGCCGGATTTGTGATTGGTCTCCCCTTGCACATGCATGGCGAAATCAGTGATATGGCAGTCGAAGCCAAGGCTTTTGGTAGCTGGCTGCATAAACAAACCGAAAAAAAAATCGCATTCTGGGATGAACGTTTAACCACTGCATCTGCAGAAATACATCTGAAAGCAGCCCGGATGTCCCTGGAAAAAAGAAAAAAGAAACGTGACCCGGTTGCCGCTCAAATCATGCTTCAATCTTACCTTCAAAGCAAATCGATGGATTCCTGATTTTTACCCCCTGCCCCCGGAGACTGAAACCATGTCTTACTGGCTATTTAAAGAGGAACCCGGTCACTACTGTTTTAATGATCTGGTCAACGATAAAACAACCGTCTGGGACGGTGTGCGCAATAACCTTGCACTGAAGCATCTTCGGGAAGTAAAGCAGGGAGATCTCGTATACTTTTATCACACGGGAAAGGAAAAATCGATCGTCGGTGTCATGAAAGTCATCAAGAGCGCCTACCCGGATCCTCAAGCAGACAATTCCCGTTTTGTCGTAGTCGATGTTCAGGTCGTCGGTCCATTGAAACAGCCCATCACCCTGAAACAAATCAAGGAAGATCCTCAATTTGAAGATCTTGCACTCGTCCGCTTTTCACGTCTTTCTGTAATGCCAGTATCAACAGAACACTGGAATGCGCTGAAAACACTGGGGGCCTGAAATCGGATCCCGTTACGTGTTAAGTGCGGGCGGTTCTTCTAAGAAGCAGGCACCACACTGTTGTGCAAACTCAAGATCCGCCTCTCGTGTAAGCCAGATACGCCGCAGCCGTGCACGCAGTACAACACCCCTCTCCAGGTCACGGCCAAAGAGCGCGTGTTGACAAGACACCTTACCTCCATTCATACCGGTTTCGTCATCTGGAGTGCTTTCCAATATCAATCGGGAAACATCCTCCAGCTGGAATAACTCCACATAAGAAATCTGATTTCCCGGTAAACGGAACACAACAAGTGGCATCATCCCAGCGGGAGCTGACCATGTCTCCCCAGGATCTGATTCGCTTGCACTTCCAATCATACCCGAACTGTATCGATCACGTGAAAAGATCGTACGTCCTGGCCTGTCCTCCAAAATACTTCCAAGAGAATTCACGGTCCGTGCAACGGAAATATCCGGCAGCAGAATATACGGTTCTTCCACTTGAAGCTGTGTCACCGCCATACACTCCACTGCAGCCACCGGTTGGTCGGTTCGCAATGACCAGATAGTGTCCATTGAAGCCAGAACGTTCTCTCCATAGTGTGACGGATCACATGTTTGCCATCTCACAGCAAGATGGATCGATGGTGTGGATTCCGGGATGACAGAAAAAGACAACTCGTTTTCACAAATGTCAATTTCAGAAAGGCCGTGGTTTCTGTCCAGAAAAGAGGACACACGGTTACCGGTAGCACCGTAAGCAAGTGATGGCGTCTTAAAACACATCGCCAGTGAAATCGAAGACGAACTCTCGCGCGCTACTTTCAGTGATGTTACCGCCAATGAGAAGTCCGTTTTACGGAAACAGGCATCCATGCTCCTTTCACACAGGTAAAATGCCTCTTTTTCTTCGCGCCAGGATAT
>CAXEIY010000104.1:0-39580 GCA_963996245.1 uncultured Planctomycetia bacterium | reverse complement strand
GTGTGCGCCACCGACCGGCGAGTATCATACAGGATTTTGCAGGAGAGAATCCGCTGCATTCGGTCATGGTACATGACCTTTATGCAACCCAGGTGCTCGTCAATCGGTCTGAACCCACACATTTCAGTGCTCAGTACCACCGAACACCACAAGGTGAAGTAGACCTGGCTCTGGCACAGCTGAAGTGGCCGGAAGGAACGGTTGCCTCCTTTGCTGCTTCCTACACCACCCCATCGGGAATGCCACCCCGAGGATTTGATCGTACGGAAGTCTTTGGATCCGGGTGGGCTGCACGTATCTGCCCCAATCCTCGTCCGGTCGAAGTATGGAATGACCAGGCCGCTATATGGCCGCTGGCTCTCGAAATACGCACAGACCCTTCCGGACCAACCGGGATGATGGCCGAAGAACTGCGCTGTTTCTGCCAGGTCGTACGCAAGCTTACCCCGCCGCCCATCGGTACGAGTTATACGGACGCGATTCAGGTACAGCAATGGATGGATCAGCTGGAACACTGTGCCCATTAAGAAACGCAGCGATATCCCTGCTTGAATGGCCAGACCGAGAGGAAACGATCGGATGCATCTGCCGATTATCCATCGAAAGACCATTCCCGTAGGGGTTACAATCGAAAATAAACAGACTGAGTCCGTTACCCAACGTCCATTTGATCAGAGCAGATCACGGTTTCTCACTGGAAGCGGTTCTTTCAAGCACATCCAGGGCATAGGGAGTAAAGCGGAAGAACAGACTCTGAGCACCGGTTTGCCCAGAAGCTTTTCGCGCTGTGATCTCCTCTCGTCCCAACACAATTCCTGCTTCCAGCGACTCTCGAAGAATTTGTTGATGCTTTCGGTTACCGGTCGCCATCGATTCGTAAGCGATGGCGTAAGCGGACAGGAAGGTTGTCGCGCTCAATCTGGGCGGCGGATTGTGACGCGTGTGTATACACGAGGTCAGATAAAAAGACCGGTGTTCCTCACTGTAACTTTCACGAATCAACTGTCGGACCCCCGCGGAAAGCCCTTGTAGAACCAGAGGATCCTGGGTCACCTGGTGATAGCGTGCGACGGCAGCCAGTGTCAAACCGAGCATATAGGTATTCTGGCCGCGGCAACGTTGCTGTTCACTCTGCATGGAACAATGACCGTAGGCAAGCATTACCTGCCATCCCTTTTCAAGATCAAGATGCTCCTTGAGTCGGTCCCACTGGCGGGTGGCTGCAGCAAGGTACTTCCTGTCTCCGGTTGCCTCATAAGCATCCAGCATCATGTTAAAAGGCCAACCCAGATCTCGAATGTGATCCGTATAGGGTGTCGGACAGATCGATGCCACCGCATCGGAAGCCAGCCTCGCTACTTCCAGCGCACGGCGATCTCCCGTCAGTAGATAATAGTCAAACTCTCCACCGATCCAATGATGCCCCAGATCAGACAGTCCCAATTGATACGCGCCTTTGAGTTTCAACGGTGCGATATCAAAATACTTGCCGTCTTCAAATCTCCCATAGTATCCTCCTGTATGCCCCACGCAGTGAGCCCATATACTGCCAGGCATCATGCGATTTGAACCACCGTAATCAAGCAACTTTTGATTGACAACGTGAGCAATATCGACATCGATGTAATGTCGTGCTGCCTGCGCAGCACGGTCAAAATAACGACGATCGCCACTGCGCAGATACTGCGTGAAGAAACAGCGAGCCATGTCATATTCCAGATTACCCCAGTACTCTCTATCAGCCCAATACCAGTCACCGAAGTTCAGCATCCCGTATTCTCGATGCTGGTCACGGTCATCCAGATGAAACTCAAGGAATGCGTTCATCCAGGCATCATACCTCAGGTACTTCTCCGGATTGGCCGGAGGTAACGATCCCGCAGCGCCTGTTTTATAAATATGTTCAGGAGAGCATTGGGCGAGAAGTGGCTGGTTGGTGACCCGAAAAAACTTGTTGAGTTTTTTCCGGTCCGGTTGATTGGAAAGAAATATCAGATGCAGTTCGTGAGTTCGCGCCATACCAATTTTAAAGGTATAAACTCCATCCCTCAGGTAAAAATAGAGCTTGCTTTCTTCCTGAATGGACTTACCCTCATAGAGCCCCTGAGGCAAACTCGGACAGATACCCACACGCAGTTCGACAGAGTCCCGGTTTTTCATTCCCCTTTCAACGGACAGACTCTTCGGCCAGTTTTGCCAGAAATTTCGAACCCCAACAGCCATGCCTCCAGTATCATCACCCATCGCAGCCCATCCTGCTGCACGTTTCCCCATAAGCTGACCGTTAATCGCAAACTGACGGTCATCGATCTGAAGCAATCGGGTCCCGAGCGGTCGCGGACCATTGAGAAGAACCTCCACCGGACCTGACCGATTGTGAAATGGGAACACCAGCTCCAGAGACTTAATACGGGACATGAGTTCCGGTTTGTTGTCATTGATAAACGTGTAATGTAGTTTCACAAAAGGTTGACCACGAAACGCATGTAACCGAACGACATAACGAAACCTCTTTCCTGAGGAACCTGTATGGTCCCCTTCCATGCGCAAACAGGCTCGCTGTGGTCCGGACTGCTCAATGCGCCAATCAGAAACATTCGAGTCCGCTTGAAAGATCGCTCCATCCGGTGTTCTGAGCTCCAGTCGAGCATTCTGCCCTTCGGAAATGGATTCATCCTCCGAGAATACACCATCCCGATTCCGATCCAGCCATACGTATTCAAACAATCGAAGTGAGCCTTTGAGAAGTTTGATCTTCAGTGGCCCTGTCAAAATCGCAATGGATTCCGGTGAATCCAGCACCTGCAGTGGATCTTTCAGGACCGGAGCATCGGAAGGTTCATTGAAACGCAACTTCAATGGTAAACTTTGCCCCGGGCTGAGCGTAATCGCGAAATCCAAGAGCAGCCAGCGAATCGAGCCATCCGGCCACGAGCTCAAAACTTCCGTTTGAAGGGGTAATGGCTTCCCATCCTCTGTATGCAGTGTCACCTGGTTCGTGCTGCGCAGTGCTCCGGAAGCAAATGGAACCCCTGAGGTAACCGGCCAGTTGTCTCGGGCGATCTGGCTCGGTTCGGCCACACGCAGTGAGATTTCACCAGACCAGCCATTAACAGAACACATACCCAAAATCAGTGATAAAAACGCACACCGGACGATCATAGGCTCGCTCCACCGATCAGAAACGACCACCAAACAGCAACTCGACCTATTCTCCACCAAACAGGATCTGCATTCAGACTAATTCCCACACATGACTTTTACGAACCCTGAGCAATTGCCTTTCCAAATTTCTCTCTGAGTCCCGGTATAATCTGCATTGCGTTTTCATGGTAAACCCTGCGAAGCACCGAATCCGGCAAACCGAGACCATAAATATTCCAAAATCCCTGTGGCGGAAATTCCTTTTCTGAATAAGGGAAATATTCATCAAACGTTTCCAGGAACCGCCAGTACAGCGAAATTCTCTTCTCCGGCCAGGGCCCATCCGATCCGAAAAGGATTCGATCACTGTGGCGAAGAAAAAACCGTCTCGCCGTATATGGCTGCCGTCCCAGTTCTCCGATACGTGAGGCGAAATCGGCATAAAGATTCGGAAACGAATCCAACCAGTGGCTGACCTGCCGGAGATCTTCTGCATTATTCGCCATGTGAGCCCCGATAAAAATGGTTGTCGGATGCCGGGCGATAATACGGTTTCGTGATTCCAACAGTTCATTCCGGTCAGGAAAGTCGCTGCTCGGAAAACTCCAGTCCGGATGCCTGGATAGTTCCTCCCAGCGTTCATTGGTTTCATCAATATCCAGAAAGAACGCAGCAGGATCTGCCGTATGGATGATTACGGGTAACGACAACTCCCCACACGCCTGCCATATGGGATCCCATCGTGGGTCGTCAATACGCAGCAGTGATCCGTCCGGATTCCGATAACCAAGGCCAAATTGCTTGAACAACTTCAGACCACAGACTCCTTGTTTCTTTGCTTCTTTCAATTGTGCAGCCATACGCTGTGCAAAATCGGGTTGATGGCAGTCCCAACTCGCTGGGTCACCATCCTTCCCTTTACCTTGCCAGTCCAGATTCGCAAAAACCATGAACCGTGCTTCATATTTCTTGAGATACGCAAGATGTGCACGAAGAGTAGGACCGAGTTTCCCATCAAGACTGACGCATACTCGTATGTTATGTCGATCCATCAGTTCTACGAACTGGTCCAGCCGTTCCGGCGAGTGGCGCAGTCGATATCGAAAATGCGTGTGGACATCCACCACAGGAAATCTGGCACGCACAAGCTCGTGCGCATCGACCTTCAACTGCGACTCCGGGCGAAAATTACGCAACAGTAATTCCCTACCCTCACGACCGTCAAGCGACACATCCTGAGCAAGCAGAATCGTTTTTTCCCAGCAGCAGAGGGCTACAACAACCGTTACATACTTGAGCATCTCAAACCGCAGAAATATCGGTCCCATGTTTGGTCACCTGTCAACTTTGATTATCTGGATATTTTGTGATCGATGGACACGTTACCAAGAACCACCTCGTAACGCGACGCTACCCTGAAATTATCCTTCCCCGTTACAAAAATAGATTTCCATTCAGACTTGTTATTCACGGCATTGTGTCAAAACGCGGCAGCCCCAAGAGATACCTGTAAATCCGATCAACAGCGCATATAAGATCGGAATCCCCTTCGAATATATGACTTCAACATCATACGGATCCTCCCACAGTGATCACCTGATTTTCGATACGGCATTTCACGTGCAACCCCTTGCGTTTTTGTTACGATATCAATCAAAATTAATAGGTATCCGCATAAGTACAGGACGTTCCATGGCTGAAGAACAGAGTTCGAAATCGGATCAGAATCAGATCACGGATTCAACACAGAAGGGACATGGCAACCTCACTTTTTTCATACTGGGTGCCATTGTGCTGGCCATTCTACTGGCACTGCTAATTCCATCTTTCTGTGCCAAAGAGACGGCGCTTTCCATCTTTCATGGACTGGAGGTCGGAGGGGAAGTTTTTCTGCGTGCGCTGATGATGATGGTGGTTCCCCTGGTTGTCGCCTCGGTCATGAATGGAATACTGGGACTGGGCGATATCAGAAAACTGGGCAGACCCGGTTTTACCGCAGTTGGATATTACCTCTTCACCACCATCATGGCTGTGGTTATCGGGTTAATCGTGGTCAACGTGATTAAGCCAGGTATTGGAAACAATCCATCAACGGAGAAAAACGTTGCCTCAGAAGATAGTTCGGAAGACCCCCATTCGGAGCTTGCTTCCAAGGACTCAGAACATACCGCTGTTGTCACATCCGGAGACAAGAGAATACTGCTGGAAAAACTGGAGTCGCAGACCGGACTCGAAAAGGAAAAACTGGCAAAAATATTACCTCAGCTGAAAGAAGGATTACCCGGTAACGAACCCGATATCTGGACGATCATTGGTAACCTGGTGCTGATGCTGTTTACTGATAACCTGCTTGAGGCGGCTGCGACAACTAACCTCTTGCCACTCATCGTTTTCGCTATCATTTTTTCCGGAATGCTTACCACCATGGGCCAAAGGGTCAAAGCGCTTACCGATATGATCGGTCAGATTAATGAGGCGATGATGAATTTTGTAATGTTGCTGATGAACATCGCCCCCATCGGGATTTTCTGTCTTGTCGTTTCCAAATTCGGCATCGCTCAGACTAACGGTCAATTTCTGGACGTCCTTCAATCCACCTCGTGGTTCATCGCTACAGTTCTGATCGGTCTGGGGTTTCACGCTTTGCTCACCCTGCCGGCTATCTACTGGCTATTTACCAGAAAAAATCCCTATGCCTTCATGTATCAGATGCGAGATGCCCTGCTGACGGCATTTTCTACCGCAAGCAGCTCCGCAACGCTTCCGGTAACCATGGACAGTGCGACGAAGGCAGGTGTCTCCAGACGTTCGACAGACTTTGTATTACCTCTTGGCGCAACCATTAACATGGATGGTACGGCACTCTACGAAGCCGCCGCTGCCATTTTTATTGCGAACCTTGATCCCAACGTCACCCTGACCTTCACCGACCAGGTCATCATCGCCATCACGGCAACCCTGGCTGCGATCGGCGCCGCGGGAATCCCCGAAGCCGGGCTGGTAACCATGCTGATCGTACTAAATGCGGTAGGACTCAGTCCGGAATATATCGGATCGATTCTCGCCATTGACTGGCTGCTCGACCGATTTCGAACCGCTACCAACACCTTTGGAGATTCCATTGGTGCTGCGGTTGTAGACACCACTTTTGACCCGTGAAATCAAACCCCCAAACGATGGCAACTTGCCTCATCTCATCGGGATAGTACTTGTAGAACCAGGATCGCAACGACGAAGGCTGGAATCACGGTTACCGCACCGACCGTGATGAACTGAATCAGTGAAATCGAAAGCCCGCGACGTCTGCATGCCTCGATCCAGAGTAACCCGGCCAGGGACCCAACAGGCATCAGCCTCGGTCCCAGATCCCCCCCGACCAGTGCAGCCAGAAAATGAAAGGTTGTTTTTCCTGGCATCACTTCAATGGCAAAGGTATTGAGGTGTGCTACCGTATGATTGTTAAGTAAAGCCGAGCCCACTGCTGAAATGGATCCCACCAACCATAAACCCTGGTCGCTAATCCATAAACCCTGCTCGCTATATAAACGTGCCATATTGTCCGAAACTCCCACATTTCTCAGACCAGCGGACATGAAAACCACCGAAAACAGGAATATCAGGATATCCCAGGAAATCCCTTCTTTGAAAATCTTGACTGCACTTGTTTTATCTGACAGGAACGCAAGCAATATAGAACCAGCAGCCCCGGATAAAGCAACGATCCAAACCGGTCCGTCCCAGAGCGTCACCAGCGGATAACAAAGTACAACAGAAAACAGAAGCAACAGCATTGCTTTCTGATAGGAAGAAAAGGAACGGGGCTCCGATTGCACCTGATGAACAACTCCTGGATCTGTCAATACCGCACGGTAATACCACTTCAGCAAGAAATAGACTACGATCCATCCTGCAACGGCAACCGGGATCATCTTGAAAGCATAATCATTGAAATTCAGACCTGCACGATGAGCCACAATCATATTAATTGGATTGGAAACTACCAGCGGCGCGACCCCTACAGAGGAAAACACCGCAAAGGCAAAAACCCTTTGGAGCTCATCAGAAGAACCATATCGGTTGCGCACCAGTACAATCACCATAGGGGTGAGCAGCATGATCATCGCATCATTATTGAGCACCGATGAGGTGCACGCGCTGAGGATAAAAGTATTACGAAAAAGTTGCGCCTGTGAGGTTTCAGAAGACGAAAAAATTCGCGAAGCCAATATATCCAGAACCTCGAGATGCTGAACCGCAGCGCTCATAGCCATGATCGAGGCAATCGTCAAAAGAGGCTGCCATAAGTGCCCGACCAGGTCACGAAAATCGGCCAAATCGAGAATGCCCGCAATAAACAGAACCAGTACACCGATGACCAGCGGGAATGAGTGATTCATTCTCCACGCACGCCACACACGCGGACGGAACACAGCGCAGGTCATCGCCAAAAACATCGTTCCAATTGACACTTCAAGCTGCATCCCAATTCTCCACTTCCGTTTGCATTTTCCCTCTCATGATCGCACGTACCTAAGTCCTCGAATGACCGTTTCTCGACATATAGAAAACGGCATCTGCTGATGAACAGAAGTACCATATATACTTCCATTAAAATCCATATTTTCATCATTTACAATGGGATTATGATGTAGCAAAAACCTACACATCATGCACATAAAGCCTACTTTAACGCCAGTTCATAATACTGTCCGCTTCCGACTGCTGATCATCACGAGACCAATCGCGGAACGACATTCTCTGTCTAAAATCCGTCATAATTGACATGCCATTATGCCACCGCCTAACCGACTCGCTGCATGGTTTATTTTTTGATAACAGCAAAGATATTTTTATCCTGATAGTCACAAAGAACCATTACCATAATCCCTCTTTTTCGTTTTAATGCTGCGACTGTAAGATTCTGGTTCTTGCCATGCCATGACGTCATAATTCCTTATATCACTGTTATCCAGGAGCCCCGATGAAACATGTACTTCATTCTGATCTCAAAACACTGGTTCAGTCTCTGTTTGAAAAGTCAGGATGCTCCCCTCACGAATCGGAACGCATTGCCCACTATCTGATTGAAGCGAATTTAACCGGTCATGATTCTCATGGTGTCATTCGAGCACCGCTTTACCTTGACTACGTCACCCAGGACAGGGTTCGCCCCGGTCAATCCATTGATATTGTATTTCAGACGGAAACCTTTGCGATGGTTGACGGCAACTTCGGTTTTGGTCAGGTCATCGGTGAACAGGCAACACGTCTCGGAATCCAGATGGCTCAGGACCAGAGCATTGTTGCCATTGCGCTTCGAAACAGCGGACACCTTGGACGTATCGGTGACTGGCCGACGATGGTAACTCGTGAGGGCATGATTTCTATCCATTTCGTCAACACCAACGGATACGGACTGCTGGTTGCACCATTCGGAGGTACCGAACGGCGGCTTTCAGCCAATCCAATCGCCGCTGGAATACCGGTCCCGGATGGACCGCCTATCATTCTCGACATTTCAACCAGTGCTCTGGCCGAAGGCAAACTCAAGGTTGCCTACAATAAAGAAGTGGATGTTCCGCCGAATTGTATCATCGATCACCAGGGTAACCCGACAACCGATCCCAGAGACTTCTATTCGGATCCCCCTGGCGTACTGCTCCCATTTGGAGGCCACAAAGGATATGGGCTGGGAATTCTTGCTGAAATGTTCGCCGGTATGTTAACCGGCAATGGATGCAGTAATCCCGGCAACAATGAACGGCTGCTCAATGGCATGTTTACCATTATCATCAATCCACGTAAGCTCCCAGATCATTCGGAGGCTCAACAGGAAATCACTTCGTACATCGATTACCTGAAAAGTTCAGCCCGAGCTCCCGGTTTTTCTGAAATTCTTGTTCCCGGTGAGCCCGAAGAAAGAACACGCATCCAACGTCTTGAAACCGGTATTCCCCTTGATGACACCACCTGGCAATCACTTGTGGACTCAGCACTTCAGGCCGGATTGAGCCGGGAGACAGTCGAAAGCATGCCCCTGAAGTGAATGCCTTTTGATGCCGGCCATGCCAATGCACTCATAGTACAGCTGACAACTGCAGCCTGTACGTATCTGAAAACCCTCACTTCTAAACCAAACCACTCGATAGAACCCCTTGGTTTCTACATCCGTCATTCCAGGTGTTTCAGATCAGTTTCCAGGTGTCCTCAAAATTCCTTACTCCTTCGGAGGCACCCAGTCCCGTGACACAACAGGCGCCAGCGGCAGCGCCCAGGCGACCAGCCTGCTCAGTTCCCAACCCTCGAATCAGCCCCGTAATAAAGCCCGCATAAAAACTATCTCCAGCACCGGTTGTATCCACCAGAGGGCCCGGCAGCGTCACGGGTTTTATCTCCAGAAACTCTTCCCTGGAAGGACTGAGAAGGACGCCATTGGCCCCCATTTTTATACCCAGAATTGCATTCGTTGCGTACTCGCGAAACACACGAATCATACGTTGAGGGTCGGTTTCACCCGTTTGACTTTCCGCCTCTCTCTGACTGGGGATATACATATCAAGATGAGGCAGCATTCGGTCCAACGGCTGTAGTTTACCTCCTCCATCGGCGGCATCGAGTGCGGTTCGGCAACCGCGTTTTCGTATTTCACAAAGGACTTCAGGAAGCTGGCTTTGCAGATTCGGCAGCAAAGGATAGTAGCCGATCAAAACGAACTGGCTTTCCGAGAAAGAGTCCATATGGTCAAAAAACAAATGATGATCAATCTTCCGGTAAGCATCTGGGTCATAGGCAAAAGCGTGTTCGCCATGCTCATCAATCAGCACAGCAGTCACACTGGTTGCGATGTCGTTTTGATCGATGACACAGGTACAATCGACCTGTTCTTCTGATAAACGATTGCGGATCAGCTGTCCCCATAAATCGTCACCCAGCATGGTCAGTGCTCCGACATTCAAACCGAGTCGGGACATGGCGATGGAACAATTTGGAACACAGCCTCCTGTTACGGCTTGAATGGGAGACAGGTGATAGTCTCTTTCATTACCCAGAGGACGGTCAAGTGGTATAGGCTGCAGAATGACATCGACGCAGGCAATACCAGCAACCATACAATCCGTTTTTCGCGTCATAAGAGTTCCCTGCTATAAACGGTGATTCACTGCACGCATTTTACTCATCTGGTAATTATAGATACAACAACCGATACTAAACCCCGCGTGAAAAAACAATACTCCAGCGTACGGATCCTGGCATGCACAGTTTCCCCACCCTATGTTGTTCCATTGCTTCTCATCCGAGTCCATCCGGACAAGCTGTCCACAATGCACTTTACGAACAGCTCGGACTCCCGTTCCGATATGTCGCTTTTGGCGTTCATGCTGATCCTGGCTCGATCGTAAACGCCATACGTACCCTCGGAATCCGAGGTGCCGGCATTACCATGCCTTACAAGGAGACTCTGTTACCCTACCTTGATGAAATAGATGAGGATGCAAGTCAAATCGGTGCGATCAACACACTGGTAAACGAAAATGGCTGCATTAAAGGTTATAATGTGGACTGGCTCGGCGCGATGCGGGCGCTGGAGTATCAACAGATTGACGTTTCAGGGAAAGAAGTCGTCCTTGTCGGTGCAGGCGGCGCTGCACGTGCCATTGCCTTCGGCCTCAAGAAAAAAGGGGCCCAACTTATTGGAATCTACAATCGAACCGAATCTCGCGGTCAGACTCTGGCAACAGACCTGGACCTTCCTTTCGGAGGCAATCTGAGCAACATCCCATCCCAATACGATCTTCTAGTCCATGCCACCTCGGCCGGACACCTTTCACAGCCACAACAGTGTGTCATACCCGATCATGCCATTGTTCCGAAACGTATTATTTTTGATGTTGTTCCGGAACCAAAAAATACACCTCTGCTGCAGCTTGCCCGGAAAAAGGACTGCAAGATTATCTACGGTTACTCCATGCGCATGCACCAGGCTGCCGCACAATTCGAATTGTACACAGGAGAAACAGCACCTCTTGAACTCATGGAGTCCCTGTTTTTAAAACAATTGGAATCACCTTCCTGACAACCAACTTTTTTACGAGGAATCCCGATGCAAAAGACCCTGGATGAAAAAATAGCGCGTATTCTAAAGGATTCAGCAGCACCGGATTTCATCCTTGCAGATGCCAAAGACGCTGACATGGGCTTCGGAATCGCGGCGCCCGGTGTCCAGGATAACAGCTCAGACGGAATCGCACGTTTTCACTCGATAGACACATATCGTCAGAACATGCGGGAAATCGTGCAACAGGGTCTGGTGGACATCATGTTGATGAGTGTCAGTACCAGTGAAATTCTCACGATTGAAGAACGTCTTTTCGATGAAAGTGCGGTCACACCTGCCATACGTGCCAACGATACTTCAGATATCTGGCTTGGAGAAAGCGGGGATTATAAGAACCAGCCTTCTCTGCCTTTCCAGACAACCACCCTGGACCACGCCCAATGCGGGAAATCTTTCTGTTCCCCCGAAGAACGTTCCCTGGGAGTCGATCTCGGACTGTACTCGATCACGTTTAATAATGACGCCATACTTGACCGCGAAGCCTTACAGGAGTACGCCGTCTTTCGAATCGAAGCAGAAGAAGCGGAGTTCCGTCATTTTCTTGAAGTCTTTGTTCCCAATGCACCCGGATCACGATCGCCTCAGGATACAGGACGTTTTGTGAATGATTCGATTGCCCGAACCCTTGCCGGTGTCACTCGTTCCGGACGTCCTCTTTTTCTAAAAATGCCCTATTTTGGTCCCCGTTATATGGAAGATCTCGTACAGTACGATGCCTCTCTAATCGTAGGTGTTCTAGGAGGACCGGCCGGCACTACACATGATGCATTCCAGCTCCTCTGGGAAGCGAAGAAATATGGAGCACGCGCCGCACTTTTCGGGCGCAAGATCAACCAAAGTGAACATCAATTAAGTTTTGTCAAAATACTCCGTGCCATAGCCGACGGCCAGATTGAACCCGAGGAGGCCGTACGAGCATACCACGGTGAACTGCAACAACGAGAAATAACGCCCAAACGAGACCTGGAAACCGATCTGCAATTCACCCCTGCCAACTGATCTGGTAACGGGAACAGTCACCCGTCCTTTCCCTGGTCACCTGGTCCATCGATTGGGTCAAACAAGCACTGTTTTAGATCTGATTACTCCAATTCTAGTAGGCGGAATCGGTTAATTACGCTAACGTGTTACGATTGATCGCATCTCGTTTGACACCGATTTCAACGTGTCTGCCACCATGAAGGGATTTCGATTTTCAGATACTTCTTTTTCGAGCAACCTGATGCAACAACCCGATTCCAATAACACACCAGATCCCCATTACCCTCAACAATCACTGCTTCGAAATCGCGGATTCCATGGTCTGAACCTGATTCAGTTCTGTGGCGCAGCAAACGACAATGTCCTCAAACAGGTAATCGTTTATGGAATGGCTGCCGGTGGACTCTGGTCCAGCTATTTTGGAGACGGCGGACAGGCCATTGCATCCATTCTATTTAACCTGCCCTTTATCCTTCTCTCAGGGTTGGCCGGCCAGTTTTCTGATCGCTACGACAAACGTACCATCATCTACTGGGTGAAAGTTTCTGAAATTATACTCGCCCTCCTGGCGACCCTTGGATTCTTTTTTTTCCAGTTCTGGATCTGTCTGACAGCTCTGGTTTTGCTGGGATGTCAAAGTGCGTTTTTCGGACCTGCAAAATATGGAATCATTCCGGAAATCAGTGGTTCCCGTTATATCAGTCGCGCGAACGGAATGCTGAACATGACAACCAACATCGCCATCATCCTGGGAACCGCTGCCGCGGGCTACCTGGCAGATCATTATTTTCCCGATAAAGCGGTTAACCCTCTCACCTGGCTTCCTGGAACCGTGCTTGTAGTCATTGCTTTCTGTGGTTTCTTACCCGTTGCCTATATCCCTTATATGAAGGCGAGAAACCCAACGCTGCGTTTCACTTTTAATCCGGTTGCCGACTACTGGAAGTCCATCCGTGAAACCGCTGGTACCCCCATTCTGGCTGCTGCCGGCGCATGGTCGGCCTTCTATATGATTGCAGGAGGGATAGCGTTTTTGATCCTGCCTGATTACGGAGAAGTACTTGGAATCAGCAACACAAAGACGGCTTACCTACTGGCCATTCTGGCTATTTCAGTCGGTTCGGGCTGTGCGTTGGTCGGTTTCCTTTCCGGCAGCACGATCAAACCAGGTTACACGCTGCTCGGATCGTGCGGAATGGTTACCTTTTTTATTCTCCTCGCCATTATTCCAACCAGCTATCCCCTGGTCGCCGTTTGCCTGGCGGGTGCCGGACTCATGGCGGGCTGTTTCCTCGTACCCCTTCAGTCACTTCTCCAAGCGCTGCCCGAGCCTCATCAGCGCGGGCGTACTCTGGGCATGGCCAATGCGATGTCTTTTCTGGCCCTTACGGTTGGAAATTTCATCTTCTATATATGCCGAAATGTCCTGGGCATGCCTTCGCAACAGGTATTTTTCGTATGTGCCGGACTGATGACTCTGATGTGGATCCCTCTCTGGATACGATGGGTGCCCTGGTTTGAACGGACACTCAGAGAACGCAACACACTCGAGACTTCAAATCCATAAAACCAACCCTGAAAAACAGGAATATATCACCAAGGTGCCGTCAAACATACCAAGCAACCATACGGTAGCCATCGATCTGCATATCCTTCCAGACATAACGGATAGAAAACCAGAAAACAGCATGTCACACGCCGCAACAGACCATTCAGAAAAATCAGACGAAGCACTTCGTTATAGCGAAGAGGAACGCGATCTCATGGATGAAGTTCCTTCTCCATCGCTCAATCCATGGATCAGTCTGGCCCTGCTGATCCTTCTGGGATTCGTATACCTGTGGATATGGAAAATCATTCTATTGAAAGGTCCTTAAATGGACACGTTTCAACCCGCCTGGTGGCTGATTGCAAGCTACCTGTTTCTGATGCTGGCCATTGGCATATGGGCGGCACGCACCAAGGTCAGCAAGGTCGAAGACATGGCCGTCGCTGGCCGTCACTCCGGCCCATGGCTCATCGCCTTCTCGGTAGCAGCAACCTGGATTAACGGTGTGACACTGATCGGAATATCCGGTGTTGCCAAAGATTTCGGCCTCAGCGCTTACTGGACAGGTGGTTCTTTTGTTCTAGCGACCATATGGTTGAGTTATTACATCGTGCCACGTCTGCGGGCAACTCGAATCCTTACCATTCCTCAACTGTTCGAACGCTTTTTTGGCCCCAGACATCGCATTCTGGCCCTGATTCTCATTCTACTTCGCGATCTGGGCGCAACAGCCGGAGTGATCGGCTCACTGGCTGTGGTCATATCCCAGTTATTGAAAATATCCCTTACAGAATCCCTGATACTGATGACCGCACTGACTCTTGTCTATGTTTTTCTGGGTGGCATGTGGGCCATTCTGGTAACCGACACCATCCAATTCTTTATTGTCTCAATGGGATCACTGGTTCTGGTTGTTTTCGGATTCCTGTCAACGGAAGACTGGCAAGCACATCACATAAGTCACGATTCGGATTTTCTAGGAATTCTGGGGCCAGGAGGGTTCAAACAGGTCCTGGCATGGATTGTAATCGGAATCGCGATCACCGCTGGTTATCAGAGTATCATTCAACGAGGTCTCGCAGCGTCCAGTACCAAAGCCGCTCGCCAGGGTTTCTTATATGGAGGAATCCTTTCGACAATCTGGTATATCATCCCTCCCTTGATCGGAATCCTTGCACGGGAAAAATATGGTCCCAACATACCTGGAGAAGAAGTTTTCCTGCGAATGACATTCGGAGTCGCCGGAGGCCAGTTAGCCAGCATCATCGTCATCAGTATTCTGGCAGCCAGTATGTCCACACTGGACTCGACCATCAATACGATTGCTTCCAACTTCACCATTGATGTCTACACTCGATTTATCCACCCCAAAGCCAGCGCGCGAGCTCAACTATGGATCTATCGCACGAACATACTTCTGGTAGGTGTACTGGCAGCGGTCATCTATTCGGTGTTTCCCGTCATGATGGAACTTTTCTGGCTGGGCGGTCGAATCATGGGAGCATCGGTTGCCCCTGCCCTGGTAGCTCTGGTTCTTTTTCGTTCGGTCCGTCGTGCTCCGAACACCGTATTTCTTTCGATGCTGGCAGGATCCGTTTTAGTGATCACCTATCAACTCCTCGGCAGCGTCCAGAACGTCGGATCCATGGTCATCGAGTGGACGGTGGATCCCTTACTGGTTGTACTACCTGTAACGGTAGCCATGCTTACTATCGGAACCTGGATCGAAACACGAAATCACACTTTCAAGGAACTTCCAAACCCGCGATGATCGTTACCCTATCTCCCGGTTTCCGAAGCGACCGTACCCGTTGATTTTGATTCGCAGAAACCAACGTATTCAAAATACCGTACGGGTAGTAATGAATACGACCCTGGCCTGCCTGAAAAGTAAAAAGGCGGCCTCCCATTCTGGTACTTCCACAACCTGATCGATGCGGATCCCCTGGACACCAAAGCCTGAAGCACATTTCGATTTACGGCCCTGACTCGCCTTCAACACTTTTCAAGAGCCGGAAAAACTCGTTATTGGTACTCAGAATAAAACGCGAATTCCTGGTCAACGATTTCTTATACGCCTCCAGAGTGCGTATAAATGAATAGAACTCGCCTACCTGCTCCATCGCTTCGGCATACATGCGTATTACATCCGCATCAGCCCCACCCTTAATTTGACTGTTTTGTTGTTTTCCCTCACCTTGAATACGCTGTACTTCAGCAGAGGTACGATTAATGATCTCCTGCTTGAGCCTTTCACCCTCGTTGGTATGGTAACTGGCACTGGCATTCATCAACGCGATCAGACGATTAAAAGCCGCCTCTCGAACGGTGGGCACAAAATCAATCTTGGCAATTCCGACATCAACCAGCTCAATCCCACGACCACCCCCTGATTCGTCAGTTTCTGATGCCAGATCTGCAATGGCTTTGGTACGAATCTGATCAATAATTCCTTTTCGCCCCAGCGTAACGCTGGTCGGAGCATCTAGCGTCGGATCACCCTGATCGGAGCTGCCTTTTTCGACCAGCATTTCTCCTTCCAGTGGCGTTGCTTCAGCACGGAAAGAAAACGACAGCTCTCTGGAAGTACTGCGAACCAGGTCAGCCAGTGAAAACTGTGTAATGGTATCTCGCACCGCACCACGCACTATCTGCTTTACACGCAGCTCAGCTTGATCCGTGTCCACGAGTACGGAAACAAAACTCTTGGGGTCGGTGATCTTCCAGATAGCCCAGGGTATCACTTCTACCTTAAAGGCATCACTGGTAGGTAAATTGGGGATCTCTTCATTCTGTGTTCCCCCCCAGAACTGTTCCCTGCGAGGTAGTCGTACCACCTCGTGGATAATCGGCAATTTCAAATTAAATCCGGGCTCCGTATGCTGTGCGACCACTCTTCCGAACTTTTTCACAACGACCAGTTCACGGCGATCCACCACATACGCCAAGCTTGGCAGAAAAAGCGTACCAAGAACCATCCCGATCACGATTAGAAGTGCCACTCCACGAAAGTTCATCGGACACCTCCCTTCGGTGAAAACGGCCCGGAAGGTTGATCGGATCCGATCTGCATCATGGGTAGCACACTGGGCAGCTCGTCATCAATGATCGTGATCGGAGAATCTCCTGAAAGAACCTCCTCCATCGCTTCCAGATAAAGACGCTGACGCGTGGACTCCGGTGCAAGCTTATACTGTTCATACTTGGCCAGTAGCGCTGCGATTTCTCCTTCCGCTTCGGCACGACGACGTCGGGCATACCCGTTGGCTTCCTGTATCAACTTGTCTTTGCCGGCCAAGGCCTGAGGAAGCATGACATTACGTTCTCTTTTGGCTTGGTTAACCAGCTCTTCCTTTTTCTGTAACGAGGCATTCACTTCATCAAACGCCTGATTGACTCGTGGCGGGGGCGTCACTCTTTGAAGCTGCAAACTGCGTACCGCTATGCCAAACCTTGCCAGTTGTGTCTCTGTCAACTCTTGTGCCTCGGCACGGACTTCTTCACGACGATCCGTCAGCATCTCATCAATGGAGTAATCACCCACCAGTTGATGCATTACACTCTGGGAAATCGCTTCAACAACCGCACCTACATGACTAACATTGCGAGAAGGAATGGGATCATGATCCATGGTAAAAAGGTACTTAGCGGGATCAGAAACAGCAAACTGGATGGTCCACTGTACCACGGCCGCACTCAGATCTCCGGTTAACATCAGAGTCTGGTCATTTTCAGCCCCTCCCATCGGAAGGCGGATACTGAATTCCTGAGTATTCACATTGATCGGTTTGTCTACAAAGGGAATCAGAAAATGAAGCCCGGGGGGCAAGATACCCTTCTCTTTTCCAAAACGAAGAACCACCGCTTTTTCATGTGCCTGTACCGTGACCGCAGACTTTGCAATTAAAACTATACCCACAACAGCAATTATTAAAAATGGCAGGAATCCGGAAATCTTCTGCCAGGGGAAATCATCCAAATTTAGATTATCTCCACCTTCTCCTCGGAATATGTCACGTGCCACACCATTCTCCTCTCGGCCAACAGAAGTTCCCTACGATCACAACCAGCTCCGTTCATTGTGATCGACATCAGGGAGAATTACGATAGCAAATGTGAATATCCGTGACCGATGTCATCGCAAGCCCGTGTCCCAACACCGAAAGTATTCCGGCTATCTTTCCACCAGCCAGATATTGCGATACACAACGGGATTCTTGTGATCCTGCAGATACAAGGGGCCTTTATCACGTTCATCGACAGGATCACGGCCGGGGGCAAACGATGGAATCACATAGCGATCGTGAATCAAAATACCATTGTGGTAAACCGTAATCATGGCCGATTTCATTTTGTTTCCCTTGTCGTCAAACCGCGCAGAAACAAACTCGACATCGAACGTTTGCCAGGATAGTGGAGGGAAAGACATATTGATTCGAGGTCCGATCATTTCATGCAGGCCTCCCGCCTGCCCGAAGATAGACAACCTTTCGTATTTTCGATTCTCTTCATTCCATCCGAATGAATCAACAATTTGAATTTCCCATATATTCTGTACATAAACCCCACTATTGCCACGCTGCATTCCTTTTGCAGTAGGCATGTACGGGGTACGGTACTCCAGATGAAACATGTGATCACCAAAGTGTTGTTTGGTTCGTGTCCCCCAGCGAAGCAACTTATTTTCCACAATCTGCCCGTCGACCCAGGCATCGGTATCGGTGCCATCAAACAGCACACACGCGCCCTCAGGAGGTACTGAGCCAAGCGTTGGTGATTGTCGTGTTACTTTATG
Source organism: uncultured Planctomycetia bacterium (assembly GCA_963996245.1). GTDB lineage: Bacteria > Planctomycetota > Planctomycetia > CAXEIY01 > CAXEIY01 > CAXEIY01. Next base: position 20,995 of record CAXEIY010000104.1, on the reverse strand, counting down.
CAGTGAAAACAAAGGGTCGGAAACTCGATTTTGAAAACACAGCGACTGTCCCTGAAAAATATTTTTCTCAATGGTTCCCTTGATATTCGGATTGATAAACATGAGGCGTTCCCCATGCACTCCTTCCAACATCACTACGTCACGGGTACGCTGACCTCTCAGATGAAACCGTGTCCTCTCATCCCATCCGGCACCGGGTAGACCACCTCCGAAAAGAATGCCTTCAAATGTTCCGGATCCATGACTGATAATCTGGGCACCAAGCGGATAGACATCTCCGATCAAACCCAGATATTCACCCTGAACAGAAAAATCCGGTCCCGCTGTTTCGGAATCCAGATAAGCGGGCTGTGAATCCTGACCTTGGACAGACGAAGATACGAGGAACCCTATCCAAAAAAGCAAGCCTGTCCACACCGCGCGAAAACCTCTCATTTTGAACCGTTCCTTTCTATTCGTACAGGACAGAAAGCACATATCCATGGCCTCCGGAACCACGCGATATACGCTTTCTTCGGTCGGCATATGGCATCAGACAGCCCCCTTGAAACTGCTTCTTACTTTTGGATAGATACCTGCAAAAACAGGAGCTGTTCACAAAGACTTCTTTCGAATCACACCGGATATGGCAAAGCGCAGTCCGATCTCATCCAAAACGGAACTGCTATTCCTGGCATCCAAAAGCCACACTCAGAACAGCGTTTGAATGGTTTCACCCTCACTCAAAAGCTGTGTGGGTTTGCCCTGACTGTCGATTGCCTGGAGATCTTGAATACCCATTGCGTGATATACCGTTCTGGTAATGTCTTCGGGGGCGACGGGTCGGTCCGCGGGGTAGGCAGCCACACGGTCGGATGATCCAAAACTCTGGCCACCTCGTATTCCTCCTCCAGCAAGCAACACGCTCATGCAGTGTGTCCAGTGATCCCGTCCAGCCCCCTTGACTCCTCCTGAACGTGGATCACCAATCTTAGTTTTACGCCCCATCTCGCTGTTAACCATAACCAAGGTCGAATCCAGAATACCACGGTTATCAAGATCTTCCAGAAGAGTCGACAAACTCTGATCCAGTTCCGGCAATAGAACCTCTTTCAGACACACAAAATTGTTTCCGTGTGTGTCCCATCCTCCACCGCTCTTGCAGTTTTTGGATTCTGCAAGCTTCTTATTCCCTTTCCAGAACACAGAAACGCTGGGCACTCCCGCCTCGGCCAGACGACATGCCATCAACATACTCATGCCGTTCACCGTCCGTCCATAACGATCCAGCAGATGTTCTGACTCTTCTGATATATCAAACGCATTTCGGGTTTGCTGCGATCCCAGCAAGGAGAAAGCCTTCTCCTGATGGACCGAGTAATGGTTTGTAGAAAGATGGGAGTCCAGGCTGCGATGGGCTGCATCCATCTGGGTCAGCAATTCCCGTCGCGATGCCAGACGTGCGCCACTTAGATCGCCCTGCAACGACAAAGCCGGTACCGTAAACTGCATGGGATGATCCGAATCTCCATAGACATAAAGCGGATCATGCTGAATACCGAGCATCGCTGAAAATTGACCAGGACGGGTAAATTGAGGTGCCCCTGGTTTCAAGGGCAACGAAACCACCTGAGGCAGATAGGGATGCCTGGGACGCTTATATCCGAGAACCGTTCCAAAAAATGGCCAATCTGTGGGCCTGGGCTTTCGATCATTCAACAGTTGCGGAAAACTACGATCGGGCGCGTGTCCGGTGAGATTGTAGTAGTAACCGGCATGATGATCACCGGTGCCCCGTCTGAAATGGCCCAGTGATTTGACGACTGCCAGATGGTGGGCCTGTGTTGCCAATCGAGGCAGATGTTCACACAGGCTCAACTCCGGTGAACGGGTTTGTATGGGCTGAAAAGGACCTCGGTACTCCTGGGGTGCCTCTGGCTTCATGTCCCAGGTATCGATGTGGGACGCACCTCCGCTGAGCCAAATGAGGATCGTTGTCTTTGCCTTACCGCTGGTTCTTTCAGCAGCACTGAGCCGTGCTGCATCAAGCCCTCCAAAACCCATAGCTCCGGCAACCAGAAATGCCCTTCGATCAACCAGTGAGGCAACCTCACGATGTGTGGGGCACGGATTAGAAGATCGAGGCTTCATGAAATACCTCCTGGTTTGCGTCGAAAATTTCGGATCGTATCCGATTCTCTCTGTCGCAGACAGCAAAAATCAACATCCACCATTCCATTAAAATGATAGTACCTACGAGTGGCATGGTAATCAATCCTTCGTCCCGACCGAGTTGATACCGGAACGGCATCCTGCCCTATCCGGTCGAAGATTCAATCAGGTTATGGATCACTTCTCCTTTTAGATCGGTCAAACGCATGTTCAGACCACGGTAGGGAACACTCAGTTGCTCATGATTCAAACCAAAAAGATGCAGAAGCGTGGCCTGAAAATCATTGACATGCACAGGGTCCTTTACAGGCGCCCATCCGATTTCATCGGTTATGCCATGTACACTTCCACCTTTGATTCCGCCACCGGCCATCCAGATACTGAAAGCATGGGGGTGATGATCCCTGCCGTCCGTTCCCTGCCCCAAAGGGGTTCTGCCAAATTCGCTTGCCCAAACAACCAGGGTGTCCTGTAACATCCCACGTGCTTTCAGGTCTCGAATCAGAGCGGCTACCGGCCGATCTGCCATGTTGCAGTTCCACTTTAGGTCATGTTTCAGATTTCCGTGTTGATCCCAGGACGCATGTACGACATTGACAAAACGAACGCCGCGCTCGACCAAACGTCTCGCCAACAGACAATTGGTTGAAAATCGGTGATAGGTATCACCTGCCTGCATATCTGCTGTTGGCCTGGGTGTCTTGCGACCTACCCCATATGCCTCCAGTGTACCTTGCGTTTCAGAAGACAAGTCCGTCAACTCCGGCGCCGCTGCCTGCATGCGAAACGCCAGTTCATACTGTGTAATACGGCTGGTAATTTCACGGTCACCGACTTGTTCATAATGCAAGCGATTCAACTTCTTAATCGCATCCAGTGTCCGTCGTTGATTGGACCGCTGGACACCTTTTGGATTGGACAGGAACAGAACCGGATCACCTCGATCACGAAACGGAACACCCTGATACCTCGATGATAAAAACCCGCTACTCCAGTTACTGGATCCACCACTCGCCCCACGGCCCGCAGTCAACACGACGTATCCAGGCAGGTTTTCCGATTCATTGCCCAATCCGTACAGCAACCATGATCCAATCGTGGGTCGCCCGAGATCTGCCTTGCCACAACTCAACAGCAACTGTCCTGGATGATGATTGAACTGCTCCCCATGCATGGTTCGAATCATTGCAATATCGTCTGCGCAGGATCCAATATGTGGGATCATGTCCGAGTAGGAAACGCCGCTCTCACCACATTTTTCGAAAGAAGACGGCGATCCCTTGAGAACGGCTTCGTCCTTCTTAATAAATGCGAATTCCACATCGCGAAGGATCGAATCAGGAATTTTCTGACCATGACGTTCACTCAACACCGGCTTGGGATCAAAAAGGTCTACCTGACTTGGCCCCCCCGCCATAAAAAAGAAAATACAGGACTTTACCCGCGGGGAAAAATGCGCAGGGTTTACCGTCAAGGCATGACGATTGGGAGACTCTGAAGCGGAGGTTCCACTTTGTTGCAGCAGGCTATTAAGGGCAACTGCGCCAAGACCGCTGGCTGCTGAAGTGAAAAACTCGCGACGGTTTGACTCGATTAACCGATATGCTTCACTCATAGATTTCATCCCGCCGTTTCCGACTAACTCCCATTTCATTCCCGAGTGATAAACTCATCCAGATTCAAAAGAGCCCGGGCAACCGAAATCCAGGCGGCCGTCTGCACATTAGACACCGGAGCGGATGAATACCTGCCAACCAGCGCATCCGCGGCTTCTGAATGCTCCCTGTAAAATGATTGTTCCTCTTCATAAAGCGTTTGCAGCGTCTCTCGCTCCCGTGATTCCAGATTGCGCGATAATACGCGCATTGAGGCATATTGAAACCGCTCTTCCGAAGACTCCGACATCTCTGTCAAAAGCCGCCCCAACGCCTGAGCCCCTTCGACAAATACCGGATCATTCAAAGTCGTCAGGGCCTGCAGAGGTGTATTCGAACGATTACGCTGTGGATGACAAAGATTACTTTCTGGACTGTCAAACATGACCAGGCTGGGGTAAGGATTGGTACGCTTGAAATGAATGTACAGGCCACGTCTATAACGTTCCGGTTTGTCTGAAACCAACCAGCGTGTCTTGTACTTATAGCTCAGGTCCTGAGTGGACGAAGGGACCTCGGGATAAATGGTCGGTCCACCGATGTCCTCATTGAGAAGTCCTCCGGCATTCAGTACCAGATCACGGATGATCTCTGATTCCAGCCGAAATCGGGTCTGACGGGCAAGCAATCGGTTCAATGGATCTATGTCCTGAAGATCCGAACGGGAGTGAGACGTTTGACGATATGTGGTAGAAAGGACGATCTTCCTGATCAATGCCTTTCTGTCCCATCCCGACTGCATCAACGTGTGTGCAAGCCAGTCTAGAAGACGCGGATGAGATGGAAATTCTCCCTGAACACCAAAATCATCAACGCTGGTCACAATTCCAGCGCCAAAAAGATGTTTCCAGATATGATTGACCGCAACCCTCGAAGTCAACGGGTTATCCGGATGTACCATCCACTGGGCCAAATCGAGTCGATCGGCGTCTTCACCGCGAGGTTGAAATGAATTCAGAACCGCGGGAGGTCGCGACTCCACTTCAGCCCCCTTCTGCTTAAAATCGCCGCGCAGCAACACATGGGTAGTACGGCGTTTCTCACGTGATTCTTTCACTGCCATCACATACGGCTTAGGTAGATGACGCTCCTCGACAGAAAGTTGCCTTATCGCCTGTTTCGTATCATCCTGACGTGTCGAAAGCGACTTCCAGAATTGAAGCACCGAACCACGCTCCATCTCTGTCCACGAGTCCTGATTTCGCACAAGGTTTTCACGTAGTTCATCGGTAATATTCAACCATTTCAGACGTTCCCTGGCCGAATGAATCGACGCCGCATGAACTTCTACTTTGGTTTTGAAACGAGGGTAGTAATCCTGCAGTACCTTCAGATGATGATCCGTTCGTTTATCGGCTTCAATCTCCAGCAGCGATACGATTTCATCTGGCAGATCAGCTTTTTTCGCCTGTTGTACCGAAACCCCCTGAAACCATCCGTCGTTGCCTTTTTCAATCCAGCTCACCCAGCATTGCTGCTGCTGAGACATGATCTGGTACTGCTGATCCGCATCTTCCTTCCACGAAACGGGTCTTTCCCATTTACGCATTGCTTCGAGCAGCTTCTTCCGTGATTCCAATTGAAGCTTTTTAACCTCATAACTCTGAACCGAACGATCGTAACGGGATTGATCGGCCTGGGAACCTGTGATTTCAAGATCTTGTTCTTCCAGATTGTTAAAAAACCCATAAAACTGGTAGAACTCATTCTGGCTGATCGGATCGTATTTGTGTGAGTGACACTGAGCACACCCCAGCGTCAGCCCTAACATTGCAGTAGCTGTGGTATTCACTCGATCAACCGTTTCACGGTTGTGATAGTCCTCCATGTTGATCCCGGATTCATTGTTTTTGATATTCATCCGGCTGAGACCGGTAGCCGTCCGTTGTCGTAAGGATGCATCTGGAATTAAATCTCCTGCCAGCTGTTCGATCAAAAACACATCGTATGGCTGATTGCGGTTCAGTGACTGAATCACCCAGTCGCGATAGCGCCACGCGTTGGGCCGCACATCATCTCGTTCGTAACCAAAAGAATCGGCATAGCGTGCCAAATCGAGCCAGTGGCGCCCCCATCGTTCTCCAAAATGTTGCGATTCCAGCAATCGATCAACCAATACCCCATACGCTTTGTCTGAATGGTCGTTACGAAACTCGTTTATCTGTTCCGGCGTAGGTAGTAAACCAACCAGATCAAGATACAAGCGTCGAATCAAGGTCTCTGGGAGTGCTTCATCAGACGCTGCCAGGCCCTGCTCATGTAGGCGGGCAAGGACAAATGCATCTATTTCGTTGCCGCCTTGCATCCCTTCCTGAACATCGGGAATCCGAGGACTTACGACCGGAATGAAAGCCCAGTGTTCATTGTATGTGGCACCTGAATCGATCCACCGGGTCATCAATTCTATTTCCTGATCGCTAAGAGGACTGGCATTAAGCGGCATGCGTTCAGAGGGGACCTCTGAAAGAATGCGTCTGATGACAGTGCTGGTTTTCGAATTCCCGGGAACAATGGGAGCGTGCCCTGATGGTGCCGGAACCAGAACCTGTTTTCGATCGTGAAATGAAAATCCCGCTTCCTGATGCCCGGGACCATGACAGGTAAAACAATGTCGAGTCAGTATGGGGCGTATATCCCTGGAAAAATCAATTTCATTTCCGCAAACAACACTTTCACCTAACGCAAACAGACAGACCAGAACACACAAAACAATTCTGATTTCGTTATCAGCATGAAGTCGCTTCATAATCTGCCAACCTGTTTTGCCTCGAAGGAAGCATTATATCTAAAAAAACCTAGCGGCGATCTTCCGATATCCCACGCAACTGCATCCACTTGACGAAAGCTTGTGGCCATTGATTAATGGGCGTGCCCCATTTACGAACACCGTATCCATGCCCTCCACGTGATCGAAAAAAAGTCGTGCAAGGGACACCCGCCACGCGACAGGCCTCTACAAACAGTCGTGAATGTTCAATCGAAATTGCCTGATCATCCTCCGCATGACATATGAAAGTGGGCGGTGTCTTCTCACTCACATTTAATTCACTGGAATATTTCAGGATGCGGTCGGCACTCGGGTTTTTTCCGAAAAGAAGTCGCCGATATTGTTCACTGCAAATTTCCTGTCTCAAGGAAATGAGTGGATAGGCCAAACCCAGAAAATCCGGACGGCAGCTTTCCTGCTCGATGTAATCGACCGATTCCCGGTTCCCGCGGTCATATCGGGTGGCAACGGTCGACGCAAGAATCCCTCCTGCTGAAAAACCAAACACACCAATACGCTGAGGGTCCAGGTTCCACTGCTCTGCATGAGCACGCGTCAATCGAATGGCACGTTTAATGTCCATTTCCAGTGTAGACATTCCGTAATGCTCGTTATTCGCAGAAGGCGTTCGAAATTTCAGGACCAAACCGGCAACACCGTAAGTACAAAGAAGCCGGGCAAAATCATTACCCTCTTTGTCAATCACAACTCGGGACAATCCACCACCGGGGCAGATGATCATGGCAGCGTGTGACCGGGCGTTCTTTTTTTCAGGTAAGTGGATCGTCAGAGTGGGACGATGAACACCGGTAATGCTCCGGTCTCGACTGGCTCCCTCAAGACCTCGTTCAACAACCTTTTCGACGGTTGCTTCCGTCTCTGCTCCGGGTGGTGTTCCCTGCCACAGAAAAATCTCCTGTCGAACCTGATCTGCATAGACAGACATCGGAAACAGCACGCTAACCAGGAGCCACCTTGTCCGAACTTTCTCCGACATCTCCGCAAGTCCCTTCATCGTGATTCCCGAAAAAATCGTTTCCTGTTTAACAGCCCCCTCTGGCGTACCAGCGAATCTTTTTCATCTTAGCAAACCAGCAGATTGGATCGCAAAGGTGTGCCCTTTGCGTTTCTGTATATCCAAAGTAGTTATCGTCCGGTACCTGAAAAGTCCGTAACGAATCCGCTTGGGCCTCTATCGCCTCACTTTACTTCCAATCCCCAGCGGTTATCAACTCCTGAGAATCGCTCTTGATTCGGAACCGAAAATCGCTCACGCAGTGAATCACATTTCCCTCATATAAGACCGGGAATCGGCGATCCGAAGTAAACATGGTGAGGACGTTCCAGCGTATCAAACCATTGTGTGGTCTCAGGAATTCCCAGCGTCTGATAAATAGAAGCCGCCATGTTCTCTGGTTTCTGCGGACTGGTTGCAGGATAACCACCGATCTTATCTGACTGACCAATGACCTGGCCGCCCTGAATTCCACCACCGGCAAAGAAAACCGTTTGTACAGCACCCCAATGATCACGTCCGGGGAGCTTATAGAATTGTGGCAAATGAGAAATCTTCGGTGTGCGACCAAATTCACCTGCCATCACAATCAGGGTTTCATCAAGTAGACCACGCTCCTGAAGATCTTCCAGCAGTGCGGAAAGTGCACGGTCTGTAGGAGGCAATAGTTTGTCTTTCAGATGTGGAAAGGCTTCACCATGGGTATCCCAGCATTCATTATTTCCAAGGTTTACCTGTACCAGACGAACCCCTACTTCGACCAGACGACGGGCCATTAGCAAGGACCATCCAAACGCATTGGCACCATAGCGTTCCTGGGTCGGTTCATCCGCATTGGTTACATCAAAAGCATCTCGAACACGAGGCTCATTCAACAAGGAAATAGCCCCCTGACGATAACGATCAAAATTTTCCGCTGAGGCGTACGAATCGAGGGTCCTTCGCTGACTTTCAATAGCATCCAGCAAGTTCAAACGGGAACCAAATCGATGACGCAGGAGCCCTTCAGGCAGCGTCAGATTCGGCGCCTGGAATACCCGATCGTCCGAGTTGCCTCGTTCCTGATGATCAAACGTATATCTTGGGTAGGCACCATAGGCAAGAGGATGAAATGGTGAGGCATGGATAAACCAGGGATCTCGATGCGCCCCCATCTGACCACCAAACTGGCCCGGAATCACACGACCGGAGTTATGGATAAGTTTTTCAGGCAGTACCACTGCCGGAGGAAGGTTGTTGTTTCCTGAAACAGCATTACCCGCAACGGATGCGATAGACGGCCAGTCTGTCGGTTTGGGAAGACTGGCATTGAACCCGGGGGGCATGGGTGTACGCCCCGTCAGCATGATGTGGTGCCCTTGTGAATGTTCATTCGAAGGATGAGTAAGCGATCGACACAAAGACCAAAGATGGCTTTTTTTTGCCAATTCCGGAAGATGTTCGCAAATCTGAATACCTGGCGTACGAGTGGCAATCGGCTGAAATTCACCACGAATGCTGTCAGGAGCTTCCGGCTTCATATCAAAGCTGTCATGTTGCGCCAGTCCACCGGATAGAAAAATAAAAATACAGGACTTCGCACCAGCATGTGGCTGTTTCCCTTTCGGATGCGTCGAATCCGAAGCCTGAAGTGCCTGTAGATGATTACTACCCAGACCCAGCAAACCGATGGCTCCAGCCTGAATCGCTGAACGTCTGGACGCTGACGGATGCTGCAACGTTTGATTAACCGGATGAGAAAACACCACATATCCTCCCGGAAAGAATCCTCTCAAAGGCTGGTTAAGAACAGAACATCGCCTGTCACATGTTAACCTGTTTTGTACTTTCCTTATTTCGCTACCACCGCCTACGCTGATATCTTAATCCATCCAGCGTGCCGTATCCATTGCGCTTTTCCGTGATTGCCACTTCAACAACCTTTCACCTTCCTTTCAAGATTCCGTTGAGCTGCCTAGTCCGGGAAACTATCCTTTATCGGGTGGTTTCACTTTCTGCCATCCCTTTTTCAATCGAGTTCAGTTATGACTCTCTGGTCAGCATTACTGTTATGGGCAACGGGAATCGGCTTCCTTACGACATCCGGTACGGAAACTCTACAGACACGCAATTCCGGGCTCGTAACCCTTCCTGGATTTCAGGTCGAAAGACTCTTAACGGCTACTGCTGAAATGGGTTCCTGGATCAGCATGGCTTTTGATTCACAGGGAAGAGTCACCGTTTCGGGAACCGATCAGAACCTGTGGCGCATCACTCCTTCTGCTCCCGGTGAAAGTATCGAAAACATCGGGGTTGAAAAACTCGATCTGGGTATCGGTGCCGCACACGGTCTGCTTTATGCTTATGACAGTCTCTTTGCCGTCGTTGGTGGAGAGCATCCCAAACCCGGGTTATACCGCATTCAGGACCAGGACGAAAACGGGATCTGGGGTGAAGCGCAGTGCATCCTGGAGATACCCGGCAGTGGTGAACACGGTCCTCACGCAGTTGTCCACGTCCCCGGACAACCGTGGCTTTACCTCATTGCAGGCAATGCCACGCATCTTCCGGAAGGGCTTACCGGGGTTCGTCCCCGAAGACCTTCCTACATTCATCAAGCGTTCCCGGAACACGATCAAGGCTGGGTCATTCGTGTTTCTCCGGATGGTAAGTCACGGGAACTTTACTGTGTGGGATTGAGAAATGCATATGACATTGCTGTCTCTCCAGAAAAAGAACTCTTCACCTTTGACTCAGACAACGAAGGGTACATGGGGCTGCCCTGGTATCGACCAACCACGGTCTTTCACCTGGTCAGCGGGGCCGATTTTGGTTGGAGACAGGGACCGAAAACCTCCCGCCCCTGGTATCCTGACCGGGCTGGGCCGGTAGTAGAAGTAGGGCCGGGATCGCCGACAGGCATGGTTTTCGGAACGCATACTCAATTTCCCGGGAAATATCGGCAGGCGCTATTTGTCAATGACTGGAGCTACGGTCGTATTTACGCCATCCATCTGGAGGAAAAAGGGGCTTCCTTCCAGGCACATCACGAATTCTTTCTTTCTGGCAGACCACTTCCGGCAACGGACCTTCAGGTCGGTCCCGATGGTGCGCTGTATTTCATCACCGGTGGTCGAGGACTTGCCTCCGCACTTTTTCGTGTCACCTGGACGGGTCCCCTTTCACCGGACTCCTCTGAGACCCTCTCGATTCAGAAAACTCCAAAACACACATCGGCGTCTTTACGGCCACTGCGTCATCAGCTTGAGGCCCTTCACCAGCAGACGGCTCCTCCGGCAATAGAGCTCATCTGGAAACATCTCAATCATCCCGATCGTTCTATTCGTTACGCGGCGCGCCTGGCGCTGGAACATCAACCCCTCACGGTCTGGAAAAAACGCGCCTTGAAAGAGACCTGCTCACAGGCGCTACTCTCAGCCATGATCGCCCTTGCCCGTCAGGGTGGCACGCAACATCGTTCCGAGATTCTTTCCCGTCTATCCACTCTGAAATGGAATCGCCTGCCCCTCTCTCAACAACTGGATCTGGTACGGACCTATGCATGCGTCCTTGACATCCCCGGCTCTCTGACAGAAGCCGAACGATCGATGATCGTGAAACAACTCGATCCACACTATCCCAGCACACAAGATCTGTTGAACCAGGAATTGATACAAATCCTCGTGTTGCTGGACAGTGACCAGATAATTTCGCGCACTTTGGACTGCCTTCAGTACACCGCAACTGCATCACAGCAGATTCACTATCTCTATTATCTGGGAAAGTCGGCAAACCTGAAATGGACCGATTCACTCAAGCAACGACTGCGTCAATATCTGGATATCGATGAACTTCGTGCGATTGCATCCCGTCCATATCCGCAAGTCCAGGATTTGATTAAAGACTTGATTCAGGAAATTCCGTCTACCCCAAACGCACCGACACCGATCGTGAAAAAATGGACCCTTCACGATCTCCTTCCCAAGCTCCAGATCTCTTCTATCGATTCCCGTGATCCACGATCTGGAAAGTCTATATTCCGCAAAGCGCTCTGCCAGAACTGTCACCGTCTCGGAGACTCCGGAGGAGTCCTCGGTCCCAATTTGACAGGGGTGTCGGGACGACTTGAAATACGTGACCTGCTCGACTCGCTGATCACGCCGAATCGAGTCATCGCTGAACCCTACCGCAGCAGTGTTGTAATCAGAAAAAACGGGACCCAGCTGACTGGACAGATCGTCAATCTCCAGGGAACTTCTATTACCGTACAGACCGATCCCCTACGTCCATTCACACGTGTGGATATCCCGTTTTCGGATATTGAAACCACCCTGTCTTCTCCGGTATCACTCATGCCGGAAGGTCTTTTAGACAGCCTGACGCTGGAAGAAATCCTCGATCTGTTTGCCTATCTTTTGCAGCGGCCTCCGCAACCGCAGGCCATCCGCTGAACAGATCCCCATCGACCACAACACAGTAACGCGAACCTCTTTTACCCTGATCCGTTTTCAAAAGTTACGATGGTATCCCGCTATCCAGCCTCCATCGATAGTAAGGATATGACCGTTCATATAAGAGTTCTCAGGGTCCGCCAGAAACAGTGCACCTACGGCAATCTCGTCTGTTGTGGCGGGTCGTCCGAGCGGAACATGATCCAGCATTTCCTGCACGCGCTGGCTGAATGATCCATCCTCTCCGTAAAACAACTTCCGGGTTCCCTGCGTCAGTGTTGAACCAGGGGCAATACCATTGACCAGAATACCTTCTCCTCCCAACTCCAGTGCCATCGCTTTAGTGAGATTAACAACACCTCCCTTAGCCGCCGCGAAAGCACACTGAAGACGTAGCGGAACCAGCCCAACGATGGACGCAATATTGATAATACGTCCAGATTGCTGTCTCTTCATTACACCTGCGGCAACATGACTCACCTGATAAAGGCCATGGAGATCAACGCCCACAATACGATCCCATTCATGTTGTGGAAATTCGTCAATGGTTACCCGGTGTTCCATCGTGTTGACACCCGCGTTGTTCACCAGAATGTCAAGCCTGCCGGACTCATTTACCACTTCCTGAATCAAAGTATCAATCGCCTCCGGACTGGTAACGTCCATCGCGCGCCCACAGCAACCCTCAAAAGACGACGCGGCCTGCTGGGCTTCTGTTTCATCGAGATCCGTGTAGTACACTTTACTACCACTGGAAGCAAGTCGATCCGCAATGGCCTGACCAATTCCACGGGCAGCGCCAGTGACCAGGCTCACCTGTCCGGAAAGATCGGTCTGCATACTTTGCTCCTTCTATGACTCTCTTGGATTATCCAACCAACCAGGGGCTGGGATTCTCAATGCGTTGTCCGAGCGATTGTAGAAAACGCGCAGCCGGTGCCCCATCGATAATGCGGTGATCGAACGTTAAACTCAGGTAAAGCGTCTCGCGCACCACAACCTGCCCTTCCGTGACCACCGGCCGACTATCGATCCTCCCAAGTCCCAGAACCGCACATTCAGGAAAATTGATAATCGGAGTGAATCCCTCCACTCCAAAAGCGCCTAAATTGGTAATCGTGAAAGTACTTCCCGACAGCTCATGTTCTGCCAACTGCTGAATCTGAGCGCGATGGACCAGGTCCTGAGAGCATTGGCTGATATCACTTAACGCCAGGTCGGAAACGTTACGAATCACCGGGACCAGAAGACCGGACTGTGTTTCGGTAGCTATTCCAATATGCACTTGATCACACAAGAGAATCCCCTCTTCCTCCCACCGTGCATTCAGGAATCGATGTTCCGGAAGTGTGATACCTGTCAGCTTGACAACCAGATCGAGATAGCTCGGTACAATCGGAGTTTCCGTTTTCGATATGGCTTTAAACTGTTTACGTAAATTAACGATATTGGTCGCATCCACGGTAGTGGTCAATGTCACCGGTGCCGTTTGTTGCTGACTGACTATCATTCGACGCGCAATGGTATTGCGAATGCGAGACGGTGATACCCGTTCCCCTGTCACTGCAGTCGAGTCTGCACCAACAGGAATCGTCGTCGAATCACTTGCCCGGACAATATCCGATTCACGGATACGTCCCGAGCGTCCACTGCCAGTCAGTCGTGTCCAGTCGATTCCCAGATCTCTTGCCCGACGCGCAGCCCGTGGAGAAATGGATGGCTGTCCCGGACGTCGTTTGCGAGATGGAACCAAAGAGGGTTGTACCTTCTCCTCTGTTGATTGATTATTTGAAGTCTGAACCGCAGACGGCATAACAAGATCTGACTCAAGGATCCGTCCTCCGGGCCCACTTCCCTTAACCTGTTTAAGATCCACTTTCAGGACACGCGCCTGACGACGTACAGAAGGACTCGCGGGTGGTGCCTGCAACGAAATCTGGTCAGGTCGCTGCTCCTGAGAGGATTGGTCCGTTTGCTTTGAAGCGGTTTTTTCAGACGGTTGCTGTGCCTCCAATGGAATCGTTTCTCCTTCTTCAAGAAGGTAGGCAATCGTGGCTCCCACAGCTACCACATCACCTGCAGCAGGTCCGTTCGGATCTATTCGAAGAATCCCGCCGTCAAATGTTTCAATCGACTGGACGGACTTTTCTCCTTCCAGGGTAAACAGTTCGTCTCCGGCTTGAACCGGATCACCGTCTTGTTTCAACCACTCGACAAACACCCCTTCATCCATATTCCAGCCGAGCCGGGGAACGGTAACTGGTACTGCCATAATGAAACTTCCACTAGAAACAAGTAACACCACAATCGATGATAAAAAGAAAACCTTTAAACCACACTGGAGCAACGTTCACTGGATTTTCTTTTTGAGAATCGGTCCTCTTATTCTTCGACGAGATCACGAACGGCCTGAACGATATCTGCAACCTGAGGCACCACTGCCTGTTCTAAAGGAGGGCTATAGGGAGTCGGTGCAAACACGCCATTAACACGTCGGATCGGCGCGTCCAGATCATCAAATCCCTGGTCACAGACCTGAGCCGCTATTTCTGCCCCCACCCCACAGGGTCCGACGGCCTCATCGATAATCAACAGCCGTCCCGTTTTATGAACGGACTGAAGCATGGTCTGGGTATCCAGTGGAGAAATGGTCCGCGGATCAATCAACTCCAGCGATATCCCTTCCTCTTTCAGCAGCTCCGCAGCTTCCAGAGTACGATGAACCATAACCCCCAAGGCCACAACCGTGACATCGGTTCCTTCGCGTACAACTGATGCTTTACCAAATTCGATTTCATACTCTTGTTCTGGAACCGGCCCTTTGACTGTCAGCAACTCCCGAGGCTCTAGAAAAATTACCGGATCATCGGAATTCAAGGCATGCTTCAGCAAACCTTTGGCATCATAGGGCATCGATGGTAATACAACACAGAGACCGGGAACCGGAGCATACAACTGATGATAATTGCCCGAATGATGTGTGGCGGCTGAATGACCAATGCCAATACACCCGCGTATTAACAACGGCATGCGCAAACGCCCTGCGCTCATATACTGCATTTTTGCAATCTGGTTAATCGTTTCACCAACGGAATCAAGAATGAAATCTGCAAACATGGCATCGATTACCGGACGGCTTCCGGTCATGGCTGCACCTGCGCTTAAACCCACAAACCCTCGCTCGCAAATCGGGGTATCACATAGACGTACGGAACCGTAACGATCGTAAAGTCCGGTCGTTGAATTGAAATTCCCCCCTCGTTTCCCAATGCCTTCTCCCATTACAAAAAGATGGGGATGCCGCTCCATCTCTTCTGACAGAGCCTCATGTGTAGCCTGCATGAAGGTTCGTTCACGTGTCGTATCGGAGGGACATTCATTACGGATCACACTAGCGGGTTCAGATGGCGTCTCACATCGCACATGCATACGTACCGTTGCCGGATCCGGCCAGTCACTCTTTTCAGCAAATTCACGGCCCTGCTTAATCTGTTCAGAAACTTCCTGATCAATAGCAAGAAACGTTTTTTCTTCAGCAAGCCCTTCCTTAAGCATCACATCTTTCAACTGTATCAAAGGCGACCGCTCTTTCCAGGCATCCACTTCTTCTCTGGTACGGTAGTCGAAATCACCCATGCCTTCGGCATGCGCACGGGTACGGTATGTTTTGCATTCCAGCAGGGTTGCCCCTTCCCCTTTTCGGGCCCGCTGAACGGCTTTTTGAACCACACGGTCAATGGCAACCACATCGTTTCCATCAACCTCAAAACCGGGAATTCCATAGTTTTCTGCACGGCGACCAACATCTGGAATACCACTGGAATACCCGAACGGAACTTCCGTCGCAAACTGGTTGTTCTCACAGACCAGCAATACGGGAAGGTCCCAGATACTCGCCATGTTCATTCCCTCATGAAAGGCGCCGTTGTTGACTGCACCATCACCAAAAAAAGCAACCGCTACCCGGTCTGTCTTCATGACTTTGAAACTGTATCCAGCACCTACGGCCTGCAGAATACAGGGTCCTACAATACCGCTGGTTCCCATAAGTCCGATCTCTGGTGAAAAGAGGTGCATGCTTCCACCCCTTCCCAGAGATACACCCGTTTCGCGTCCCAAAAGCTCTGCGATGAGATTTTTTGGTTCTACACCTTTAGCCAGTGCATGGCCATGTCCCCGGTGCGTACTGAATATTACGTCATCGGAACGCAGATGGGAGCATACGGTCGCTGCAATGGCTTCCTCCCCGACATAGGTGTGACATGCTCCATGCACAAGCCCTTGCTGATGAAGCCGGGCGAGTTGTTCTTCGCACTGACGTATCACCTGCATCGTTCGATAGACAGAAAGAAAGTGTTGTGCCTTTTTGGTTTTTGTTTTGGTCGCCATGTCCTGTTCCAGTCATCCCTTTGAAAAATCGCTCGTCACCTTGTATGCCCCAGTTACCGTTCACGCCGGTTGCTCAGCACACGCTCCCAGGTATCTCGTTTATGGTGCAATAAAATCGTTTTAGCGTAATTCACCCGTCTTGGCCAATCTCACTCTGCCACAACCACCAACCATCGGTTCGTTGCCTCCTGTCATCCGCCACTCAGCCATTCACGAATAAGCGGAAGCTGTTTCTGATGAAATACGACTCCACTCAATCCCAGATACAGCACCGTACAGGCAAGCAGTCCCAGCTGGCTGTACCAGCGGGGTCTCAAGGGTTCCGGAAGAAGAGTCCGGTTGATCCACAACAGATGAAAAGCTGTCACTGCCAGTGCAATATTATTCAGGTTTGCCACTACCAGAACCATAAGTTTAGGTGTCCCGTACGTATTGAAGAGATAGGCGCAGAAAAACGTCCACACCACATAACAACCCAGAATCGAGTAATAAACATAGTGTACCTGGTCGTCAGCCATGGAGCTTCGGACCCGGCGGTTGGCAGACCAGATGATGTCCGTCCAGCGACGACTGAAGGCTTCTACTATCGACATCTGACTGGGCAGCAAAACCATCATTCCCACAAAAAGGGTCACTACCCAGAAAATTCGGGCTGTAGTTTGTGAAAACTGCGGGGCGTGGCGCAGCCCATCAGCAGAAATAACCGCCTGGGCCCAATCAAGTCGATCCGTCTGATTATAAAGGGGAGAAAACTCAGAAAATTCAATCGATATAAGAGCCGGCAATGCCATTCCCATCACGCAACCCGGGGCCCAGATGAATAGTTGATCGGTTATCAGATACCTCCACCATCCGCGCCAACGAGACATATTTTCCGGAGTCGTCGGGAAAACAGATCCCAGATGACTCAAAGAAATCTTACGTCCTCCGATTGCACTGGCAATGGCTCCCACATGACTGCCCATCCCCCATCCCTTGTCGCGCACCATATTGCTGTATACGGAATTGCTCAGCCCCCCTCCTCCAGCAAATCCAGCAAACGCACCCAGGACTGCGATATTGCCCATTGCGATCACCGGCCACTGACCATCGGAAAGATAAGCTCCAAACAGATTGACAACCTCTTCTCCACCCTGGCCATCGGCTACCGGAACATTGCCAAATTTGAGAAATCCCGAAAACACGTTGGCCCAGTTCTCGGGCGAAACAAAAAACACCCCCATCACCAGACAGAACCCGAGTACGACAATCACTTTGATCGTCATCACCACCTGCACCATATTGTAGATTTTGCCACCGATAAGAATCGGTAAGGTCACCAGCAACAGTGCGCCATAGGACAGATACGTCACAAACGCCTTATCCTCAGGACCGGGCGGACGATCGAGTACAAGGGATGCCACAATGGCCGCTCCGTGGGTTGAAAGTCCCGGAATCAGAGCGCCGAAATTTAAAAGTAGAATAAACACTACCCAGAAAGAGGGCCCCGGGCGGGTGCGCATAAACCCCGTAAAAATCGGTTCTCCGGTATAGAGCGTATAACGGCCTGCTTCCAGATTGTAAAACACCTGTAAAATGATAGCGATCGTGGCAATCCACATTAAGCCGCCACCATAACGCACCGTAATCTCCGGACCAAACAGCCATTCCCCACCGCCTATCTGAATTCCACACATCACAACTCCAGGCCCGATAAATCCCTTCCAGTTATGAAGCCCCAGTGGGCTGGGTTTCGGAAGATCGGCGATCGACCAGGTGGGTAGACACGTCCGGGGAATCGAAGTCTCTGCATCAGACACCGGCCTGGTTTCATTTGCCATCTTTTTCTCGTTGTGAACTACCCTGGATATGGAAATTCCTGTCGCCCGCGTCACAGCGGTCAGACCCGACGCGATCCGCCATCATGGCTGGAATCTTAGCAGCGCGGTAAACCAGAGTAAAATGTAACAGCTCCCGCCGCACCCGTGGTTCGTTCAAATGGAACATTAACGGCTCGACCGTACCAGCCTGCACGATCCCTTTCCAGAAGCAATCAGGACCGGATGGATCGATCCATCCGGTAGTTCGTTCGGTTTACTATTTCATCGTTTGCTGGAAACAACCGGATCGGTTACCGTGTCAGGAAGATCGAGTACGAAAATCGATCTTCCGTATTGTGAATGAAATCTTCTGCAACCCAGAACACCAAGATTTCCGAAGGTCTTTTCTCTGCCCCGTATCCGGAGTCGCCATGACTACACCAGAAGGACTGCCTCGATACGATCGATCCAGGGACTATGAATGGAATTACACGCATGCCCCGGCCCCGGTTGAGCGTGACCTTCCTCCCGTACCGGGACGCTGGCAGTATTGCGGTATCGATGTCGATTCACCACTGGGAATTCCTGCAGGCCCCTTGCTCAACGGGCGCTGGTGTCTGTATTACGCATCACTTGGTTTTGATGTCGTAACTTACAAGACCGTACGTAGCGGAGAACGTAGCTGTTACCCTCTGCCGAACCTGCAACCGATTTCCAGCAATCAGTTATATGGTGGTGAACAGGACCTCCCCACGTCTTCCAATATGGAAGGAAGCTGGGCCGTTTCCTTTGGAATGCCCTCGCGGACACCAGATATCTGGCGACAAGACATTGAACAGACCCGACGGGAACTTCCCACTGGAAAACTTCTTTCGGTATCGGTCGTCGGCACCATAGAGCCAGGCTGGCAGATTGACCAGCTGGCGGGCGATTATGCACGTTGCGCGAAATGGGCTCTCGAAAGCGGTGCAGACACGATCGAAGCGAATTTTTCCTGCCCCAACGTCAGCACTTGTGACGGCCAGCTCTATCAGAACCCTGAAAGTGCCCGCCGTGTTGCCCAGGAACTGCGCGCCGCGATCGGCAGCAAGCCGTTGATCGTAAAAATCGGTCGAATGACCGAACTCGATCAGGCATCCTTACTGCTTGACGCACTGAACGGAATCGTGAATGCCCTGGCCATGACCAACAGCATCGCCACCACGGTTCGAGACTCCCGGGGTGATTACCTCTTCGATGGACAACCGCGTGGAATCTGTGGAGATGCCATCCGGGATGCCTCGATCGCGCAGACGCGTGACGTAGCCTCACTGCTTGGTGAATCGCCCGATATGCAGTTAATCGGTGTCGGAGGAATCAGTGACGCCAGCCACGTACAGGATTACCTGAATGCCGGTGCCCACGCCGTTCAGCTGGCCAGCGCACCGATGGTGGATCCGGAAATTGGCATCCGTATTCGAAAACAACTGGCCGGCGTCGCTGGATCCCCTAGCTCATAACCCCTTTCCCGGGATACCACAACAGCCCGGAAATCGGCCAACACAGAGATGCCGCACATAACGGCTTGGGTATCTTCGAGATACTCAAACCGTATCTTGTCACCTCCGGCCATGCGCCGCTCCTTTGTGATTGATCCCGGTGGTCTATTTACAAAGGGAGTAGCCGTATACTTAGATACCTTGGGGGGTGCACCCGCAAAAAACCCGCTTTCTTTCTGTCGATTTCCCGGGGATCTTTCCATCGGTCACCTCGGCTCTATGACGCATCCCTTCCTGACACAGGAACGCTCTGTCAAGCCGATATTCTGGGCTCATCAGAAGGAGCAGGAGCCTGGAAAAATTCTTCGTAACGGAAACGACCGCTGACAGGGCCGACCAGTTCCTGATCTTTCAACTTGGGCATGAGCAGCTGCACCTCCCAGTAGACATCAATACCATGCTTAGCACTAATTCTATTGGGCGGATAAAGATAATCGTACATCGGGGCAAAAGAGAATTCTCCGCTGAAGTGTTCCTGAATCGAGGTACCCGCGGCAATATGATCCACCTTCTGTTCAAACAGCAGGATAGCCTGAATCAGCTCACTGAAGTCGACCGTGGTTCTCTTCTCCACTGTCTTTCCGTTTGAATTCGTCTCCCTGGACCGTCTGTAATACTGGCCTTTTTCCATGTTGCAGGCCACCACACGTAACGTCACATCCTTCAGATCAACCCTGCAGCGCCCCTGTACCAGATCCCTGACAGAAACCAAGGTGTCCCGGTCAACTTTTTTCAATGCGGAGACTTTGTCCATGCTCCCAATATTAGCGAGATAACTCCGGTTGAAAGTCAGGAAACCACGCAGTAGTACCCTCGTCCACATATACATTCCGACAACGACCAGGCAATCTACAAAGAATGCAATCCCTGTTAGAATACCCTTGTTGGTAAAAAAAGACATCTTGAGATCGATAACCAGTACACCAATGGTAATCATGGCTAACAAAAAAATACCGCCGACCCAAACAACCAGGAATTGCATCTGTTCGGCGGAAGTGCGAGCACCCAGATTCGTAGCATAGTAACTACGGTCCCTGGGGTCGATTAACCGGGCAGCGTCCTCCTTTTGCGAAGGTTTACTGAGGGGGCACGAAAAATCTTTCTTGTAAGTCGTGTCGAGTATGATTCCGTCATCGATCTTCAGTTTCACCTTCCAGACAATATGTATATTGCTTCCCTTAAACGCATAGCTCCTCACTTTCTTAAACGGCAACTCGAAGGTTACTCTGGTGTTTTCAACCCGGAAGGACC
>CAXEIY010000103.1:0-4623 GCA_963996245.1 uncultured Planctomycetia bacterium | reverse complement strand
CGGGGAAAATGGGTTTGAACGTACTGGTATGCCGTCAGTGCGTCTTCGAGTTGATTATCTGCTTCCAGAACACGTCCGTGCAGGAGAGCTGACTCAGCGGCGGATGGATGGTCTGGAAAACGATCAAGCAGAAGATCCAACGTGGAGGCCGCCTGGGAATACTGCTGCAGCTGAAACTGGGACCACCCAAGCCCTGAAAGCGCCTGAGCCTGGACCGCATTGTCCGGTTCGTTGTCCAGTAACCACTGATAGACCTGACCGGCCTGTGCATACTGATTGCCAAAATAGAGACTTTCGGCAATTTGTCTGGAAACTTCTATGGTAACGGGCAGTTTGCTGAATTCCTGTGTCAGCAGCGACCAGTGTTGATTGCTTTCTGAATATTGTCCTATCCGGACTTCACTGAGTGAAAGGTGCGCGAGCGCTTGACCAAGGAGCCGCCTGTTTTCAGAAGAGCTGGATGCGGTATCCATGAGCGAAACAAAATGTTGAAGTTGTTCAATAGCGACCACGTACTGTTCCAGTGCAAAGTGAGATATGGCATTGACGTAGTGACTTTGCAGAAGCAATGCCTGGTCTGGCGACATCAACAGGAGTGGTTTCCAGGTGAGAATTGCCTGTTGGTGGTTCTGTTTTTGTTGGTAAGCCAGGCCCAGGTAGTAACAAATCTCGATTTCCTGCACCGTTTCAACCGTGGTTGAAGCAATGCGATTGAGTACCTCGACTGCAGCGGTATAGTCTTTTTGCAGAATCGCTGATCGCCCCTGGAGGAGCTGCCCTTCTTTTGCCTGTGCACTTTGAGGAAACTGAACGGTTATCAGTTGAGTAATCCGGAACACTTCTTTGTGGTTACCCAGGTTAAATTCTGCCCGGGCAGCATTCAGAAAGCTGTCCGTAATCAGAATCGACTCAGGCCAGTCACGAGTCAGCTGCAGGAATCGAACCGATGCTTCTGAGGGCTTCCCGTTTTGCAGCAGGGCGTCTGCCGCATGGAACAGCGCCTGGGGACGGATAAGATCGTGTGTCTGTAACCCTCTTGATTCCGGGTTCTTATCGTTGATAGCCTCCGTTTCCGATAGGTCAGATTCAGTTTGCCGAGAAACGGCTATCAGCTTTTTGTAGGCCTGGTCCCAATGATGTAACGCTTTGAGACTTAAGCCATGCCAGAACTGAGCATTGGATCCGAGCCGCGGGTGTTGTTCAAGTGCCTCAAAACAGGATATGGCCTTTTGGAAATGTTGGTTTTGATAATGGCACCATCCTTCATTCAGAAGGGCGGACTTTATCAAACGGCTGGAGGGATGTTTTTCCGAGAGTTCACGGAAGGTTTGTGCTGCTTCTTCAAATCGTTTCAGGTCAAATAGTCGGGCGCCGAGGTTCAGATGTGCATCGTCGGCAAGTTTTGAATTAGGCAATTCAGAAAGTGCCCGGTACAACGGAAGGGTTGCTTCAAGTTTGCCGAGCTGTTCCCAAGCGCGTGCCAAACCATAACTGCTTTGTGCAGCACGCGGCCCTTTGGGAAAACGTTTCAAGGACTTCTGGAAAGCGTTCTTTCCAAGCTCCGCTTCCCCCAGACTGAGGTGGGCATCTCCCAGATATGGCAAGGCCAGTGCGCACAGGTCGTGCTCAGGAAACTGAGTCACAAATTGCTGGAGTTCGTCGGATGCAATACGATTATCATTCAGTTTCCAGCTTGTCTGTCCTATCCGAAACAGGACTCGGGCATGAAATTGAAAATTCGGGCCTGCTTCAGCCGCTTTGCGAAGAACGTTTCGTGCCAGTTCGAACTGTTGGAGCTGGATACGTGCTTCGCCGAGATAGAACCTCGCATAAGTCACTCGCCGGTGTTGTGGCCATCGTTTCAGAAATTCACTGAACTCTTCTGCAGCGATCTTCCACCGTTTGGCTGCAAAATGGCTGGAAGCCACCTTGAACTGAGAGTCACCTTTTTCGGCGTGCACGGGAGTGACGTGCGTGCTTAGCAGGAAAATCAGGAGTAGTGAAAAAAGAGGCCGCAGGTGGATTGAGCCGACAATTGATTGACCGCTCAATTGTGCCTGCAAAGCACGAAAAACAAGTGCATTTTCCGTAGTTGCTGGCCTGAACCGATAACTGATCAACCACTTAGGAAAATGACACACGTACCTGGTCCTTCATCGACGGGGCCTGTAATCGTGGGTAAAACGGTATGCGGCGAGGTTGGCCATCCGGTGTGATCAATCCCTGGCATCGGGGTGTAAACCTCATTACGGTTTCCACGTAACCGTGTTTCCTCCACTTAGGTTGCGACTATGGTACTTAGATATCCGGTTTGAAGGCAAGCTAGAAACGCTGGTGTCGGATGTAAATATTGTTCGTGGTAATCAAAACGATGACATGGGATCGACACGCGGTTGCTGTTGGTTATGTAATTTTGTCAAATTCAATGGTCCGTGCCATCTACGGGCAGTCTAACGCCATGATCTTATGAATGGAAAACGTTCATCGTAGTCGCTATGATCACCAGCGGGTCGGAAGGCATGATGTGAAGCGTGCTGTCTTCTGAGGCTGGTCAGGTACACGCACTGGAATCCGTGAGGAGGAGTTGGTGTGATGGAAAGCAAAAAAAGCTTATTGGTTGTGCTCGTTGTTCTGGTCTTGGGTTCTGATGTGAATCTGGAAGCCAGTGATTCGGAAGCCATTCGCTATTTTCGAAGCGATCGCGGACTTGCCAAGAAGGAACAGGTGTTACCAGACCGTTTGGACGATTCAGAGACATTGGTTTGGAAACAGTCGCTGCCATCCGGGCACTCTACTCCATGCGTGACCGATAATTATATTTTTCTTACGACTTTCGATGACGAGCTGTTGTCAACGGTGTCCCTTGACCGAAAAACCGGGCGTGTGTTGTGGCGTCGTAATGCACCCGCAAAGGACGTGGAACAATATCACAACGCGGGAAGTCCTGCAGCGGCTTCTCCTGCATTCGATGGTCAGCGTGTATTTTCATTTTTCGGCAGTTATGGGATCTTGTGCTACGACCTCGAAGGAAGTTTACTCTGGTCGCGCCCTTTGGGTCCTTTTCAGGATGAATTTGGTGCAGCGAGCTCGCCTATTCTGGCGGGAGGCCTGGTAATTCTTAACGAAGACCATGATGTGGACAGTTTTCTAATAGCGCTGGATGCGGAAACAGGCGAAACCGTATGGAAAGTGAGCCGCGACGGGTTTACAAGAAGTTATGCGACGCCGTTGATCTGGCCTGCAAAGTCGGGAGATCAACTTTTGGTGCCCGGCGCACTTCAATTAGCAGCCTATGACCTCAAAGAAGGTAAAAAATTATGGTGGGTCAATGGCCTTGCCAGGATCGTTAATCCGGTTCCTGCTATCGGTGAAGGAAAATTGTTTGTTGCCACGTGGACACAGGGAGGTGATCAGGGTAGCCGTATTGCGATGGAACCCTGGAACCAGGCAGCCATCCAATGGGATAAGAACCTTGACACTAAAATTGCTCGGGATGAGTTGCCAGAAGGCCCCGTATTAACTCGATTTTTTCGGATTGATTTGAATCAGGACGGTGCGATTGATCAAAAAGAATGGGAGAGTCATGCACGTGTTTTTGAGTTGGCAGACAATGCAGTTCTGGCTATTGAACCGCACGGTCGTGGCGATGTAACGAAACAAAGCGTCGTCTGGAAATATGATAGAGGTGTGCCGTATGTGGCCAGTCCACTTTATTATCGAGGAATTCTCTATGTCGTGAAGGATGGCGGTATTGTGACCAGCTTTCAGGCATCAGGTGGAAAAGTGCTGAAACAAGCCCGCATACCGGGCCGAGGAGAGTACTATTCATCTCCCGTTGCAGGAGATGGAAAAATATTCTTAGGAGATAGGCGTGGTGTACTGACAGTACTAAAGGCACAGGGACAATGGGAAGTGCTTCATGTCCGGGATTTTGAATCCCCCATTCTTGCAACTCCGGTAATCGAAGATGGCCAGATCTATGTCCGAACGGAAGAGGCGATCTATTGTTTTGAAGTGAAGAAGTAGCAGACCTTCATCGTGTATCAGACTTATATTATTGAGAAGGGTGAATGTCACGCAGCCACTGAGAGATCCATTCGGAGACACGTTGATTACCGAGCGTGTTCCAGTGCTGTTCACTCGGATAATAGAGTTGTTCCCCCTGGCTTTCGTATTGTTCGAAATAAGGCAGTAGATCAAGTACGGGAAATGGTGTGGATTTCGCCATTTGAATGAGGTTTTCCTGAGGTTGGGTTCGGCTCAGTTCTGTCTTGTTCAGGCCGTAGCGTTCCAAGAGTTTCTGCCATCGCTCTGGATGTGTCTGCCAGCGTGTTGGGGCGATCACCATCACAAAACGGGTACCTGCAATACGGCATTGTTCTGCCATCTCAACTAACAATGCCTGGGTTACCTGTTGTGCGTTTTGTTCGCGTGCGCTGAGCAATATCCGGCAATAACGCAGTTCCGGCGGCTGTTCTTCAACCGGTATGGATTTCAGAGAGGTCTGTGGAAGAACTTCGCGTGCCAGACGATGTAACGCAAGACTGCGAATGGAGTGCTCCAAAGTTCTGGACGACAAGGATGTCAGAACTTGTTTTGGGGGTAAGAAATCATCCATAAATT
>CAXEIY010000102.1:0-2774 GCA_963996245.1 uncultured Planctomycetia bacterium | reverse complement strand
ATTCTCCAGATGGCGCGTTAAAAAAATGCACTTGGTGCCGTCCAGTCACGGTAGCTTGAGATCCTCTAATTACCACTGCTGTCCTCTCATCTATGCCAATGCCTAACAATTGCGGGTATCGCTGGATTACTTTGATCATGTCCCCAAAACGATCCCTTTGCAGCATATGCTGATCAATAGCAGTGCCGGGTAGAAAATTAAAGCCTCTCGTATATCCCGCTGCCATAACATTACGATTACCGAGCGGATCCCCTCGAACAAGGTACTGCGCCTGAATCGACGCCCCTGCAGAGCTGCCACCGATAACTCCCTGTTTACATAAGACATCCCTTATAAGCGTCAACGCCTTTGTGCCTTCAAATAGATCCACTAATCGCCATTGGCGCCCACCTGAAAACCATATTGCACTCGCCTTTTCCAGCAGTGCTCGAGTTGACCGGTTATCCAGCTCCATCGGAATACGTGTTTTCAATAGTTGGACATTTGATGCGCCCACATCACGAAAACGCAGGAGATCGCTGGGTTGATCTGGCAGTGGATCGGAATCAGCAGTGGGTATGACAACAATTAATTCTTCTGTAGACGGAAGAAGATTGATGAACTGCAAAGCTAATTCCTTAGTTAAGCCACCTCCGACAATAAACAGCGTGCCAGAGTTAATGGAGGGTCGACTCACATCCGTCGGCGGAAATGAAGGTTCCTGTGTTTGTCTTGCCTGACGTCTAAGTGCCGTCAGATCTGCCCGGTCGCCAGTTTTGAGTAGCAATGTCTCCGTCTCACCTCGAGTGTTTTCTGCAAACAGAACAGACACCGTAGATTTCCCCAGCACCTCAATGGTACGGCCTCTGACTATCGCAGCTGTCTGTTCATCGATTCCTATCCCAAATCTACGTGGATGACGATTCAAAGCCAGCAGAAGCCGTCGCGGCCTGTTTCGAGTCATGAAATGCTGGTCGACAATACTGTCAGGCAACAGGTCTATACCCCGCATAAGCGTCGGTTCGCGTTTCCCTCCTGCAATCATGACACGGCTTTGAATAGCAGCACCAGCCGACGTTCCTCCAATCACCCCACCTCTTTGCAATAACTCGACCAGTTTCTCAGCCACCCGAGTGTCAGAGTAAACCTTTGCAAGTCTCCTTTGATTACCACCACTGATCCAGACTCCCGTCGCGTTTTCAATCGCTGCCGTAAATACCCGTTCATTACTTCGAGTACGGCTTCTTGCGTGTAATATTTCAAAACTAGCTGGCGAATAGTGTTTCCAGTTTCCTAATAATTCTTTTCGGGTCCCTTCATCAGCGCGAATACTCGCTGTAGGTATGAGAACTAGGTGGGCCTGAGACCCACCTGCCAGTTCCACAAAAGTATCAAGAATCTCTTTTGGCAACGATCCGCCACCAGCCAACACCAGGGAACCTGGGATGCCGTTGATGTCCACCAACTTTACGTGATCATTGTTTGAGGTAAATGCAGGCATTTCTGCTTCTGCTATCGAACACATAACCACGGCTGCAAACACGAAATGAGGAGCTATCTTCATGGACTTCTCACAATTCCCGATCCAACCGACAAACCCAAATACTTAACCGTATCTTTGTGCGCCAGTTGGATGAATCTGGTAAAGATCATGATTGCTTCATAAGATGATTCTAAACGCTCTCTTGCCATTTACCACTTCTACATAATCGTCGGTAACGGTCGATCGCATTAATACTGTACCGGAGGGGTCTCTGCACATGAACCGTTCGCAAACCTGGTTTCCCACCACGGTCATTGGTAGTTTACCACGTCCTCCATTTGTTAAAGATTTATTCCAGTCCGGTTCGCGTGTAAATGAAAAAGATGCCGTCTGGCAGCAACGAATGGATGACATTGTTCGTTTCGCTGTTCGGTTACAAGAACAGGCTGGAATCGACATCGTTTCAGATGGGGAATGGCGCCGTGAAACCTATGTCGATGTAATAGCGGAAATCCTGAATGGTTTTGACTGGATCGACCGGACAGAATTCGGTTATCACCAGGTCGTAGTTAGACCGCTTGAACCGAATAAGCCCGGAATCGTTGCGGAGGAAGCGCTCTTTCTGAAACAAAATACCAAACAACAGGTCAAAATCTGCTTACCTTCACCATACTTGATTGGTCAACGTATGTGGGTGCCCGGGATATCAGACAAAGCCTATGCGGCGCGTGAGGATTTTTGCGAAGCCCTGATTGAACCTCTGCGTAATGAACTGTTAGCTATTCGCAATACTGGTGTAGACGTAATTCAACTGGATGAGCCACACCTCTGTGTACTGGTTGATCCGAAAGTACGTTCTCAGTTTAAAGATCCGGAAGCGGAAATGAAGCGGGCGGTTGACTGGATTAACGCTATTGTTAAAGATGTCAGCGGCGTTCGAATGGCCGTACATTTGTGTCGCCGCAACTGGGGACGACGTGGATGGGGAGCGGCCGGGGGTTACGAAGCCATTCTTCCCTACATAGAAAGGCTGAAGGTCGATCAATTAATGCTGGAATTCAGCATTCCTGTTGCCGGCGATCTTGCCATTCTCAGCCAACTACCCGAACACTATCTCATTGGACTCGGTTGCGTAGATGTACGGTTCCCTGAGCTCGAATCACCAGAACAGATTGCCGTACGAGTGCGCAAGGCTACCGAGTTTGTAAGCCCATCACGCATCACACTGAATCCAGACTGCGGTTTCGCTCCAGGAAAGGATCATGAAGTTCCACTTGACGAAGCCTACGAAAAATTAAAGAACCTTTCCGCT
>CAXEIY010000101.1:0-12488 GCA_963996245.1 uncultured Planctomycetia bacterium | reverse complement strand
TCCAGGTACCCAGATCATTACCACCCATCACATGTCGTACATACTGTTCCCACGATTCTGGAAGTGTCCCTTCTTCGGAAGCTGTTGCCTGTTCACCGGCAGATACAGTACCCGCCGCTATCACACCTAACAGAAGAACCAGAAGTAACTTTTTCATAATTAAACTCTCCAGATTAAAACTCATGGAAGTCGATCTCAGCATCGCCAATACAAACTCCGTCAAACACGACTGATTGCACTAAACCCATTCCATCTGAACTACAGCGCGTTTCCCTGGGCATCAGTCGCGACCCGTACGCTTCCAGGTCGATGACTGGGAGGACTGTCCCGGTGCACGGGATCTGTCCTCACGTGAAAAATCAGAAAACGTACTCACCAGAGAATCGCCGGTAAGGACCCGGGTAAATGTTCCTGACATTGCGATGCCGTTTTCATTGGCACCACGATATCGGATTACCATGGTCGAACTGTCGCCTTCCGTAGTCAGAGAAATCATTTCACCGGTAAAGGATCCTCCCCTGCTGGTAAAGACCTGAAATCGCACCTTTTTTCGCTTCGCATCCCACCACATCCCACGTGCCGATACCTCCTCGGATGTTCCGTCTGTGCCTACATTCCTGGTACCGCTGAAAACAGCGCGTCCATCGAGTGCACCTGAATGGCGCGTGATCGTACGAGAACCGTCGGGCCGAGTTATTTCCCAGGTACCCAGAATGTCAAAGCGAGCCAAAACCCCTTCAAGTGGGTTGGCACGTTTAAATTTAAAATGGATCGCCCCGCTCCCATCAACTTGTTCGTAATCGGATAGTCGTTGATTCGTACCGGTTCGACTGTTCTCCACCAGATATTCCGTCGTCTCACCACGGCTTTTCTCTACGTAACTCCATCGTTCCGTGCCACTGCCGAAATCGATACCAAGGGGAGTGTATATTCCTGTATAGGGTTCACCCGTATCAAAACCTGAGCTCGATGACTTGATCATACCGGACTCCGAGTCCCAGTATGTCACCTGCGTGCCGGTTGAAATCACACGACCATCGGCAGTCTTTTGTATGTAACTGCCAAGAACGGTGTTGCCATTGTCACCGAGACGACGTTCGAGAACAAAGGTGAAGTCAAGACCGGCGGGAATCCCCTCAAAGATGCCTGCTGTTTTTCCCGTAGCGATCCAGGTACCGAGATCATTACCACCGGTCACATGTCGCACATACTGTTCCCACGATTCAGGAAGCACACCTTCCTCTGAAGTTGTCGCCTGTTCACCGGCCAATAAAGTACCCGTTGCCATCACACCCACCAGAAGAATCAGAAGCCACTTTTTCATGATTAAACTCTCCGGATTAAAACTCACTGAAGTGGAAGCCAGAACATCCGATACGAACCCTGCTATACATTACACATTTTTCTGAACAATTCCCGTCTGAACTACATTCCGGGCGATGTTCCGAAACGTCAGTTGCGACCCGTACGCTTCCAGGTAAACGGAACACCAATCCAGTCCGGCTTAGCTGTCCTGTCACCGACCGTGAAATCGGTACAGGTAGACACCAGCGTATCGCCCTTGAGAACTTCGGTAATGGTTATTGATAAGGGAATTCCGTTAGCGTTGGAGCCACTGCATCGACTCACCATAGTGGCACAGTCGTCTTCATAGCTTAGCGAGACCATCTCCCCCATCAACGATCCCCCGGTATTGCCGACAACATGAAAACAGACCGTGTTGCGTCCGGTATTCCACCACATGACGCGCGACGCGAGTTCCTCAGTCGTTCCATCTGCTTTCCGATGGCTACAACAACCGCATATGGTACGGCCACTCAGAGCGGGGGAATGGGTTATCACACTTGACGATCCATCCGATTCGATCCGTTCCCAGGTACCCACAATATCAAAGCGGGCTAATACCGATTCCAGCTGATTGGCCCGTTTAGATTGGAACCTATTTTCTCCGCTACCATCCGCTTTACGGTAAATACTTGTCCGCTCATTGGTGCCCGTCCGCTGATGTTCAACAAGATATTCGGTCGTCTTCCCACTGCTGAGTTCTACATATTGCCATCGTTCGACTCCCGTACAGAAATTGATACCCAGCAGTGTCGAGTTACCGGTAAAAGGTTTGTCCGTTACAAACCCTGAATAGGAAGACTTCAACGTCACGGATGTCGTGTCCCAGTATTCCACACCCGTACCGGTGGAAAGTACACGACCGTCTGTGGTGCGCCATATGTGACTGTTAAGGATCGTATTGCCGTCGTCACCTAAACGACATTCCTCGGCCATGATAAAGTCAAGCCCTGCAGGAACTCCTTCGAAAATACCTTCTGTTTTACCCTTGCTGACCCAAGTCCCCAGATCACCGCCGTCGACCACATGATCGACGTACTGTTTCCAGGACGACGGTTGGTTGTATTCGTCGGAACGAGACTCAGATCTAGCTTCGTCCGCTGCAGACAAAATCTCCGGATAAGCACTCATGGACGCCTCTCCTGTACCAACATGGATCACTCCCTGCAGATGGGCTATTGCCTTCAGAACCAGCGCCCTCTTCACCTCTCAGACGCGCCAAGAACTCCCGTCAGAAAAAATGTTTAGTAACAACCTAAACATGGATGAATTGCGAATCAGAATCATAAGAAAGGAAAGAAGGCATCGCGATTACAAAATAAAAAAAGTTTTGTAATTGGTTCACCGGCTGTTCCAGGACCCAACTCGAGAGGTGACAGGGACTGTGTCACACACGAAATACATATGATGTTTTCTTAAAAACCTTTGCTGTAAACAAGGTTCCTGTACTATCTGAGGTCGTTCCATGACCAAAATGCTTACCAGGACATACCTCGTGTTCTGTTGTGTATTTCTGTGGTAAACACATAGGAAAAGAGAAATAGCAATGGTACAGTAATGAATCTTCGGGTCGCATCTGATCTCATTGAAGCGTACCTTGCTACCGACAACAGGAGACCTTCAACATGCGTTTTACGCGACGGTCCTTTCTTGCTCAAGCCGCTGCCAGTCCTTTACTTGGAAAGGCAGGCAAAACAGCAACGCGAAGGCCACGGATAGCGGCTCTCACCACCATCTTCCACAAATACTCTCATTCCGAGCATCTCATTGACCGCTTCCTCGAGGGTTATGGTTGGAACAATCGGCATCATCGTCCTGCGATGGATATTGTTTCACTCTACGTCGAACAGGTACGTGAAAACGACCTCAGCCGTGAACGTGCAAGCCGCCACCCCGACATGAAAATTTACCCGACTATTGCCGAAGCACTGACCTGTGGTGGGAAAACTCTGGATGTGGATGGCGTACTTTTAATTGGTGAACATGGCAGTTATCCAACCAATGCCAAAGGTCAGATGCTGTACCCGAGATACGAGTACTTCCAGCAGGTAGTCGACGTGTATCGTCAAAGCGGACGAACCGCGCCACTGTTCAATGATAAACACCTTTCCTGGAAATGGGATCACGCTCAGGAAATGGTAACCACAGCCCGCGAAATGGGATTTGGATTTATGGCCGGATCCTCGCTTCCGGTAACATGGCGACAACCTTCTGTAGATCTGCCGCTGGGAGCAGAAGTAAAAGAAGCTGTCGGTATCTGGGGTGGAGGAATCGATGGTGGTGACATTCACGTAATCGAGGCCATGCAGTCCATCGTAGAGCGACGCCGCGGCGGTGAAACCGGTGTAAAGGCGGTGCAGGCGTTACGTGGTGATGCATTCTGGAAGGCCCTGGAGGCCGGATCCTGGGAGGCTGGAGGCTGGGATCCGCAACTGCTCGAAGCGGCGCTTTGTCGCAGTAACCAGCTCAAACCGGCACGTGCCTCCTACAGCCATGTACTGCCCACCACTGACGACCTGAAAAGACTTGCTCCCGCAGCGTACGCCTATCGTTTCGAATATGCCGATGGTCTGAAGGCAACCATTCTACAATTCCAGCCAGGACAGGGACAATCCAACGGGGGTGTTGTGGGCGATTGCAACGTGGCTGCGAGACTGAAAGATGGAGAGGTCTTTTCCCTACTTTTCTACCTCCCCTACTATTCGATGCGCAATTTCTTCAGTCCACAGGTCCACCACATTGAATCTCTATTTCTGACTGGTAAATCGCCCTATCCCGTCGAACGCACCCTGTTGACGACCGGAATGACTGAAGCGGGCATCGACTCGCTATATCAGAAACAGAAAAGGCTGGAAACTCCACACCTCTCAGTCCATTACAGCCCGACGCCAGAATCGACTTTTTGGAGAAGTTAGATGATCACCCGTCGTACTTTCATGGGCACCCTCGGTGCCGCAACCGTCCAAGCTACTCGTCCTGTGATAGCAGGTCCTGTGGTTCCAAAAAAGATTGCCATAGTGACCACGATCTGGACTTACCTTTCCCATGCCCAACACATGGGTGACCGTTTTCTGGTTGGCTATCCTAGAAACGGACGCTGGCATCGACCGTCGCTGGAAGTTGTCTCTCTTTATGTCGACCAGAAACCCGAAGGCGATCTAAGCAACCAGCGAGCCAGAGAACACGGCTTTACTATTTACCCGACCATTGCAGAAGCGCTGCGCTGTGGAGGTGAAGAACTGGCCGTCGATGGTGTTGTCATTATCGGTGAACACGGAAGCTATCCCCGAAACAGCAAAGGGCAGATCCTGTATCCGCGTTACGAATTCTTTCAGGAAGCGGTGCGTGTTTTCGAAGAAGACAAGCGATCCGTCCCAATATTCAATGACAAGCACCTTTCCTACAGCTGGGAAAAGGCACAACGTATGGTCCATGAGGCAAAACGACTGCGGTTCCCGTTTCTGGCAGGATCCTCCCTGCCGGTAACATGGCGTTTGCCGCCGGTTGAAGTTCCCTACGGCGCCGAACTTGAAGAGGCCTTAATGGTCGGCGTAGGAAGTTCTGACCCCATGGATTACCATGCCCTCGAAGCGATGCAATGCATGGTAGAGCGGCGAAATGGCGGTGAAACCGGTATTAAATCTGTCCAGATGCTGCAAGGTGATGCCGTTTGGAAGGCCGCAGAACAGGGACGATGGTCATCCCGCCTGCTCGAAGCGGCACTGTCACGATCGGATTCCCTTCAAGGATATTCGGAACTCGATTCAAGACCCCAGGATCTGGCCCACAATGGCCAGTTGCCCAAACTGGTAAAAAATCCGTCAGCATACCTGATTGAACGAAACGACGGGCTGCAAACAACACTGCTGATGCTTAATGGTGCTCTCCAGGATTTCACCTTTGCAACTCGTATCAAAGGTGGTGACATTCTTTCTACCCAGTTCTTCTTACCACCCACGCCTAACGTCACTTATTCAGCATGCCTGATTTCTAAAATTGAAGATATGATCGTCAGCGGCCGGGCACCCTATCCGGTGGAACGAACACAAATCACCAGTGCCATGCTTGACCGTTGTCTTGACTCCAAAGTGTCCGGCTATGCGAAGATCCTGACGCCCGAACTCGACATCACCTATCAGGCTCCTCGGGAATCACAATTTGGAGGATAAGTCCTTCTCGGAAAAACAGTACGATATCCGGCCCAGCCTGGTCTACGTCACGTTTATTCTTCCGGCACGCTTGATTACCGGTTGGGCCGTCAGCAGAGCTCTGCAACGTAACACCGATCGACATTGGTTTTTTCGCTGGACAGCTCGTTTAAGTATGGTTCCCGTTGTCACTGTGTTTGTTCTACTGGTTTATTTCACACAGTACTCGTCATGGCACGGTACGCTGAGCCTGTTCGAACAACACGCATTTCTGGTACCAGCGCCGATGCTTTATTATTGATCAGCGTGTCCGAAGTGAAATCCTTTTTCCGATGACGAGAGACTACCGTTTTCACAACAGGCTACGATCTCTCAGGCATACTCCGGAAGAAAACGCTTCCAGTTTTCATAAATCATGTTGTGGATCATTTCGTCGGGAATGCGAGGCAGCGCGCTGCCTTCGGCTACCCGGTTAACTTTCTGCTGTCCGGCAATCACCTGTGCCGGAGTTGCTGATGGAAAGTCGGAGCCAAAAATCAACTTGTGCTCCACCCCGTATTCGATTGCAGAAATAAAAGCCTGATAGTGTCGCAAAGGGCGGTAATGCAGTGCTGAAATGTTGGCATAGAGATTCGGATGTTTGCGAATCAGAACGACACATTCATCTTCCCAAGGATGACCCATATGCGCGATTATCAGCCGCAGGTCCGGGCAGGCAACTGCAATGTCTTCCAGCAGGATCGGATTAGCATACTTCAGCGGTCCTGGTCTGACAAACGAGGTGCCCTGATGTACATTAACGGGAATACCCAGCTGCTCGGCTTTCTTAAAAAGGGGCAGGTGACAGGGGTCCTGGGGATCCCAGTTCTGATAGATCGGCGAACACTTTAAACCACAAAGACCCAGATCCCGGACATAGTATTCCAACTGTTCGACACAGTCCGCGTCGTTCGGATCAACACTGCACCAGCCAATAAAACGTTCCGCATGTTCATGACAGAACCGCGCAATCTGTTCCTGGTCTGCATTGATACCGCAAAAGGGAGCCTTGATTCCAAAAACAATCACTTTGTCCATGTCAGCAGTAGCTTCCAGCAGCTGTTTGGGACGTGAATCAAAAGCATTGTTCTCGGCAACATCGCTACCCGCAAAGTAGACATCCTCACTCAATTTCATCTTGGCGCGTTTTGCTTCCCAGGCAAACGCGACAAATTCATCACTATAATGATCTGGATACCACATCAGATTTGTATGCGTGTCAAATAGCATCGTCTTTCGTTCCCAGCCTCTCTTTGTAATTTACTCTGTTACCTCACCCTTTCCCTGTTCACATCTCTTCCAAAGCCCAAACGTTGCCATGTGGCTATCACTTCAAAAACCTATTATGACTTGCACCCTGGGTTAAAAAAATACCGTCCTATACCAGGAATAACTATTCCTCTGATCAAGCCGTAAGTCTGTATGGTCTTGTTCAGGATTGTATCTTTACAGTGACCCTAAATAAAACACTCGCGATTTTTCTTTCGATTCATTTCAAACGTGATGATAATGTCCCCTGATCGTTACTGGATGCTGATCTGGAAAAACTTTTAATGGAAGCAACCTGACAATCGTCATACTTCCGCAAAGACTGTCAATAACCACTACTGCCTGATGGCACTGTGAAGCCGTCCCAGCTGAACAAAGATACGGAATGCCTATTCCTTTCCACACCTCTGCCAGGAGCCTTGCCATGACGCATGACACCACTACGCGACGCACGTTCCTTCAGAAGACCGCTACTGTAACCGCTGCTGCATCGACGATGACCGGTGTCCACGTGGCAGCGAAAAGTCCACCCAACCGCGTACGACTCGGAATAATCGGATGCGGTGGTATCATGGGCCATCACGTTAAGGGACTGGTTGAACGACGGGAACAAGTAACCTTTGCATGGCTGTGCGATCCCGACCCTGCCCAAATGGACGTCAAAGAAGCGCTCATCGGAAAATTTCAGGCCTCCTCGCCACGCCGAACCCATCGTTATGAAGATGTGCTGGCAGACCCCAATGTCGATGCGGTCATCATTGCTACTCCGCATCACTGGCACGGTCCCATGACACTGCATGCTATCCAACAAGGAAAAGACGTTTACATTGAAAAACCGCTCTCACACGTGTTCAACGAGGGTCCCGCTATAATCAATGCTGTCAGAAAACATAACACGATCCTGCAGCACGGCAGTCAGATGCGCAGCAGTCCCGTCACATACAAGGCAGAACAACTCCTGAAAGACGGATTGATTGGTGATGTCATGGTTGCGCGAGCCTGGACTGCAGAAAGCAGACAGGTCGTACCTCCAGTACCCGATAGCGACCCGCCTTCCGGTGTTGATTACGATCGCTGGCTCGGACCGGCACCAGTACGCCCCTTTAACAAACACCGCTTTCATGTCTCCTGGCGAAGATTCAAGGATTATGCCAATGGTGAGATCGGAGATGACGGGATTCATGATCTTGACATGGCTCGCTGGGGTCTGGGTAACCAGTTACTGCCCAGTAAAGTTTCAGCTCGAGGTGGTCGCATGTTGCTGCATGGCCACAGCAGTGATTACCCCGACAATATGGTCGTCAGTTATGAATTTCCCGATGGCAAGGTCCTCCTTTATGAAAATTATCCCTTCACGTCATACGGGATACATGGGTTTGACAACGGGAATGTGTTTTACGGGACCAAAGGATATATGGTCTTTTCACGACGTGGTTTTTTCAGTGTATTCTTAGGCCCCAAAAATGAACCGGGCCCCACTCAAGGTGAAGCCCTGCGCCGACAGCGAGGGTACCCCGAGCATATGGATAATTTCCTGACTGCGGTTCGCACTCGCGAACCGATCGTACGGGTTGATGCCGAAGTGGCTCATCTTTCCTGTGCGTTGGTACATTTTGGAAATATTGCATACGAAACATCCAGTTACCTGGAATTCGATGCTGCCAACGGTACCTTCAAGGACAACCTGGCAGCCAACCGGATGATGGGCAAAAGCTACCGGGATCCGTACGGAATGTCCCAGCCACGTGCCTGAGTAACTCGAGACGCAAATCGTCTAAAGTAAGATACGCTTTGGGCCACGATAGGGAGAATATTGCGGTTACGGTGTAATCAGTAGCCGTTGATCAATCTGATTCGATCGCATAAAGGTACGTATCTGATCGAAGGATCAACTGGCCATCACTGACCGCCGGACTGCCGCTGAAATCACTGGTGTCAGACAACCGGTTATGCGAAATCTGCTTCAATTCTGGTGTCGCCTTCAAAACAAAGGTCCCTCCAAAACGACTCACAGCATATAGCCTGTCCTCAATCAGCACGATCGAAGCATAAAATTCACCACCCAGACGCTTGCGAGTTACTTCCCTGCCGGTAGTGATGTCAACACAATAAGCAATACCACGATCATTACACCAGTAAAGATGTCCCTGGTAAAGCACTGGTGATGAAACGTACGACCCTCCCCGGGTTGACCAGATAACGCTGCTTTTTGTCACGTCACCCTGACCTCCGATTCGCATGGCGGTGCGTCCTCCGCTGCGACCTCCAATTACATAGGCAATTTCGCCCTGGCTCACCAGGCTGGGAACTGCATTGGTGTCCACTTTCGTTTCGGCGTACCAAAGCAATGTACCGGTATCAGGATTCAAGCTCCAGACTTCAAAGGGAACAGAGATAAGTAACTCGTCATCTCCTCTCACATTTGTGACAAGGGAAGGGGTGCAATAAGATCGTGATAAATCTCCCGCTTCGGTCTTCCATATTTCCTCCCCAGTCATGCAGTCCAATGCACGGATTGACTCACTCTCCGCGGCTGCGGTTACGATAAGACGGCCTTTGTAAAGAATGGGACTGGCAGCAGAACCAAACATCGCAGCATTTTCACTGCCTACTGATGCACTCCAGAGCTGGTTACCCTGCAGATCAAAGGCAAAAACACCGGAACTACCGAACAGTACATAGACATTCTTGCCATCACTAACCGGCGTATGCGAAGCATGGCCATGACGGGTACCGAAACCTGGTCCACGATTAACCGTTCCAGTTGCAGGCACCACGCGCGACCAAACAATCTTTCCCAGCTCCCGATCAACAGACACCAGATATCGTTTGAGCTGTCCTCCTTCCATCTTATAACAGGTAACAATAATCTGCTTCCCCACTACAATGGGACTGGAAAAACCGGCACCGGGCAGTTTACATTTCCACGCAACATTTCGTGTATCTGACCAAACCGTCGGAATATCGCTTTCCGAACTGATCCCATCGCGGTTGGGACCTCGGAAGCCAGGCCAGTCAGCAGCGGATGAAGTATAGGCAGTCGCCTGAAGCAATATCACGAGACAGCAGGCATAACGGACCATATAACCTGTGTGGCGATCTTTCATCGTATCGTTCCTTGTGAATGGAGAGTTCTTCACACGTTGTGTAACAGGTAAACGCAGAAGCCCTCTGATTTTCTACACACAAAGAAAAAAATCGCCATTTCTCAATAACAATCGGTTTCGCGTTACATAGCCGTCCATTTCTGCTGAACGACAAATGGTTCACAGGCAACTCTATCTAATAGGCTAACGCGTACCCATCACGTCGAGGATCTGCTCCGGCAAGTCTCGCGCGGCTTTCCGGATCAATCATCACTCCCTGCCCACCGCCTACCTGAGCAGAAAATTCGCCGATATCATCCAACGCGTGACCGCGATCGGTCAGTGCCTGACGGGTCCGTTCGGAAACGCGGTTTTCAATCTGCATTCTAGTATCTTCCCACAACCGGAATCGTGGCGCTTCGATTGCTGACTGTAAATCTGCACCAAATTCAACTACGTTTAACAACATCTGAACGGTCGTTTGCATAATGCCGTAACTACCAGGTGTCGTGATCGAAAACCAGAAATCCTCCCCGTTAAGTACATGAACCGGAGACATACAGCAACTCCATCGCTTACCTGGTTCAATTCGATTAGGCGTTGAACACGACGGATCGGTTTCGGTCCAGTACACGAAATTATTCAGAAAGACACCGGTCCCTGGCACCATCACTCCAGATCCAAATCCATT
This sequence comes from uncultured Planctomycetia bacterium, assembly GCA_963996245.1. GTDB lineage: Bacteria > Planctomycetota > Planctomycetia > CAXEIY01 > CAXEIY01 > CAXEIY01. The sequence goes on along the minus strand of CAXEIY010000101.1, from coordinate 1,911 downwards.
ACCCAGTGACTGGGTAATACTTGCCACATTCCCATCCGAATCAACGGCAGCCAGATGGGTCGTGAGACCATCCACTTTGCCGGGAGCCAGAAAGTCGCCCTGACGGAAACCACCCCAACGTTCTCCTTCCACTCGAGTTGCGGTTTGATGATTGATCCGCAACCGCTGCTGTGCAGCGTAATGATCACTTAACAGTGTATCGAGCGGGACGGGAGAAAACTTGGGGTCACCACACCAACGAATCCGGTCGACAACAGCCAGCTTGATCGACTCACTGAGCAGATGGATGTAATCCGTGGAGTTATGCCCCAACGCAACCAGGTCCGTAGATTCAAGAATCTTTAACGTCTCCAGAATCTGCATACCTTCACAATTCGGAGGACAGGTCCTGACCGTATACCCCCGGTAGCTGACTTCAATCGGATCTTCCCATTCCGGACGATACTGAGCCATGTCTTCCCGAGTGATCAATCCTCCCAGGTTCTGGAGATAATCGGCGATTTGTTGACCTAGCTTGCCTTCATAGAATAACGCAGGCCCTTCGGCTACCAGTTGTTCGTACGTAGTCGCCAGATCATGACAGGTAAGAATTTCACCAATACGTGGTGCAAGATTTCCAAAAACAGCAAGACCCGCATCATTAAGCCGTGGACGTGCAATCCGTATAAATTCAGCATTGGCCGGATGCAGGGGGAATCCTTCCCGTCCATGACGGATTGCGGGAGCAAACACATCCGCAGGAGTCATTCTCCCGTGTGTACCAAGTGCCTCAAACCAGCCGGCTATGTTCCCGGGAATCAGACAGGAACGAGGGCCGATTTCGCGCGTCTGTTCGTCGAATGCCTCCGGTACAGCACCCGTAGGAGAGTTGCCACTGAAATTAAGAACTCTAGGCGTTCCATCTGCCTGATAAAGTAACAGGAAACCGACCCCACCCGGCCCACTCATATACGGTTCTACAACAGCAAGCGTCGAAGCCATGGCAACGATCGCATCAACGGCATTACCACCGTCACGCAGTATATCCAGCCCTGCCTGACTGGCCAGTGGATGAGCCGAGGCAACCGCGCCCTGCAGGCCACCAACAACCGGTCGTTTTCGACTTAGTGTCATAGTTTCTCCTGTTCGATGAATCTGCGGGCAGAATTATGCCCTGTCGCTGTTATCTGACCTGACGCGCATGGCTGTCCAAAAATTGGCACCTGAAATGCTGACAGATTTGTTCTCCTGATGGTACCGCTGCGGTAAGGGGATCACCACGCCGGTTTTCTGACAGTTACTGCTTTCAGGCGATACGCCTTTCCCACTAACAGTTGCACCTTCTCTGATGAAAATCTGATTAAAATCAGACATCTGGATCCTCAACTCGCCTCTTTTTCACATTTCCGACACTGGTGGAACCCCCAGCGATTTACCTCCATCCACCGTAATGCAGGTTCCGGTAACCATGACGGAAGCGTCACTGGCTAAGTACAGTACCGCCTGTGCCACTTCTTGTGGAGTGATCATGCGCTGAACAGCACGAGCCAGCGGGCTTGCGGCTATCATCTTTTGCACATGCGCCTCTGGATCTTCAGCGGCTGCAATGTCCGCGTTCATCATTCCTGTATCTCCAACCGGACCAGGACACACGGCATTAAAACGAATTCGATCCGGACTGTGACAGAGGGCTAGACTTTTGGTCAATGCCACCAGGGCATGCTTGCTAATCGAATAAACCGGATCGTGCGCCCGTGGAAGAATTCCGGCATTACTGGAAACATTTATGATCGATCCTCCCTTGGAACGCATCCAGGGAATCGCGAACTTACAGGTCAAAAAAGCGCCCTTAAGGTTCGTGTCCAAACAATGATCCCACTCGGCTTCGGTCACCTCAGTGATCTGCTTGACCAGCCCGACTCCAGCATTGTT
>CAXEIY010000100.1:0-17356 GCA_963996245.1 uncultured Planctomycetia bacterium | reverse complement strand
TCCTGGACAGATTATGAGTGGCGATACGATTCCCCGACGCTGGTGTGACATTCTCTGGACTGCCAGCAGTCGAATGCACCGGGTCAAGGAGCATCAAGTCAAATATGTCTATTACGGTATCATGGCCGCATACGCGTCATGGGGTTTGGTTGCACTGACACTGGTCGGTCCGCTTGGCATACTGAAGCTCGGTGGAATTTTCATGAATCTTGCTTTGGGAGGGTCTGCCCTGCATACGTTATATGTCAATCGGACGCTACTCCCCGACGAACTGAAACCCAACTGGTTCATGCAGCTGGGACTGGTATTCTGTTGTCTATTTTTCTTTGGGATTACAGTGATTGTTGCCATCACCCTCTAGAGACCATTAGCTTTGATCTGAGTCCAAATCGATTCGTGTGTTCCAGTTCCAGCTTAGTACACGATAATCAAAGTTCAGAGAATGCTCCGGCTGGTATGCAAGGTCGGAAAAAGGGATTGCTTACACGGATTATTAACAGACCTGTAACAGAGGTCCAATGTTCCCTGAGTTCCTTTCCTGTTGCATAAATGGGACGCTTGTGAGGCTTTGCCAGGAGGTGATATTTATGAGTAATGTTCGAAATTTTGGAGCAATGGGAGACGGTTGTAACGATGATTCGGATGCCATTTACCATGCGATCCATAAGGGAGACGGAGTTCTGTATTTTCCACCTGGAAGATACTTGATTTCAAAGACCATTGAGCTGGATCTGCGCACACGAGGCCCTGTGGGGATAGCCGGAGCTGTTGGTGCGGCTTCTCTGGTAATGGCGGGTGCCGGTCCGGCTCTTCGTTTGGTCGGAACTCACGATGGGACGGGTGATCCGGATACGGCGTCTGATAGTGTCAATAGGTCAGAGCGGATGCCCGTTGTCAGCGATCTTGAAATTGTCGGTACCAGTCCGAAGGCAGATGGAATTGAGTGTGTCAGGACTAAACAGGGGCTGTTTCGCAGTCTTGTTATTCGCAACGTTCGTCATGGTATACATCTGGTGGAACGCAATCGAAATGTACTCATTACGCACTGCCATATCTATCATAATTCGGGTGCTGGTGTTTTCCTTGATGGGGTGAATTTGCATCAAATTAACATTGCTGATAGTCACATCAGTTACAATCGGCTGGGTGGAATCCGGATTGAAAGATCGGAGATTCGGAATCTTCAAGTTACCGGTAACGACATTGAATACAACAACCATGCATCGCATGGTACGGATCCCGAGCCCACAGCAGAGATCTATGTAGATACGACGGAACCCGGATCAAGTGTGAACGAAATTACGATTGCCTCCAATACGATCCAGGCGACTCCCTCACCGGAAGGATCGAATATTCGGATACACAATGAAGTCGAATCGGGTCGCAAACCAGGACTGTGGAGTATCACGGGAAATGTTATTGGTAATCAGCAGGTCAATGTTCATTTAGCAGGCTGTCATGGAATGGTTTTCAGTGGAAACTGCATCTATTCGAGTGAGCAGCAAAATATGCTGATTGAAAACTCAGAACAAGTACTGATTGGTAATAACCTGTTTCGTCGGCATACGCCATCCCTGGGAACTGGAGTGCGCGTGGAAAACTGTTCTCGAATTAATATCCATGGCTGTACCTTTCAGGACGAATCAGAAACCGGTCAACTTTCAGCCTTGCCTCTTTTGGAACTGATTCGAAGTGAACTGGTGACGATCACCGGTTGTCAGTTGGTAGATGGTGTTCCCGAAGGGGTGTCCGTTAAGGACTGCAGCCTGGTAAATATTATGGGCTGTACAATCACGGATCAAAGGAAGGTACCGTTGATGCAGCATGCGATTGCTTTTCGAGGCCAAGGTAAGGGTAACCGTGTGTCGGGTAATATAATTGCCGGATCGTCCAGGCAGCCTGTCTGGGCAGAATCAAACGTCGAGCTTTCCAGGGAATGAGTGATTCCCGGTAAGGGGGCAAATCGGGACGAATGATGTTAGTAAAGGTGCGAGATTTCCGTCTGACCTTTTTCAGGTGGTGTCCTTATGACGAACCGAAAGAGTCTCATCCCATCGGCTGCCATCTTGAAACTGGATGTCGAGATGTTTGGCATTAAGTCTGAATTGGGAAATATCTGCTAATAGTTGTTCCGCAATCGTGGTGTTTAATTCGTTGTGGTCGTGACGTATTGCTTTTACCCATCTTTCATCAACCCGATGACAGAAAGCAAGGTGACTGCCATCGGTAAATCGCATGACGGCTTCTGTAAAACGGTGGTTCACTTCAACACCTGACAGAGACCGTTGCAGGTGTTTCTGACTATTGACATCCATCTTGGAAAAACCTTGTTTCAGCAAAGCATGATCCGTGACGTGTTAGAAAATCAGTACAGAGTATCCTTGGAGCAGCAAGTGTTGTTCATATCGTTGTTTCGAAGACAAGGATTTCTTGCTGTAGCCTATAGGACTTGGCACCTTGGTTATACTAGGTACGGGTACCTATTCTCAAGGTTTGTGACGGTTCCTGCCCAAACGAATCTGGAAAATAGTATTAATCGAAAATATGGTAATCTGGTCTTTTTGTTGTTGGTCGGTTGAAGGTGTGATATCGACGTGTTACAATGTCGCCGTAATTTGGGTGGCCCGTAAAGCACAGTGATTTCCGGAATACCTATGAAGACTGTTTTTTGAGGAGTGGAGGAAATGGCAGAAGGCACGATCAAAAGACTGACGGACAAAGGTTTTGGTTTTATTGATACCGGCACCGATCAGGATATGTTTTTTCACTTGTCGAACCTCGAAGGAGTGAGTTACGATGAGCTGCAAGAGGGACAGAGAGTGTCCTATACTGAAGGTCAAGGTCCCAAAGGACCGAGAGCGGAGAATGTTCGTCCGATCTGATCAAGTGCTTCGAGCACGGTGATTTCGGAAATACTTTTAAGACTTGTTTTTTGAGGAGCTGTTGGAAATGGCAGAAGGTACAATTAAGAGATTGACGGACAAAGGTTTCGGATTTATTGATACCGGCACCGATCAAGATATATTTTTTCACTCATCGAATCTTGAAGGCGTAAGCTACGACGAGTTGCAGGAAGGCGAACGCGTTTCCTACACGGAAGGAGAAGGGCCTAAAGGACCACGTGCTGAGAATGTCCGGCGCGTATAATCCCAAACGGACTTAAGTCAAATGTTCAAGGAGGCCGGCAGGATATGCCGGCCTCCTTTTTTTCTAGGCGGGGTTACTGTTCTCCCCTATTGCGGCCTGAAATTTTTTAAAAGTAAAAACGCATCGGTGCCTGCCGCCAATGGACAGGTAAAATAAACATAGCCAGCTACGATTAACAGTCCAAACCCGCCTTCTTCGCGGTCAGCCAACGCCTGGCGTTTCTTTGAGCGGTTTCGTTTTTTAGGGATTATGGGGTTCAGGCCAGTTTAGATGTTTATGAAGGAACTGATAAGTTCCAACGCCATTGATGGTGTGTGGGCCTACAAACCATTCAATTTCCGTCTGATCTCCAATGTGTAGCAGTGCCTGGTAAAGGTGACGGACCTTGGCATACTCATAGGCAACCCACTCATCTACCCCAACCCCATCGAAATGCCCCCGCTCTACCATGAACGGTCGGGGACATATGAGGTATGCCATTTCAGCGTAGTTGAATGTGCTACCCAGGTCCCACTCAAAAATTTCGTACTCAGCTGTCCATACATACGAAAAGTCGTGACGAGTGGAAGCGTTCTTGCGCACCCACTCATTGAAATCAGCAGAACAGATAGACAGGCAGTAATCGGTGACCAGAGGTGGGATACGCATGGCGCTCTTGCCACCATAGGAAAGACCGTAAAAAGCAATGCGTTGATCATCAACCTGAGGGAGTGTCTTTAACCAGTTCACAATCTGCTGGTGCTGTGGAACAATCGTAGAGAACAGAGTTTTCTTCAGAACGTAGCTTTTGCGCTGCAAGGTTCGGAAACGGTCAGTAAAGATGTAGAGGTTTTGCGGGGCAAAGGTAATGAATCCACGCTCCGCAAGTCGGGTAGCAAACGCACTGTAATAAGCTATCTGCTCTTCTCCAATGGTGCTTTGTGGGCGTCCTTCAAGGCCATGCTGACAGACCACCACCGGACGTTTTTCTCCGGGTTTAATGCCGCGAGGCAAAGTCAGAATTCCGTATGCGATCACATCAGGAAAAACATCCAGGACCACCTCGTAACGATCCCATAACTCGGATTGAGCAATCTTCCGTGATCGAGGATTGGCGCCAAGTAAATGCTGGTCGAAATGGCCGACCACTTCTTCACGGAAGTAGTCCCGGTACCATTCGACGGATTGTTCGTATTTTTCAACACTGCTGGTGTCGAGTTTATTCATGAACTCTTTGCGTACAAATGGACTTTCCCTCAAAAGCCATTGGTTATGATCGTTGTAGTGGTTCAACAGGCGTGCTTCCCGGATAGCTGTGTCGTTAGCAGAAATCAGTTCCGGGTCGTCTCCCAGGGGAGCCAGTTCCTGTCCGTTTTCGAAGGATTGGAGGAATTGTTTCAGTGTCTTGCTGGTGCTGAAAGAACCGGTTCCGTCATCACTGACAATCAATTCAATAGTTGTCAGTTCAGGGTCCTGTTGGAGTAGTTTGTGAGCCCGCCGTACCTCCTGTTGTACGGTTTTCAATGATGGCGTGATCAGACGGGCAGGGGCTCCTCCTTTGCCTGGAAGTTCTACTTCCGGTGACCGGGCCGCCTCAATGATGAGGGTTCGGGGCGTTACCAGTGTGGCTATCTCAGCATCACCGAACTGTTCCAGTAATCCGAAGATGTTACGTGATACCGGCTCTTGCCAAATATTCTGACGCGAATCAAAATAACCGCTCACACATGCCACATCAATGCGCGAGTCGATTGCTGCGCTGTATAAAGCCAGAAGCCCCCCCTCTCCCCATCCCATAACTCCAATGGAATCGGTTTTTTCATCGGCTTGCTTTTCGAACCAGTCCACCGCTGCCAGAATTGCCTGAATTTCATATCCGATGAGATGACGTCCCAGTTCATACGCACTACGGTAAATATACTCTCGGTGTGTCAGAGTGGCTCGGCCATTTCGCTGTTCAAGTTTTCGGCTCAGGATGGTTGGTATCAGTACCTGGCAGCCACTTTCCGCCAATCGTCGTGCGTACTGTGATGCGGCAGTAATTCCCGGGGCCAATCCAGTGATCATTTCTGGTGTGTGATCGGCATCCGGAATTGCCACGATATTGATGCCGTTTGGGCGTGATGGAACCAGCAGTAACCCTTCGGCATGAAGTTCTCGAATGGTAGGCCATCGTACGCGGAGTGCTTTAAATGCATGATTTTTTCCCACCAGAGCACTGCGGCTTGTAAATCCGATGACTTCCAAATCCTCAAAATCAATTCGTAAGTCTCGAACTCCAGCCAGGTGTGCCAGTCGTTGCCTGTTTTTTTCGATGGAATGAGTGTAAGCCTGCACACTGGAAAAATCACGATCCCAATGCATTTCACGTCGGGTAATGGATTCCTCAAGCTGACGTAACAGGAAAACATCCACACCTGAGACCAGTTGAGAGGAAAGATCTCCTTCCAAAGTCAGGTCTTTTGTTTCCGGGAGTCGCTGTCCGGACACAAGGGCAGGGAACGAAGTCAGAAAGCAAGCTATCGTGGTGGAGAATATGATTGATTTCAAAACACAACTCCTGGAAATTGGGTTCTGGACAGGGTGATAAGTATCGAAAGCACAAACGATTTTATGAATAATGTCCACATTGAGCGTATTCAATCGGCGTTCTATTGTAACGAAGCTGAAGCAAGGTGGTAACATGATACAACCTAAATGTCACGCGATAGTTTGTGGAATCATATTTATTACGATGGTATCTAAACTGGTTGCGGAGGAAACTCGGTTTGATGTTGATCCGATACAGAAACGTATTCAAAAACAAATAGATTTGGAACAGATACCGTCGCTTGCAGTGGCGGTTGTAAGTAATGGCGACATTATTTGGGAAAAAGGATTTGGGTGGGCTGATAAAGCACGCCGGATACCGGCAACAGAACACACGATGTATTCCTTGGCTTCTATTTCAAAACCGATCACAGCTACTGGCATTATGAAACTGGTGGAAAACGGTCAACTGGATCTGGACAGGCCGGTCAATGATTATCTCGTGGCGTCCAAGTTGATCGCACGTGTCGGGAATGTACAGGAGGCGACTATCCGAAGATTGCTCAATCATTCTTCCGGACTCGCGGTCCATTATCAGTTTTTCTATGAAGATCAGCCATTTTCACCACCTTTGCGAGATGAAACGATTCGTCGTTATGGTGTTCTGGTCAGCGAACCGGGATCGATTTATCAGTATGCGAACCTTGGTTACGGCGTACTGGACCATGTCCTGTCGTTGGTTTCGGGTAAAACCTATGCGGATTTCATGCGCAGTGAAGTGTTCTTGCCGCTCGGTATGCGTCATTCGAGTGTCTATGTCGATGGCAGATTGGAATCCACTGTAGCGGTACGCTATGGAAACGACCAATTGCCCATTCCTCTTTACTTATTCGATCACGATGGTGCTTCTGCCGTGTACAGTAGTGCTCATGATCTATCACTTTTTGCGCTATTGCATCTCAATACCATACGTGACGATCAGATTGCGCCGGTCAATGCTCAACATGTACTTGCGATGCAACGTGCCACAATACCAATCGACCAGAGAAGTGGTTATGGGATAGGCTGGCGAATTACGGAGAATCAGAGTGGTTATCGTATTGTGAGTCATACCGGAGGAATGCCTGGCGTGCGCACGTCATTGACGATGGTTCCTGACGAGCGTATTGCAGTAATAGCCTTGGCTAATACCGAGACCAATTTACCCCATGAAATCGTTGATCAGGTTTTGGAAGTGCTGTTAAAGGGTAATGGTGCTAGTGGACTTTCGAATCACCGGACAGATGCACCAAAGACGTTCAAAAAGCCACTGGTTGTCAACGATCTGCACGGCCACTGGAAAGGAGAGGTCGAAACGTTCGAAGGCAACCGTTCTTTTGAGCTATGGATTGATTCGGAGGGGAAAATACGTGTACAACTGGATGGGCAACTCGAGAACCCTGTTGTCAATGCGAACATCCAGCAAGGCTGGTTGAAGGGTGAATTTATTTCTGACCTGAGAACAACGGATACGTATCGTGCTCCGTATAGGTTGCAATTGAACCTCAAAGTAGACGCAGAACACATGACTGGAAGTTTGTCAGCTGTTTCCATTTACGGTTCTCGGACAGAAACGCAGGGAAAATTACCCAGTCGAAGTCATTTTGCACTCAGCCACTTCACTTATCTACGGAGACAGGATAATCTGTCGCAGGTTCGCGCCCCTAACGAGGTGAAAGATAACCCGGTTTTCCTGAGGCAGGAACCACATTATGATGTGATACGGGGTAGCCGGTGAGAAACGAATGCAGGGGTAGCCATTACAGTCCCGGATTTTATACATGAAGCGCCGCTCTTGGTGGTCGATAGCAAGGTGTGGGTCATCGTGCGGTTTCAACAGAAGAAGACAAGCAGTGGAACCTGAAATTCCCGACTATGTGAGCCCGTGAAGCGAGTAACCGAAGAAGGGAATACTTGGACAGACGGTTATCGGAGACACGGTTGGTATATAGCCGTCAGTATACAAAAATGGAATAAGTAGCTCATGACAGGGAAGCTTTGGAGCGGCTGGCCGGATATCGTGATCTGGAAATTCAACGTGAAAAACGTAGAGTAGACAAACGTCCCCTGCCACGGTGTCTGGAAGGAGGTCATAGAAGCAGGTATTGCAAAGGGGTTTCATGCGGGAAGACATCCGTTGTATCGAAAAAACAGGGAGTCCCAGGATGATGGATCGAGAAAGTGTAAGGAAGCAGTTAGACGAACGGGAAATTGAATTTCTGCTTGCCCAGTTCGTTGATGTACATGGAACTGCTAAAGTAAAAATGGTTCCCAGAGCGTCTTTCGATGACTTGATTGATGCGGGCGCCGGCTTCGCTGGCGCAGCGGTTTGGGGAGCCGGGCAAGGTCCCCATTCACATGACATGATGGCGAGAATTGATCTTTCAAGTTTTACACCGCTTCCCTGGAAACCCAATACCGCCCGCTTTGCGGCTGATCTCTATGTGGATGACGAGTCTCATCCCTATTGCGCACGAACCAATCTTAAAAGAGTGTTAGCGGACGTTGCGCAGCAAGGTTATCAATTTAACGTAGGGATGGAACCCGAACATTTTCTGGTTACAAGAAACGAAGACGGATCGATTGCTCCCTGGGATCCCGATAGCGTAGATCATTTGGCAAAGCCGTGTTATGACTTTCGATCGATGGCTCCTGCCATGGACTATCTTCAAGAGTTAACCCTGGCTCTCAACAGTCTTGATTGGGGTGTATATCAGACGGATCATGAAGATGCAAATGGTCAGTACGAAATCAATTTTGACTATCAGGATGCTTTGACGACGGCTGACCGGGTTACTTTTTTTAAGATGGCATCGTCCCAGATTGCCAAGAAGTATGGTGCCATAGCGACTCATATGGCAAAGCCGTTTGCGGATCGTACGGGAAGCGGGCTCCATGTTCATTTTCATTTGGCTGATGTTGAGACAGGTGAATCTGTATTCAACGACAATTCTGATACAAGAGGGCTGGGCTGTTCAGAAACCGGCTACCATTTTGTCGGGGGTGTATTAAAGCACGCTCGAGCACTATGTGCCGTAACCTGTCCCACTGTGAATTGTTACAAACGACTTAAACTCGGCTCAGGACTTTTTTCCAGTCGTAGTGGTTTCACCTGGACTCCTGCCTTCATCAGCTACGGTGACAACAATCGAACTCAGATGATTCGAACGGCGGGGCCAGGGCATTTCGAAGATCGTACGGTGTCAGCCGGTTGTAATCCCTATCTGGCACTGGCAGTTTACGTTGCTGCCGGGATGGACGGAATACTCAACAGGATTGATCCAGGGGATCCCAACCTTGCTAATATGTATGACCGACCGCTGGAAACAGTGCTTGCTGAAGGAGTAAAAATCCTGCCGCAGTCCTTGCCTGAGGCAATCGCAGCGTTGCAAGACGATGAGGTCGTCAAGGATGCACTGGGAGTGATTGCCGATGAATTTATTAACCTCAAAAAACAGGAAAGTTCAAGCTATGAAAGTGATGTGTCACCCTGGGAAATCAATCAGTATCTGACTTTTTTCTAAAACAGTATAATTTTCACCCGAAATCCAGATGCATTTTCCATTGCACTTAGATTGAACATTTTTCATGCCGTACCGACTTCTTAAATATGCATTATCTCGTTCGTATTCCGAACCTCGTATGTTTCGGTCCCACGATAAGCCAAAATCAGAGTACGACGTGGTGATTATCGGTGGAGGAGGCCATGGACTGGCAGCAGCCTACTACCTGGCGAAGGAACATCATGTAACGAACGTAGCGGTTTTGGAAAAAGGGTATATTGGAAGCGGCGGCACGGGACGTAATACGGCTATTATTCGTTCCAATTATCTTACTGAAGAAGGGGTGCGGTTTTACCAGGAAAGCGTGGATTTGTTCCAAGGGCTTTCCCAAGAGCTCGACTTTAATATCTTTTACACACAGAGAGGGCATTTTACCCTGGCTCATTCGCCTGCATCGCTGAGGATTCAGCGATGGCGTGCTGAAGTAAATCGCAACATGGGCGTTGAAAGCGAAGTGGTCGGGCCATCATTTATTCAGAAACAGGTACCCGAACTGGATTTAACGTGTGGAGGTCATCAGGCGCCTATCTGCGGAGCCCTTTATCATCCACCAGGGGCTATTGCCCGTCATGATGCGGTAGCCTGGGGGTACGCACGTGGCGCAGATAAACGTGGGGTTGAGATTCATCAGCAGACAGCGGTCACGGATATTGAAGTCAGAGATGGTGCCGTAATCGGTGTTCATACAAACCACGGTTTTATTAAGACACGAAAGGTGCTTTCAACGGTAGCCGGGTGGACTCCCAGCGTTACTCGGATGGTTTCTCTCCGTACACCTCTTGTGATCCATCCGCTTCAGGCGTTTGTTACGGAGCCACTTAAACCGTGGTTAAACCACATTATTGTTTCTGCCAGTCTTCACGTTTATGTCAGTCAGTCAACCCGAGGAGAACTGGTCACGGGCGCATCACTCGATCCCTACGAGCTAATTTCCATGCGATCCACTCTGGAATTTGCGGAGACATTAAGCGGGCACTTACTGGATCTGTTCCCTGGAATTTCGAGTGTTAATGTGTTGCGTCAATGGGCGGGCCTGTGTGATATGACACCGGATTTCTCGCCGATCATGGGTACAACACCGGTAACGGGATTTTTCCTTGATGCGGGGTGGGGGACATGGGGGTTTAAGGCAACGCCCATTAGTGGAAAGACGATGGCCGAAACGGTTGTGAAAGGGTGCAATCATCCTTTGATAGAGCCTTTCAAGCTGGATCGTTTTCGGGACTTTCGACTTGTAGGTGAAAAAGGAGCTGCTTCGGTAGGACATTGATTGATCATGAAAATTCTTACTTGTCCCATTAACGGTCCAAGGCCTATTCAGGAGTTTCACTTTGGTGGATCTTTTCGGCCTTTGCCGGATCTTGATGATATGACGGATGATCAATGGGCTGATTACGTGTTTAACCGGAATGGAGAGCCAGGGGTAAAAACAGAATGGTGGTACCACACGGCCAGCGGTGTCTGGTTTCTCGCAGATCGCAATAATGAAACTGACGAAGTTGTCCGTACGTATCTTTATCAGCCGGAGAGTACGGATGTCTGAACGATTGGAACCGTGTGAAACTCACTGGATTGATCCGAAATGCCCTGTGCCATTCCAGTTTGAAGGGGTGTCTTATTCTGGTTATGAAGGTGATGTGCTTGCCAGTGCTCTGTGGGCTAATGGCGTACGTTTTCACGGTCGCAGTTTCAAGTATCATCGAGCACGAGGCGCCTACAGCATGGCGGGGCACGATATCAGCCTTATGGTTGAAGATGGTCAACACACCAACCTCCGTGGGGATCAGCTGGTGATTCGGCCCGGACTGAATATACGGGCGGTGAATACCCTTGGAGGCCTGGAAAAGGATTGGTACAGGGTCACAGAGTGGTTCAGCAAGTTGCTTCCAGTAGGGTTTTATTATAAGGCATTTTATACTCCCAAATGGCTCTTCCCATTCTATGAAAAACAAATGCGTGAAGTCGCTGGCTTGGGACGTGTCAATCACAATGACAAGATTGAAAAAACGCCGAAGGACTATGCGGATTGCGATTTGCTGGTGGTGGGAGCAGGGCCTTCAGGAATGGCAGCTGCCTGTACAGCTGCGGAACATGATTTGAGCGTTATGCTGATTGATGAAAATCCTCATCCCGGTGGCAGTCTGGGGTGGCAGAACCCGATGTGCGATCCATCTCGGAATGCCAGGAGTGAATATATTCACCGATTGAAAGGCGCACCTAATCTTGAGTTTCGAGCGGGTACTCAAGTTGCCGGTGTGTATGCAGATCAATGGGTCGCCCTGGTTGATAACAGGCGATTGACGAAATTACGTACCAGGGCGATGGTGTTAGCGACGGGTTGTTTTGAGCAGCCTGCGGTGTTTCAGAATAATGACTTGCCCGGAGTGATGCTGGGATCTGCCGCACAAAGATTAATGCATCATTATGCCGTAAAACCAGCAGAGGTGGCAGTTGTTCTTGCGGCCAATTCAGATGGATATCAATTGGTTCTTGATTTGATCGAAGCGGGAGTACAGATTGCCTGTCTTGTTGATTTGCGACGCGATGGAGAACCAACGGATTTGGACCAACGGGTTCGCGAGAGAGAGGTGCGAGTTCTGGTCGGTTACGGCATTGATGAGGCAGTGCCACAGCGTGGTAATAAGGCAATTCGCGGCGCCAGTATATGCCCTGTTGATGATCACGGAAACCTGGACCGCAAAACAATAATCCGGTGTGACTGCGACACGATTCTTGTAAGTGTAGGTTGGGTTCCGAACGCAGGTTTAATTTATCAAGCTGGAGGGAGATTTGAGTACGAATCGAAACTGGAACAACTGTTGCCCAGTACACTTCCAGATAATGTGTTTGTGTCCGGACGTGCAAATGGGGTTTACTCCGTACCGGATAAAGTCATCGACGGACAGCGAGCTGCTTTGTCAGCCGTAAGATACCTGGGTAAATATGATGGTCCGATACCAGGTTTAAACGAGCATGTTGGATCTCCCCCAACCCATCCTTATCCCATATTCTCCCACCCGAATAAAAAGAATTTTGTCGATTTCGATGAAGATATCCATCTTGATGATTTCAAAAATGCCCATCAGGAAGGATATGACAATGTGGAGTTACTGAAGCGATTTACCACTGTAGGGATGGGGCCGACACAAGGTAAACTTTCCAATTTTAACGCTGTCCGAATTCTTGCACAGCTCAATGGTCAATCCATAAATCAGACAGGTACCACCACTTCACGGCCTTTCTATAATCCCGTTCCTCTGGGACATCTGGCAGGTCGACGCTTCCATCCTGTTTCACGTACGGCTATTCATGAATGGCATGTCAAAAACCAAGCTCAAATGATGTATGCGGGAGCATCGATGCGCCCGGAATTTTATCACCAAGAGGATAAATCCCGTGAAGAAGCGATTCTCGGCGAGGCAGTTTGTGTTCGACACCATGTGGGTTTAATTGATGTGAGTACATTGGGGAAAATTTATGTTCAAGGACCGGATGCGGCTTCATTTCTTGAAAAGATATATGCTGGAAGATATGCCAAACAGTCGGTCGGGAAGTTGCGATACGGTATCGCCTGTGATGAAACCGGTGTTATTATCGAAGATGGAATTGTGGTCAGGTTGGCTGAAGATCGTTATTACGTAACGGCTACCAGCAGTGGTGCATCTGCTTTTTTCAGGAGCCTGCAGCGCTGGGCAAAGGTGTTGCAACAGGACGTTACACTTGTCAATGTGACCAGCCAGCTCGGCGCGATGAATCTTGCTGGGCCAGCCAGTCGAGAACTGCTTCAACCTTTAACCGATATTGATCTATCTCCGACGTCATTTCCCTTCATAGGTGTTCGAGAAGGGAACGTAGCCGGCGTTTCCGCTATCCTTGCACGTGTTGGTTTTGTGGGAGAACTGGGATATGAAATTCATGTGCCCACTTCTCAGGCACTGCATGTATGGGAAGCCCTTATGAGACAAGGAAAAAAGTTTTCAATTCAGCCGTTCGGAGTCGAAGCTCAGCGACTTCTACGACTGGAAAAAGGGCATTTAATCGTGGGCTATGACACGGATTCCATGACCAATCCATTTGAAGCCAATGTAGCCTGGGCTATTGGAAAAAAGAAACCGTTCTTTGTGGGGCAGCGCAGCGTTGAAATACTGAGAAAGCAGCCGCTATTGCGAATTCTGGTCGGGATTCGTTTCCTGAAAGATGACTATCCACACTGGCCGGAAGAATGTCATTTAATTTTCAAGAATGGAAAATCGGTCGGACGCATCACCAGTCTGAGCAGGCGGTCAACCCTGGGGTATCCGATCGCGATGGCATTTTTGCATCCAGATCTGGCAAAATCTAAAACCAGGGTTGAGATTCGTGTTGCTGGGGATCAAAATGTTGTGGGAGAGGTATCGGATATGCCCTTTTATGATCCTGATAACCAGCGTCAGGAAATAACTAAGAAGGAATTGTTATGAGTGATGTTTTGACCAATAGCGGTGTAGGTTTACGGCGCCGTATGGTTACGAGTTCATCCATAAGCGACGCGTCTACACGACGCAGTCCGATTCACGACTGGCTTTTGCGACGTGCTCCACAATGGCGTGACTGGGGAGGAATGCCCACGGTGGGCTATTTCGAGTCCGTTGAATCCGAAGCACAGCTCGCGAAAACATTGGGGCTTTGTGATGTAAGCGGAATGAGTCGTCATGATTTGCGAGGTCCGGATGCGGAATCATGGCTTCAAAGCCAGGGGTGGGAGATTCCCGTTGCACTTCATGAGTCCACGTTAATCCCAGGAAAAGGCAGAATAATCCGCCTGGACCATGATGAATTTCTGATTGAAGGTAGTGTTCTGGCCAATATAGAACCGCTATCGATCAGTTCCCCTAGCGAACGAGTTGTTGATGTTTTCCATTTCCAGCGACAGGATGCGACCTTTCTGTTGACAGGTGGTCGTGCTATCGAGGTGTTTGCCCAGACTTGTGGAGTGAATATTTCAAAGTGCGAATCAGGTCGTGTGATTTTTTCACGTATAGCCGGAATCAATGCCAGCATTTTCCCCGACAAGATTGGGACGGTACCAGTCTACTGGATTTCCACGGGTTCTGACCTTGGCTGGTATTTATGGGAGACCTTGATTGAGATCGTTGAGGAGCTGGATGGCCGTATCATCGGCATGACTTGTTTACTGTCATCTTAGGACTTTAACTCAACCAGGCCATTCAGTCCGCTTGTTCCACGTGGCTTTCGGCGTTTTATTGGTAGTTGGGTACGGGGTCAATCAGTCATGTATCGGAAGTCGGAAGAAAATGGAAGGTCTATCGATCTTCGTAATCACCGGCTGGAGATCTCTATCAGACCGATCCAGCCAGTGAGTGCGTTATGGCTAAATGTGTATGCCAATTCCTACTCTACCGGGCTGCACATTACCCATATGGGTGTACCACCTGTGGCATAGGTCTCCAGATGTTCCAGTGCACCGCTATTCTGGTTGATACGATAGACGTACAGATCGTCTGACAGTTGTCCCGCTGCATAGAAAAACTGTCCGGTAACGTCAATGGCTGTAGCCCGGGGAAACCTTCCGGTGGGATACTGTCCAACAACCGTCATTTCGCCCGTATGAACATCGATCGCTACTGTGCAGATATTGTCTTTGTACTCGGCCCCCTCTTTTCTTTCTGTGGTGTCTCGATTGGATACATAGGCAAATCGACCGTCGGGTGTGATTTGTATGTCGGCGGCGTGACTCGATTCACTGTACCCTTCCGGCAGTGTACAGAGGGTTTTGCCGCGTTTCATGATTCCCGTTTTTGGATTGAAATGCCATGCGGTAATTCCGCCTCCATTTTCATTGGAAGTGAAGGCCATTTCAAGAGAGGGGTGGTGGGCATAGTGGCGGGGCTCATGGTAACGATGTTCCGTATCAGGGCCATCTACAAAGGGAGGAGACAGTGGAGTCAAAATGCCGGAATCGGCTTCCAGCCGGAATTGATATAGTTTGTTGGGGCCGGTATGGGGAACGTAAACAAACTGACCGGAGGGATCTATTTCGATGCAGTGGGCTGTTTTTTCTGTGGTAATGTGTGATGTAAGCTCCCCAGTACAAATTCCCTCCTTGATACGGTAGACCGTTACATCACCGGCTCCATAATGTGCTGCCAGAAGATTCTGGTTATCCAGATCGGCCTTTATGTATGGGGCACGTGTTGTAATCGTTGCCGTGTGCAGCAATTTTAAAGTCCCGTCTTTAGAACGAGCCAGTGTGCATACTCCTGCTTTTTCATCTGGAAGTCCGGTTACTGCCGCATACACGTATCTTCGGTCTGTTGAAAAGCTCATAGCACCGCCATTGCCCGGCAAAGCAACACGAAATTGCTGGATTAGTTTTCCGGTTTTCTGATGGATGTCGTAGGCCGTAATGGACTTATCTTCTGTTGATGCAAGATAGAGCATTTGTCCTGTCTGGTTCAGAGATGGTGTGAACAGGGGCATGGCCAGTAACAGTGCAATATCGAAATGAAAGGGCATAGTTTTCTCCGTGAAAGAAATGTTCGCGTCGGGGCTATTGAAGAGGGGAACTTTTTGTAAGAGATCGAAAGGATTTTCTGATTTCCGAAGTAGCAATACCTTTCGAGCGAAAGAGCGGCTTTTAGTTGTAAGCTTCAGAATGCTAGCTTTCAAGTTTGAAAAGCCGGGCAGCATTATTCCAGAAGATATCTTCCACTTGAGTGTCAGAAAGTTTTTCGGACCAGCAGGCCCATTTAAGTGACCGGAGGTGTTCCAATCCCACCAGGATGGGATCCAGTTTCAGATGTTTTTCTCCCCAGACCGGAGTATTTTCATATAGCCAGATAAAAGAGTCTCCTGTTCCGAGTGAACGACCTCTGTGGTGACTGACCATGAAGTCTGATCCGTACATTAACTTGTCGTGCCCAATGATACGTATGATGGCCTGGTGAGCCATGGGTTCACAGTTTGCGCTGGTATCAAACCAGAGATTGTCGAGACCGGTTAGTTTGGGAAGACCTTCCAGATTGTGACAAGGTTGAAAACCGCGCGCCGAGTGAGCGAGGATGAGGTTCATGTTCGGATAGGTTTCACAGTAGTGCCGGATGCAGGAGATGTTTGCCGGGTCGGCCACGGCCCGGCTTTTGACCATATGAAGAGTGATGAACCAACCTTCTTCATCAGCGACTCGCATGAGCGATTCGGGTAAGAAAGACTGGATATCAGCTTCCCAGGTTGGACTTGCTTTTGACATGGTGTGATAACACTTCAGACCATGCAGACCCAGTCGTTGTACATGTTCTCTTACCCACTCCGGGTCATCATCTGGCTTGATGAAAAAATTACCTCGGTTGAGAGGGTGCTTATGAACCTGTTTGGCGGCCCATTCATTTGCTGCCAGTTGCTGGTCGATTCGGTCAGCTGTAACAAAAGGAATGAACATGGCACAGGTTGGGCGATCACCGTGAATGTCGGTCATGTAGTTAGTGTACTCTTCCCAGCCAGCAACTTCCGCATCACCGAAAACTCCCCACGGAATGAATTCCGGTCGCCATACGTGACAGTGCGCGTCATAAATGCGATCAGGGAGAAAAGAATCCAATTCTCGCGCAAAAAAAGCTCGATCGTGATCCCGTGCTGCAGTTTTCATAGGGCCATTACGGAGAGGGGAAGGGGGTGTTTTATTCTGGTGTGTATTGTAGCGTTAGATGGTGAGAAACCTACGGAATTTAATGACTCCAATCGCAATTAAAGGGACGAGTGACAGAGCGATGGTATTGGAAATAAAATCGGCTGCATACCATCTACCGAGCAGGGTTGAAACAGGACGCTGTTTCATGGTTGATCGATCAAGTCCAGCCCAAAGGGAGTAAAGAGGAACATCCCACTGCTGTAACCGGTTGCCCCCTGCTGTTTCTTGTCCTTAAGGTCCTGAATACAGCTCTGGATACATTTTTTGAAAGCACGTGTCCAGATGTCTCGATGTTTACGGTTTCCCGTGTGACGGTATTCATGAGAAAATGCCCTGGCTGATAACATAACGGCGGAATTTGTTTCCGGAGGAGGATTGTGTTTCAGGTGATCACAGGAAGTCAGCCAGAAAG
>CAXEIY010000099.1:0-25538 GCA_963996245.1 uncultured Planctomycetia bacterium | reverse complement strand
GAAAAACTGAATCCGTTCGAATGAACGGTGTGCAGCAGGTAATACGTTGCCCGGCTTTATAGCGAAAAAGAAAGATCATTTCCATAGCTGCTTCGATCAACATGACTATTGACAAAGGAAGGGCCAGAATCATTCTTGTAAATCGAAGCGGTGCGTGTGGAGTTCTCCGGTCTACCAGACCCAGAAGATGCCAGGTGACCAGCCCTAGAAGGATCGCAGGTTTCAGAACTTGCAGGGACAAGGTCAGGCTGGTATCCGTCTGAGTTACTCCGAAAGCGCACATGACTCCGAAAGGACGCAGGTTAGATACGTAGCTTTTTAAGAGCCAGTAGAAATGAGGCCAGGCCAGGGTCCTCATAATAGCCAGTGTACCGAGAACGATGACCAGTAGATGGAAACGGTTTTCAAAAAGGCGGTTTTGAAGAGACTTGATCGGACGTTTGGTTACCCACCAGCAGTTTGCTCCGATGGCCAAACCCACCATGGCAAGGAGAATGCTGATTCCGCTGAGAAACAGGGAGAACAGGGTAGGAGCATTTAAAATCATGAGGCAAGAAAGTTCCCATTATCTATTTCATAGTGGGTGTCCGCATGGCGTAGCAAGTTAGGGTCATGGGTTGCAACCAGAATGGTGGTGCCTGATGCTTGGCGTTTTTGAAGATGTCGAAGGATGCAAGATTGTGTCTCGTTGTCAACATGAGAGGTGGGTTCGTCTACTATGAGGAGATCAGGGTCGTTGATCAAAGCGCGAGCCAGTGCTGCACGCTGCTGTTCTCCCCCCGAAAGGTGCTGAGGAGACCGATCCATCATCTCTGTGAGCTGGAACTCCTCCAGAATAAGTTTAGCGCGTCGGCGACGTTCCACTGTGGAAATACCATCAGGAACCAGTTTGCTGGTAATATTCTGCCAAACCGGAAGGTGCGGAATGAAAAAGTAACGTTGGTACAGGATCCCTAATTGGTTTCGACGTAGTTGTGCAAGCGCTGCTTCGGAGTACGTTGTAAGATTTTTTCCAAACAGGATCACCTTGCCAGAATCTGGATAGTCGATGCCGCTAATCAAATGCAGCAAGGTGCTTTTTCCTGCTCCTGATTTTCCGTGTATCGCAACCCATGCACCTGGTGCGATGTCCAGCTCATCAATCTGCAGGGAAAAATGGTGGCGGTAATGCTTTTCGACTTGTGTCAATCGAACGAGTGACTGAGATGGCTGGACAATCGATGAGGTCTGCGAAGACAAGGGGGTACGAGTAGTCATGGTCCGTTTTCCGGATAATATATTATCATTGGAGGGCAGCTGCGACGGGAGCTGTCGCGGTACGCCATGTGGTATAAATGCTGCCACTCATGGTTACCACAAGTGAGAATAACGTTGCCAGAACGGGACACAGTGGTGTAAAGATCGCGGGAATATCCATTTCTGGAAACAAAGGGAGTTCTGCAATCAGAACAGGTGCGATCATGGCCGCTCGGAAGATGCGAACCCAAATGATTGCAAGTATCAAGGACAGGGCTGTACTCAGGAAACTGACGAATGTGTTTTCTACTGCAATCATTTCAATTATTTCGGTCGTGTTCCATCCCTCTGCCTTGAGCAGAGCGATTTCTCGTCTGCGTGGAGCGAATCCATGATAAGTGATAACAGAAAACGACCCAATTGCGAGGACGAGTGCGAGGATGAAAAATCCGGAAAAAACGCCTTCACGGAGTGTCATGCCAAGTGTCACATAATTACGAACCTGCTCCTGGGTCTGTGCTTTGACTCGTTCGTGTGTGCGTTGAACGATCTCCTGGGTACGTCGTTCGGCGCCTGTCAATGTGTATAGGCAAATGTCACTGACGTGATTCGGTTCATCAAAAAGTATGACGGCTTCATTGATATCGCAGACAATGGCTTTAGCACTCCACAGGGAAGATGTCGTTTTCGTGATACCCGTAACCTGAAAAACAATGCTGGAAACATTTTGAAGGGTTAAGCGATCTCCGACATTCAAATTCAGATGGCGGGCGAGTTCGTAACCAATCAGTACTTGAGGGCGGTCTGGGTTAGGAACAGGAAGGGCGCCGGACAGCTGGAGCTTTTCGTCAGAAAGAGCATGGAGTGGGATACCTACAACTATTGCCAGTTCATCTGCTACTTGCGTTCGACCAATGATACGAGGAATGGTGCGGGTGACACCTTCGATAGATGATAGTGTTTCGATTTCTGAACGTGGGAACGGTCCAGGTCGACCAAAATAGTCCCATGTGCAATAGATATCAGCTCCGGATCGAACGGCACGTAAAGCCTGCGTTTTCAACCCTTCACTGACCGCGACTGTGGTGAGCAGCAGTGTGAGACCCGTAATGAGGGCTACAGAAGCAATGAGGTAGACAAGAACATTACGCGTAAGGTTTTCGATCGCGGCGCAAACCAGATTGAAATGACGAGACCATGGGCCAGGCTTATCGCCAGGAGAGGACGGTGTGGTCGGGTTTGAGTGATCTGCGGGGGTCGATTTAGTCATTCGCCTATGGCGGCGCGTTCAAACGGAGGCAACTCAACGACTAACGCACCATGGTTTGGGTTGTAACACGGCAGTCCAGGGATTGGCCAAAGCTCGTTTTCACAGAAGACTTCGATATTGGGGGTCATGCTGAAGAAGGTCCATGCGGGTGACACGCTGGGGGCAAGGCCGATCCCTCCCGTCCAATGCTGAAAAGAATCTATAGATGTCTCCTCTTCTGACGGTAGAGAGAAGTAGCTGGCAGTGGCTATCAGAAGGACAAAAGTGAACAGAATAAACCAGCAGGCTCTAGGGTTGTTCAACCACAATCTCCTTTGTTTCTGAGTCGATGCCCTGCAAAGTAGTGGGGTCTGTACTGCCGGGCCAGAAGATTTCAATTTTATCGATCTGGGTAGTCTCTCCGAGTCCAATATGTGTGTAGATACTGTTTTGTGTCAGGTATCCTTCGGCGCTGCTAAGTTGCCTGTTCCAGGACTGACCAGCGGCATGAACCGTGATGCGTGCACCGTAGCAATCACGGTTGGATCGGGTTCCCAGCAGGCGTATTCGCAGATAATTTCCTTCTGGCGAATCATTACGTAAGAAATACGGTTCATGATTAAAGTTGTTTACAACAATCTCGAGATCCCCATCTCTATCAAAATCCGCTGTTGCCGCGGACCGAGAACTGCGAGTGAAGTCAACGCCTTTAATTTGTGAATCAGTAATCACGGTACCGGACTGAGGCGGCTCAATACCGGATGATGTGGATGCGTCAAAGAATGAGCCTGAACCTTCATTCAGGTAGAGGTGATTTTGCCAGTAAAAGTACGGGTAGCCCATGCCAGAGGCAATGAAGAGATCCTGAGAACCGTCGTTATTGTAATCACCAACGGTAATGCCCCAGGGCCACCAGTTTTCAAGCCCGGCCTTGTCCGTCTGTTCTGTAAATGTGCCATCACCGTTGTTGATAAAGAAAGTGTTGCCGAATAAGACTCGAGATGCCTGACTGTCTTCTGAACGGACGATAATTTTACCTTTGATGTTACTGCGGTCACCCATCGGGGTGTCGTACTTGGCTGTCGGTTTGACGATGCTGTAGTCTTGTGCTGATTCGATCCACATGTCCGAATGCATGTCCACAACATATAGGTCGGGATAGGCATCTCCGTTAGCATCGAAGAATTTACAGCCCATGGCTCCCCAACTGGTTCGGTCCAGTGCGTTGTGAGTGATCTCTTCGAATGTCCCGTTTCCCGTATTGTGATACAGGTGGTTCTGCCCGAACATATTGGAAACGTACACGTCTACATAGCCATCCAGGTCCACGTCTGCAATCGTTACATCACCGTTCCATTCTGCTGCGCCCAGTCCGGAAGCGGCAGTAGTATCCGTGAAGGTGCCGTCTCCATTGTTGCGCCATAGAATGTCTGATTCACCGGGGTTGCGGCCATCTGGGAATTGTGCCAGTCGTGCAATGGGTAAACTAGTACCTTCGAAAAAGTAATCCGCTTCCTCACTGATGGTTTCTGTTGTGAATTTTCCTATATTCGTTAAATAGAGGTCTAGATTGCCATCGAGGTCATAATCGAACCAGGTGGTTGCACTGGAATGACCATTGTGATGGACACCAGCTGCTTGGGTGATATCTTCAAAAGTCCCGTCTCCGTGATTTCGATAGAGGTGATTACCGCCTCGGTAAGTGGTGACATATAAATCGGGGTCGCCGTCATTGTCAAAATCACCGAATGCGGCTCCAACACTGATGGCACGGTCCAAAGCAAGGCCGGATTGTTCCGTGAAATCCTGAAACTGAAGCCCTTGTTGGTTTAAGTAGAGCCGGTTAGGGCCCTGGAAATCGAGAAAATAGATGTCGTCCCATCCATCACCATTAACATCTGCTACACAGATGCCGCTTCCATGGTCATAGGGATTAATGCGGTAATTTTCACCGGTTTCAGTGTTCAGGAAATGATGGCGAAACGAGATTCCTGTTTCTGAAAGGACATCTTTAAAAGGTGGAATCGCCGCGGTCCCTTCAGTTCGCATGTTATACGATGTTTCGGATGCTGGATCTGGAGAGGTTGAGGGTTCCGGTGGAGAAACGATTTGGGAGGGAGCTTGCTGTGGGGGCTCAGGTTCAGAACAGCCAAGAAGACACCAACACAAAAAGAATCCTACAGTCAATAATAAGCGATATGTGATTGGCGGATCCGATTTTACCGAGATGTTCGATTCTGAATTTTTAGTTGTGGTCATGGGAGTTACCTGCCCGCGATGGATGAAGGCATGAAAAAAAGATTAGTTCCTGCTTTGTCTAGCATCGGTCAGAGGGTTTGCAATCCTTTGGCCGTTGTACTGCCGAACATGTTTCAAGGCACTGGTCCAGTCACGGAAAATATGAAATCGATCTGCTCCGGAACCAACACCAGGGACTTTATTTTCGACGAAACAGGCTAAGTCAGCAGTAAGAGGTTCTGCTGTCAGGCTGTCTCGGACCTGCCAATAGCTGTTGGGCGGAACATCTGGCCAGGATTTTGCACAGGGAATCCCGCAAAATCGATGTAAAACCCGTTGATTTTTAAGTAAGTCCACCTGACGAACCACCTCTATTTGAGAGCCGTCAAGGTCACAGAGGTGCAGTCGGTTTCGCTGTATATGCCAGCGGCTATATAGGGCAATACAGATGACACACAAAAACCATAGTGATTTATGGTAGTTCAGCATGAAATGCCCTATTGGCAGATATGATACGAGCATCGTAATCGAGGAAGAATACCTCATTACAGTACTCTATTCAGCTTATCCAAGTAGTGAATGTACTGCAACTTGTATAATTGGTTCGACGTCTAAAACATCCATCGGTATTGGTTTCGATAAAATAAAAATCTGAAAGTAGGATCCTGTAGCGTCAGGTTGTTGACCTCCGGTTTAAAGTCTCGCTTGCCTGTGGTGCGGGCTCATATGTATAGTCGAAAATATGAGGTGTAAATCAACAGATGCTGAAAAGGGTATAAACCAGAGTGGTGGTATTGTGAATCGGATTGGCTTTCTGGAATTTATTGGGAGAAAAAGAGGCGATGGCAACGGTAGGAATAATCGGAGTAACGGGGGCGGTGGGACAGATCATATTCCAGTTGCTCCAGGAGAGAAAATTTCCGTGTGAAAATATACGGTTGTTTGCATCCTCGCGCAGTGCTGGATTGAAAAAACAATGGAATGGCCAATCCATCACAATCGAAGAATTGAAAGAGACTTCTTTTGAAGGACTCGATCTTGTAATTTCAAGTACACCTGATGATATCGCACTGCATTACTTGCCGTTTGTGGTCCAGTCCGGGGGCGTGGTAATTGATGAATCTGCCGCTTGGCGAATGGATCCGAAGGTGCCTTTGGTAATTCCCGAAGTCAATGCTGCGGTCCTTGGAGACCATCAGGGAATAATTGCTAGCCCTAACTGTTCAACGACACAGTTGGTCATGACATTAAAACCGTTGCATGAGGCGGCTGGTATTCGTCGTGTAGTCGTCAGTTCATATCAAGCAGTAAGTGGCGCAGGGAGTGCGGCACGAGAGGAACTGAATGAACAAACGCTGTCAGTTCTGCAGGGAGAGACGAAGCCATCGAAGCATTTTTCACACCAGATTGCTTTCAACTGCATCCCCCAGATTGGAAGCATTAAAGAGGGGGGTTATACCTCTGAGGAATGGAAGATGGTTCGGGAAACACAAAAGATATTAAGTGATGATAATATTCAAATAAGCGTAACTTGTGTCAGGGTTCCGGTCCAGAATAGCCATAGTGAATCCGTTTTGGTGGAGACAGAACGCCCTGTGCCGGTTGCCGAAGCACGCAGTCTGTTTGAAAACATGCCAGGTGTATCGGTGGTCGACAATCCAGGAGAGTCAGAATATCCCATGCCAGTTATGAGCAATGGGAGCGACGAGGTTTTCGTCGGACGTATTCGTGAAGATCTTTCCTGCGCCAACGGTCTTAATTATTGGTGTGTAAGCGACAACCTTCGAAAAGGCGCTGCAACCAATGCTGTCCAAATTGCAGAATATCTGATTGCGGTTTAGACCTGCCTTGTTTTCTGTGTAACCTAACGATTACGGTTTGTGTGATGCGCAATTTGTGTTTAACGATTGCCTACGATGGAACCGAGTTTCATGGATGGCAACGGCAGGGATCATTGAGAACGGTACAGAACGTTCTTGAACAGACGGCTAAGGAAGTACTTGGCCACACAATTCAGATACGTGGAAGCGGGCGGACCGACGCTGGTGTTCATGCGTTGGGTCAGGTGGCGACCTTTCGCACCGCTGCAACCTATGACACCCCAACCATCTGTCGTGCCCTTAATGCACGTTTACCTTTTGATGTTGTGGTCAAGGGTGTATATGAATGTCCTGATACCTTCGATGCGAATATCAGTGCGTCGAAGAAACGTTACCGTTATCTGTTATCAGACTTTCCGGAAAGGAATCCATTTCTCGATCGTTACACGTATCATTGCAAATGCCGTTTAGATGTGGATCGCATGCATCAGGCGTCGCAGCACTTGCGAGGTCGGCATGATTTTCATAGTTTTGAAACAAACTGGCCTAATCGTCTGAGTAGTATTCGTACGGTATTTCACATTGCCGTAGAAAGAATTCCTGTTCCATCCCTTTGGCAAGGTAGTCTGTTTTCTGATGATGCGTTTGTTTTACAAGAGGTGGTCCACCACCTGGATGATGATCCAGAGGAAATCGGAAAGACACGAACGAACACGGCATATCGGGGCGAGAGCGATAACGCTTCTCTGATTTGCCTCGAAGTAGAAGCAGATGGTTTCCTATACAAAATGGTTCGTGCAATAGTCGGCACACTGATCCAAGTTGGCCGAGGTTTTTGGCCTGAAGAAAAAGTGGCTGAAATTCTTGCAGCACAGGATCGTGCCGCCGCGGGCCCCAATGTCTCTCCGAAGGGATTATTCCTGGTTCACGTATCGTATGAGCCGTAGTGGTGAAATCACATTCTGGGAGAGTCTGGAGTGGAGCTTACTTTCTTTACGATCAATAAATTATAGAACAAACCAGTTCTCTTTTTGGAAGGCGGGAGAGGCCGCAGCTGATATCCGTCCTTCAAGAACGTCATATACCAAGGGTTTGTGCTTATCAGGAGAGTGTCCGGTGCTTTCTGAAGGGCATTAAAACGCTTTTTCCCGGATATTGAGAGACATCGTTTTAATCGGAATAAATGGAAATCATAAGGGAATGACGGGGATCGGAAAATACCGAGAGTAGCCTTGTTTATGATTACCCTTTTTGCGAATAGCCTAAGTATGGTATAGTTTATCAAGACGGTCTTTTCTTGCCCAGAGTGTCGTATGGCTGTCTCAGAGAGCCGTGAACAACGCAAAGGTTCGAGGACGAGTGATGATGCACAAAGTATTGGGAATGTGTGTGGTGTTAATACTGACTGGCCTTGGTCGGGCAGAGGCTCCTCAATTACCGTCGGTGGATGAATTAAACGCGAGCGGTTTGGAGTTAGTTTGGCATGCTCAGGTGAGTCTCGATGCGCAGCGTGATTCGGTGCAGGAGATGGCCTTTGATGGTAAGACCCTGTTTCTGCAGACGAATCGCGGGCTGATTCAAGCCATTCAAGACAGTGCCGCGGATAGTGGA
Source organism: uncultured Planctomycetia bacterium (assembly GCA_963996245.1). Classification (GTDB taxonomy): domain Bacteria; phylum Planctomycetota; class Planctomycetia; order CAXEIY01; family CAXEIY01; genus CAXEIY01. The sequence continues at coordinate 17,384 of CAXEIY010000099.1, read as the reverse complement.
GCCGCAATTGAGCGGACGGCCTATCGTCGGAGTCGGCGCAGCGCGGGATCAAACACGATATGGCTCAATCAAATTGGAAAAGAAGGGCTGATCAGTTTCCGTCCAGCTACCAACAAAACCTTATTGTTTGTTGTCAATGGAAGCCAGCTTTATGCAATGGACAAGAAGTCTGGCAGACTCATGTGGCAGTTTCGACTGCCCAATGTGCCGAGCGCGCCTTTAGCTGCCACGGAAACCCATGTGTACCTTGGCTTTGTAGATGGTTCTTTCCGTGCCTATGACATTGAAAAGAAAGCAATTTCATGGTTTGCCAAAACAGGTGAAACCATTGGGACGGCTGCTTTACCACTAGGTGGATTGGTTGCCTATGCAAGTGAGAATGGCATTCTGTATCTTGGGGATGCTGTGCGTCGAGATCTGATTTTCCAGTTTGAGACAGACAGGCCGGTATCGGCGGCCCTGAGCTCCCTTAAAGATGAACAAGGCCTTTGGCTTTTCTTGGCTTCTGAAGACCAGACAGTTTTCAGTATTGGTATTCCACGCGGGCGAATGCGATGGCAACGTTCGCTGGGGGATGCGATCTATCGGCCGTTGGTTTCACGGGGAGAAGATCTTTTTGTGTCCCCGGAAGGAAGTGGAATTCATTGCTTGGATGTGCGCGACGGACAGGAGAAGTGGAATGCCAAATCAGCCCGTGAGGTGATAGCAGTCGGTGCTGAGCGGGTTTATGCTCATGATAAAAATTATCGTTTGGTTACGCTCAATCGCTCTTCTGGAAAGGTCATGGGGCGCATCGACACGCGTTCGTACAATCGTGTGGTGACGAACCTGCACGACAGCCGAATCTATCTTTCAACACGAACGGGTCTGGTCATCTGCCTTCAGGAGATTCAGGAAGATCCCTCCAGTTAGCTAACGGCCTTTGGTCCGTATTTCTGCTGGCCGCTGTGTTCCGAGTTGTTGCGTGCAGCCTGTCGGCTGTATTTTCCATGTGCAACCGATGTTTCTTATCGGTTAGTCTGATGTCGCTCTTCGAAACGTGTTGTACCGTTTGGTGGCTTTACTTCTTCGGGGCAAACAGGTGGAAAGAGAAGTTTGCGATTGACCATTCTTTCGGTGCAGCTGGATCACGAACTGTCCGGCAGGAGTTATCGGTGACAGAATACGTATCACCGGTATTGAACTGAAATCGACAAGGCGATATACTCTGCGGCTAATTCACGTCGATACCTATTTTATAGTGCTCAATATCCGCTGCCTGACACCTGTTGTTGGGTGGCTCCTGCCATTAGTCCTGCATCCGTTGTAAGATGGTTCTGAGATCGATCCACATCCATTGGCCACCTATACTGGATGATGGAGGGGCAAGATAAAGGGCGCTGTTTGAAACCTCGTCAAAGGAGTGCTTGTTTCTGAGGATGAAACAAGTTGACGTTTGAGTCGTGATAATGTCGTTCTGCAAGGAGGCAAGCGGTATGTTACGAGTGATGATTTACGCCGTCGTAGGTGCTGCCACAATTCTTATTCCCACAGGACTTCTGGCCCAAGCTGAGTTATCACGTTCTGCGCCGGATACGAAAACGAACTGGCAAGCAGCCAGAAGAGGCCTTGGTGTGGGGCGCATCGCTTTTCGACAATCACTAAACAAAGTACGTGATAAGACAACGGAGAAGTCACCTTTTGATAATCATGTTCAGAGGGTAGCTTCCGAAACGGAACCGGGATCAGGGCGGTATGCGGCTTCTGACTTACCGATAAGCTCTCAGACAATTGCGAGTATGAAACACGCAGGGTACCGTGATGAGGGCCAGGTCTGGAGAGAGTTTGACATTCGTTCCTACACGTTGAGGGTAGCGTCCACCAGTCGTCCTCAGCAGGCTATTATTGACTGGATTTTTCGAGAAACGGGATCGGCAGTATGGCACGGCGGAATCCCGGCCGTTCTGTCAGCGGATCGTTCCACTCTACGAGTCTATCATATGCCTTCGATTCAAAACAAAGTAGCTGATATTGTCGGAAGATTTACAGAAGAAGGGGCGGAGCCCTGGGCCATTGATGTCAATATATTAGGAATCAAGAATCCTGATTGGCGAAAAGGAACGTTGCCAATGATGACGCCGCTTTTAGGGAGCCAACACGGCGTCCAAGTCTGGTTGATGGAACGAGAAGACGTTTCTCTGTTACGTGAAAAATTGTCAAAAAGACGCGATTACCGGCTGCATCGTGTTGATCATATGCCTGTGTACAGTGGACAGGCACAGACGTTGCGATTGACTCGACCCAAGCGTTTTGTTCGCGATATAGAGCGAGGTGATTTTTCCGGAAAAACGTATCGTCCCGTAATGGATCAAATTGAAGAAGGGCTTGTTTTAGAGTTGACCAGTCTGAAGAGCAGTGATGGAAATTATCTGGATGTCACTTCGAAATTTCATTTATCACAAGTGGATTCTTTGCGTTCTGTCGAAGTGGACATTCCCATACCTGCCGGGACCCGTTCTGTAGCGACCGTTCAGGTGCCCCAGGTAATACAGCAGCATTTTGAAGAGGAGTTTACTTGGCCGGTTGGGAAGGTGTTGGTATTAAGTTTTGGAATGACCGGTTCTCCAATTCCTTCAACTGCGCGTCGGACACTCTACGCCGCACCTCGCCGCCAAGAAGTATTGGTTTTCCTGAATGTCAGTGCGCCAATGTTGAGGCAATATCGTCGTAGTGGTGGTGAGTATTCGAGTTCAAATTCCGGTGGTGCTGGTTTTCGTTCAACCAGGAGTCAAGAGTCCTCACGAACGGCTGCTTCATATCGTAAGGGGAGACGCAGCTCTGCCACTCTCGCGGGCAATGACTATCGTAGATCCGGTCGTTATCGTTATTGAAAAACAATAGGCCGTGGCACTTCAGGATTTAAGGGTAATAGTTGGTTTTTGTCGACTAAAGCTCCAGATGCTGGAGAAGACGGTTGCTAACAGGCATGTTCCGGAAAACCAGTCTCCCCACGTTACGTAATGGCTGGTGCGAGTATCAAGTGGAATGTGAGCAACCGTCAAGCCTTCCACTTCTGTTATCTTCCGAGTGCTGGGGTCACGTACGATCGTTTGGTCCAGGATTTTCCCATTTCCATTGATCACAGCTGTGATTCCCGTGTTGGCGGCTCGAACCAGAGGAGTTCTGGACTCGACGGCACGAAAGGCACTGGTTATCAGGTGCTGCTGAAGCTCACTGGAATCATGAAACCATCCGTCATTGGTGATATTGACAAGGAAGTCGAGTGGTTTTACCGATTCGATCTGTGCAGGCGATGATGCATCATTGAGCAATGTACGGACCAGGTGAGGAACCGTATCTTCGTAACAGATTAGTATGGAAAAAGAAAAGCCTTTTAGCTCGAGGAAGTCGAGCGTTTTTCCTGCGTCGAAACCATAACCAGCGTGAAAGGGGGTTAACTCAAGTAGCCATGGAAGATATCTCGCAAAAGGCAGGTACTCTCCAAAAGGGACCAGGTGTCTCTTGTCATAACGGCTGACAAGGCCCTTCTCGGGGGTAACACGCACTGCGGAATTATAGGTTTCCTTTTTCCCATCTTTGATTTCAATGGTTTCAAGACCAATCAGTAGGTCGGTTCCACACTGCTGCGCTAATCGAGTAAGCAGGGCGGGGATATCTTTCATAAGTGATCGTAAGGTCTGGGGGTCTGTGTTTTCTGGAAAATGTGAAAGCAGGGTTTGGTCGTTCAGATCAGGATAGACCTGTATCAGAGGAAAACGGAACATGCTCTCCGGCCATATGATGAGATCCGGTTTTTCTTCCGCTGCGCTCAAAGATAGTCGCTGATAGGTCTGGAATATATCCCAAGGGGATTCGGGTGCCATTTTTACTGTTTGAGGGATGTTTCCCTGAAGGAGAGCTACTTTAGGGCCTGGTGAAAATGGTCCTTGACGGACGCGTATAATCCCATAACCGAGGACAGCGAGTTGAGTTGCCGCAATCAGAACAACGGTTACGATCAACCTTCTCCGTGAATGTCGTGTGATAAGTCCTGGCGAGAGGGCCAATCCGTGACCGCTGAGCCAGTGGTCAGGAACAAGATCTGTCAGGAGTGTCGTTACGAGTAAAATGGAAAAACTAATGCCATAAGACCCGGTCAGATCGGCGATCTGGATGAGGGATTCAAACGGATACTGGGTATGGGCAAGGAAATACCAGGGAAATCCTCCCATAATGTGCGCACGTGCGTATTCCAGACTCACCCACACGACGGGCGCGACGATTAGAAACGGAAGTTTTCCTTGATGAATGCACAGACGACACAAAAGAACAAAAAGAGGTGGATAGATCGCTAAGTAAACCGAAAGAGCTAACCATGCTGAGTACATCGTCTCATGTCCCAGGCGTAACCACTGGATAGCCGGTAACCAAAATGCCAAACCGGCAAGGTAGAGTACGCGGTAGAAATATCTGGGTGTCGAGGTGATACGTACCAGCAACAACCATCCAAGAGGTGCGATCCATGCGAGAACGTGTAAATCCAGGGGAGGGAAACTGGCCCAGAATAAGATCGCAGAAGAAAGGGCTGTAAATAAAAGAACGGCTTGGGGATGGCCTGCTGAAACAGGTTTTCTTTGTGCGGGAGTCATTTCACAGAGGACGGATGTTCTGGAAGAGATCTTGCTCACGAGGTTTGGCATTAATCCTGTTCAGGGTCAATTAATGAAGTTACGCAATAACTCAGATCCCTGCGTGGTTAAAAAGCTTTCCGGATGGAACTGAACCCCTTCGCAGGGGAAGCGGGTGTGACGTAATCCCATTATTTCAGTTTCTTCCCCCGGGTCGTCGGTCCATGCTGTTGTTATCAGCTCAGATGGAACGGTGTGTCGTTCGACAATCAGACTATGATATCGGGTTGCTTCAAAGGGATTATCCACCCCGTCTAGTAGACCTGTTGCATCGTGGTGAATCATGGAGGTTTTGCCATGCATCAGTCGTGGCGCAGGTATGATGGTTGCTCCAAATACCTGGGCGAGACACTGATGGCCGAGACACACACCAAGGATGGGCACGCGAGGAGCAAATTCTGCTATGACGGAGCAGGATATTCCGGCTTCCTTCGGGGTACATGGGCCTGGAGAAATGATGATGTGAGAAGGGTTTTGTGCGGCAATAGCATCCAGAGTGACGGCATCATTGCGATAGACTTCCATGGAAATCATCGGATCGAGTTCACCGAGTCGCTGGACCAAATTGTAAGTGAAGGAGTCGTAATTGTCGATGATGACGATCATGAGCGTCTTCCGAGCCATCTGGGATTTGTCTGCAACTTCTGAATGGTGGGTTTTGTATTTCCAGTGGGATGCTCTTAGCTGGCTGTGATGGGAGCATACGCGCACCTGCGGGTACATCCTACTCCGCTTGGGTAATCCGGGCTAGATGACCTCCGTCCAGGGGCATTCCTGCGAACTTACTGAAGATGCGATTGGCACCGCTTGTACCTTGTCAAATAAGATGTTAAACCATCCAGTTACGAGCGAAACAGGCTTGAGAGTGATGGTAAAAGGAACCCCTGGTTATGGTATTTGAGAGTACTTGAGATAACCCTTAGGTGGTGGTTGCTTGACCTGTTTTTTAACAGGTTGTAAACTGCATGCCAAACGATACTTACGGCAATCAAGGTGGGGACAAGGGTTCTCGGTTTTCCCAGCTGGGAAAATGGGGGTTGCGTCGGTTTGGGTAAATGGGACGGTGAGGTTCTGATTTCGTTTCCAAGGAACACTACTGGACATGAACAAGAACGAGCATTTCTGGGAAAATCTGTTTGAAAATGTGTTGCACATTCTCCAACAGATCATCGCTTTTACAGCGTCCTTTCTCAACCGATTTCTGTCTCTTTTCTTTGGATCTGGCAACGAACGTATTATCCGAGCCTACACCCCTAAGGTTACGGCGATCAATGAACGTGAATCTGCCATGCAGGCACTTTCAGATACGGAATTAAAAGAATGCACTCACCGGTTTCGTCAACGACTAGATGCAGGGGAAACACTGGACGATCTTCTTGTCGATGCGTTTGCTGCTGCACGTGAATCAGGCCGCCGAAATCTAAAAATGCGTCACTACGACGTACAGTTGACCGGGGGAATGATACTACATGGTGGTACGATTGCAGAGATGGTTACAGGTGAAGGCAAGACACTGGTGGCGACGTTGGCAGCATACCTTAATGCACTCGCGGGAAAAGGGGTGCATGTCATTACCGTAAATGACTATCTGGCGCGTCGAGACAGTGAGTGGATGGGACCTTTGTTTATAGGGCTCGGCCTTGAAGTCGGTGCCATTCAATCGAGTGTGGACAGTGATGGAAGGCAAGGGGTTCGGCGGAAGCACTATCAGTGCGATATTACCTATGGGACAAACAACGAGTTTGGTTTTGATTTTCTGCGTGACAACATGAAGCCGTTGAAGTCCATGCAGGTACAGAGAGAGTTGAATTATGCCATCATTGACGAGGTGGATAATATCCTCATAGATGAAGCACGTACTCCGCTGATAATTTCGGGTCCCGCATTTGATGATACCAGCAAATACTACAAGGCGGATCGTGTTGCGCGCCAGCTCAAGCGTGAGCAGCATTTCGAAATGAAGGAGAAAGAGCATACTTGTCATATGACAGATGAAGGAGTCCGATATGCGGAGGAACTGGCTGGTGTAGAAAGTTTCTACACCGCTGGCAACATGGAATGGCCTCATATGATTGACAATTCACTTAAAGCGCACCATCTGTATAAGCTCGATGTCAATTATGTCGTTCAACAGGGAGAGGTGGTCATTGTCGACGAATTTACCGGTCGCCTCATGCCGGGAAGGCACTGGAGTGATGGGCTGCATCAGGCTGTAGAGGCAAAAGAGGGGGTGCGCATCAAGGAAGAAAGTCAAACACTAGCCACCGTTACATTGCAGAATTATTTTAAATTGTACGCCAAGTTGTCAGGGATGACCGGTACGGCCATGAGTGAGGCCGGAGAGTTTCTGAAAATATATAATCTGAATGTTGTCAGTGTACCCACACACAGACCGCTGCAGCGTCAGATTTTACCGGACGTCATTTATAAGACTGAAAAGGCAAAATACGATGCCATATGTAAAGAAATCGAAGAGATGCACAAGTGGGACAGACTGACGCTGAAGAAGAAAAATGACAAAACCAAAGAGGTTGGTGAACCCTTGTTCGGTACCGTGGTTCGAGAGCAGGATGCGGCGTTTGAGTTCATCCCTCAGAATTCCAAGAAACGAATGACGATTGACCATACATCAATTGAGAGGATAGAAAGACGGGAACGTCCTATTCTTGTTGGTACGGTTTCCATCGAAAAGAGTGAACGGCTTTCCCGTATGCTTACCCGACGTGGCGTTAAACATGAAGTACTCAATGCTAAATTTCATGAACGTGAAGCGGAGATCGTCGCGCAGGCGGGACGGAAAGGGGCGGTCACCATTGCCACAAATATGGCCGGTCGTGGGACCGATATCATTCTTGGGGGAAATCCGGAATTCATCGCCTGGGATGAATTACAGAACAAGTATGAAAGTCGCCTGGATGTGCCCAAAGAGGAGTGGGATAGTCGGGTTGCAGAGATTTCCAAACAGGAAAACATGGAGGAAGAAGGTAAGGACGTGCAGGAAAGAGGGGGCTTGCACATCATCGGGACAGAACGACACGAAGCACGGCGCATCGACCTTCAGCTTCGAGGACGTGCCGGTCGCCAGGGAGACCAGGGATCAGCCCGGTTTTTCCTTTCGATGGAAGATGACCTGATGCGCATCTTTGCGGGTGAATGGGTTAAGAAGATGCTGAACAGACTGGGGATGGCCGATGACGAGGCGATCGAAAGCAGAATGGTCAGTAATCGTATTCAAACGGCCCAGAAAAAAGTAGAAGAAAGGAACTTTGAGGCGCGCAAAAGTCTCCTTGAATATGATGAGGTCATGGATGAACAACGCAAACGCGTGTATCAGTATCGTCAAACCATTCTGGACGGAGCCAACTGTAAACCTTTTGTAGTCGAGATGATTGAAAATCAAATTCAGGTACATCTCAACGGACAGGATGCGGAATCTGCAAGGCGTGGACTCACCGGCGAAATAGGATTTTTGGATCCCCACTACGGGACGCATACGTTTTCTGCATGGATCGGTCAACTTATGGGGGTTGAAATTGAGGGCAGGGAGTTACGCGAGATGGATTTTGAACAGGCGGAGGAACATGTGAGGTCGCAGGCAGTTCAGGATGCACAAAACCAGATAGAGGATCAGATTGAAGAGAATCTTCCAGACGATCCTGAAATCGACCAACGGGAGTGGAATTGGGCTGCTGTGGCAAAATGGGCCAACGTTCGCTGGTCTATCAGTACCACAGACCGAGGGTTGAAAAAAGTAGGTCGAGAACAGCTGGCAGAGTGGCTCGGTGAACAGGCGGATGCTGCAATAAGAAAGGTGGATTTGTCGGAAGGAAAGGGCTATTTGGAAGATGACTGGGGTAAAAAGACTACTTGTAGTTGGGTAAAGCACAAATTCGGTCAGGAACTGTTAGTAACGGAACTTGATGGACTGGACAACGATGAAATTGTTGAACGTGTTCGTCAAATTGCTAACACCTCCTATTCACGCCGAGAACGAGAATTTCCAGTAGCCGTTGCAATGGAGCGATTTTTTCCGGAGCAAAATCAGGGTCAGCGTTATGATCGTGATGCTTTGATCGCTTGGGCCAATCAACGGTTTGACGCGAAACTGACCCCCGACCGCCTGCGCAATCAACCACGGGAATCGATCCGTAATATTTTACTGGAATTAAGTGATCAGTTTTACAGAAATGACGAGATGAGACAGATGCTCGAGGAGCAGTTTCATCAGGTATTCGGTGAGTCGGAAAGCGGAGAAGTAGAGTCTTTAACGATATCCGATGCCACTCAGAATTCTGTGACCGAACTTGTCACATGGGCTCAGCGTGAACTGAAGATGGAGGTTTCCGCCGAAGAGGCACTCACCTGGGACCGAACAGAAGTTCGCAAAAGGTTAGAGACGGCGTTGGATGCCCGTTACCGGCCAGAAATGTGTGAAATGGAACGTGTTCTTCTATTACAGGTTCTCGATGGTGCCTGGAAAGATCATTTATACGGTATGGACCATTTGCGTCAGGGAATTGGTTTGCGCGGTTATGCCCAGATTGATCCGAAAGTGGAATACAAACGAGAAGGAATGAAAGAGTTCGCACGTATGTGGACAAGGGTTGCGGACCAGGTTACAGGTCTGGTGTTCCGCATGGAGCAGGCGGACAGCGGGTTTGTAGGGTCTCTGTGGACAATTAGTGAAGCCGTTCATGAAGAAGCTACGGCACCAACACAGGCGATGAATGAGCAAACAGAGGCGGCTATGAAACCGGCCGATGGACAACCGAAGGTTGAAACCATTCGCAATCGTGGTGAACGCGTCGGACGCAATGATCCTTGTCCCTGTGGTAGTGGAAAAAAGTACAAAAGATGTTGTTTAAGACAAGCCGGATGAGACACAGGACCTTGGTTGGCCTCGAGTGGAATGTCTGCAGCTGTGATTTCATTTTCGATTTGTGATGGTGGTATTAGACAAACGTGTAAGTCCGTTCCGCTTCCGGTCGCGTATCGGGCTATGCTTAAGGGGATTCCGGATTTTTTGTTAAATCGAGGTGTTTTAAGAAAGACTTTTGGGAATAAATGGATGTTGCTGTCAGGAAGTACTTCAGTGGTTAAAGAGAGTTCAATCCACTACACTATCCAGACGCTCCGATCACAAAACATGGTGCAATGAGGTGCGGTGATTACCGTTGTTGGCAATGATGAATAAATCGGCAGAGCAGGCGTCTTTTTTTGAACAGTTGGAAAATACCTTGCAAAGTGATGGTATTCCCGCTGCGTTGGATAGGCTGGAGTCAACCCTTCGGGAGCAGAAAGAATACCATCTTCTTTTTGATGCTCTAATACTCAAGAAACGCTATGAGATGGAGCTACCCTTGGTTCCGAGAGGTAGATTGACGGATCTTCCGGACAATCTTCAAAGGGAGTTTGAGGAGCACTATGTAGAAATGTGCCGGACGGTTGGCGATCTATATCTCGAGGAAGGCAATATTCCTCATGCCTGGCTGTATCTGAATACCATTTCCGAGCCTCAGAAAGTCTCCGACGCGATTAACTCGATTTCGGCGGATGATGTTTCTGAAGAAGTCATTGATGTCGCCTTTCAACAAGGTGCAAACCCCAAGAAAGGATATGAGTTCATCCTTAGTCGCTATGGTACGTGTAGTGCGATTACCGTGTATGAACAACTGTCTCAAGCAGATGACGCAACCAAGAGTTCCTGTGCCCAGTTGCTACTCAAACAGCTTCATGGCGACTTAATTGAGAGTTTGAGACGCGATATTGAAAATCAGGAAGAAACACTTCCCGACTCGCATATTATTTCTGAATTAATTGACGGCCGAGACTGGTTGTTCGGTGAGATGAGCTACCATGTCGATACATCACACCTGTCTTCGGTGGTTCGCATTGGTCGTATCCTTAAAGATCCGGAAGATCTCCAGCGACTGCTCGAGTTAACTCATTATGGACGCCGCTTGTCTTCTCATTTTCAGTTTCCTGGAGAGGAACCCTTTGAACAGACTTATGAAGACTACGCGATGTGGTATAGAACCTTAATGGGTGAAAACGTCGACGATGGTGTCAAACATTTTACAGACAAATTGAAAGAACCTTCCGAAGAAGACGCTGGATACAACCCGACTGCTGAAGTTGTGATCGATTTACTATCGCGGTTAGGGAAAATTGATCAAGCTATCGAAATTTCGTTGAAGTATGTTGAGCCAGGTAATGCGGAGTCCAGTGGAGAAACAGATTTAGGGGCTTTGTGCCGTAAGGCAGGCAATTATCAGGGGCTCAGGGATCATTCTGAAAAACATGGTGATCTTGTAAATTATGCTGCGGCGATGGTGGAACAGTCTCGAATCGAATCCTGACCCGGTTCTCAGTTTCACCTTGATGGTTCCGGAACCGGACCCTTCTGACCGGACACAGATCCATTCCCTGTTTCTAGACGGGGTGACGGGCTGTTCGGATTACTTGGTAGGCCAACAGGAAAAGTGTTGCCTGAATGTGTGAGGATATTGGAAAAATGGATGGGGTTGTGAAACACCGCGGTTCGAAATAGTCAGGTACCCGATTGGGAGGAATGGCCATGTTGAGTTTTGGGGCGGGTAGTGGTGTGTGGATGGTTGCTCTGGTTGCCGCGAATGTTTTTCCTTTAGGTACCCAAAGACAAGAGGGTCCGAAATATTCCGTGTTGCGCGAACACCTCTGTTTCCTGGCCTCTTTTGATCATGGGGAGAATGCCGATATAGCGGCGGGAAACCCACAAATCTATACTTCTTTTTCTTTCAAACGTACCGATTCGAAGTCTGGCTTGAACACGGACACTGTGTTTATAGCAAAACAGGAGGGGCGTTTTGGACATGCTTTACGGTTCGACCTGTTTAAAGGGGAACGGGCCGTCTTTTTTGAGGCTGAAAAGAATCTTCCTTATCTCGAACGGGACTGGCAGGGTACGATCTCCTTTTGGCTTCGCCTGGACCCAGTAGCAGATCTTCCACCAACGTATGTGGATCCGGTCCATATTACTCAGCGAGGGTGGAATGATGGTGCGCTGTGGGTAGATTTCCCGAGAGAGGAAACACCTCGCAGTTTTCGTCTTGGCACCTTTCCCGATCTGATTTCATGGAATCCTGATAACAGAAAACTGGAAGCATTGCCTAAAAATCAAAGACCGTTGGTTGAAGTGAAGGATCCTCCTTTCGCTCGAGACCAATGGACGCATGTAACATTTACATTTTCGGGTTTGAACTCTGAAAAAGGGAAGATGCATTCGGGGCTTTACATCAACGGTCAGTTGCAGGGCGAGGCCTCGGTGAAAGGGACTAAACTGACCTGGGACCCTTCTCAGGTGGGAATCATGCTGGGATTGAATTACGTCGGTTATCTTGATGAACTGGCTATTTTTGATCGATCACTGAATGCGTCAGAAATTGATTATCTTTATCATTTAAAGCATGGAATTCGGTCTGCTATGAAAGATGATCAGTAAGCTTTTCAGACTGAAGTCTGGTCCTTTGTTCGGGGTTGTTCAACCTGTAATCGTATCCATAATTAAAGACGATTTAAGATGCTCAAGTCCTGGTTTCTTTTGTTTTTGATAGTGCCGATTCTTGAATTGGTTCTGTTTGCCAGGGTTCATAATTATGGGAATGATTTATTGGGAGGGCAACTGGCGGGAATTCTGATCGTCGTTGTCGGAAGCATTGCAACGGGCATTGTGGGGGCAACCCTGGCACGCGAACAGGGACTCGGCGTCCTTCGTTCTTTCAGAGAATCGCTTGGGCAGGGAGATCTTCCGGGAACTACGCTTCTTGAGGGAGTTCTCGTTCTGATGGGAGCGGCGTTTCTACTGACTCCCGGGTTTCTCACCGATGCAGTCGGTTTTAGCTTTTTGATTCCTGTTATACGGAAAAAATATGTCAATTGGGGTTTGAAAAGACTCCATGCCAGGCATTCTTTTCTACACGTCCAGACATTTTCACAGCCTTCCGGATCTGATTCAGATCGTGCAAAAGATGTGATTGATGTTCCATTCCGAGAAGTGAAGTAACGGTAGAGGGCAGTCGTGTTTTGTGATGCGTGCTTGTGTGAAGTTATCTTTTCGGAAAACCTGTTCCTGGGAAAAAGCATAAAATCTTATTAAGTCAATGCAGCCGGGACCATTTTGGGTGTGCTTGGCAGTTTGTCTGGAAAGGACTAAAATTCCGTCTTAATCCAATGCCTATGGGCACCGAATTGGAAAATCCGCCGTTGCTGGCTTGGTTGATACGGGTTTCAAGGAGTATCGCAAGTTTGCAGACACAGGAATGTGGATGTCCCCGTAGCTCAACTGGACAGAGCGTTGGCCTCCGAAGCCAGAGGTTGCAGGTTCGAATCCTGCCGGGGATACTATATGAAACGGAACTGGATCGCATTTCTGTTATTCGGCCCGTATGATCAAGGCGGGTGAATGTTCATGATATTCAAAGGACGTGCCGAAAATAGAGGCCCGCGTTTTGAAAACCCAGTCAAAACGAATCGACGTTAACATTTTTTATTGGTTGTGTGTTTTTCACGCAACAATACGCACGACCGAGGAGGCGTCGGTTTGGTTAATTGGTTTGTAGACAATCCTGTCAAAGTTGCTGTGGGAGTGTTGTTGGTTTTTCTGTTTGGTGTGATTGCCGTACAGAACATGTCCGTTGAACTGACACCTCAAGTGGAACGTCCAACCATGAGTGTGCGAACCCGATGGCCTGCTGCCGGTCCGGAGGAGGTCGAACGTGAGATTGTTGTTCCGCAGGAAGAGCAGCTCAATGCAATTCCAGGGATGATCAAAATGTCTTCGCGGAGTTCTGCCACCCGTGGAAGTATCACCACAGAATTTGCTGTCGGAACAGATCTGAGTGAGGCGATTGTTAAAGTTAACACGCAATTGCAGCAAGTCAGTGATTATCCAGAAGACGCACAGGAACCAGTAATTCGAACAGCGGATGAACGGAGTCAGCGTATTGCGATGTTTTCTTTGATTCCCAGGCCACCTGATCGCGCTGTGCTCGAAGAGTTAAGTGATCGACAGCCGGAATTGAAAATCGCGTTGAATCGTGTGCTTCATATTTCCAATCCTACATTACAGTTAGAAACTTTGAAGAAGCTGGCTGTAAAGTTCCCCGAATTAGGAGAGATCCTTCCTTCCGAGATCAATATTGCCAGATTTCGGAGTTTCGCCGAGCAGGTTATCACGGCTCGAATTGCCCGAGTGGATGGTGTTGCAGATGTCTGGGTCTGGGCCGGGACGGAGGAAGAGTTACAAGTGATTGTGGATCCACAGCGTCTGGCAGCAAGACGGTTGACGATAGGCGATGTGCGTCGAGCGTTAAGACGGGAGAACGCGGATACCGCGGGTGGGGACTTTGATGAAGGAAAACGACGTTACGTGGTACGAACAATGGGAAGATTTCGTAGTCCGGAACAGGTTTCAAATGTCATTCTGGCCATGACCGATGATGTTCCGGTTTATATTGGGGACGTAGCTGAAGTCAACTTGGGATATAAAAAACCGAGAAATGGTGCTGTGCATTTTCAAACGCCCTGTATGCGAATCGGTGTTGTTAAGGAACCGGGCGCCAACATTATGGAAGTGATGGATGGCGTTAAACGAGCACGGGACGAACTGAATAACGGTATTTTGAAGCAGCAGGGAATCATGCTTCATCAAGCGATGGACATGACGCTTTATATCCGTTCTGCGCTGACGCTAGTCAGTCAAAATTTGCTGATGGGTGGATCCTTGACACTGGTTGTGCTCATGATTTTTCTCCATTTCGGAAGAAAAACACTGCTGGCCATTCCCCTGATTGTGGTAACCGCTTTTTTGGCGGTCTACGTTTCGCCGTGGATTTTTGCAGCGACTTTGCTGTTTGCTCTGGTTTCAGGTATTTGGTTTGCCCGAGGAGCACTGGTGGTAGCGCTGGCTATTCCAACGAGTATGATAGGGGCTCTTTTGATGCTTGCATTGATGGGGCGAACCCTTAATGTAATCAGCCTTTCAGGCATGGCTTTTGCTATTGGCATGCTGGTCGACAACGCGGTGGTCGTTCTAGAGAATATTTATAGGCACGCCGAGCGCGGAGAGAATCGATGGCAGGCGGCTGTCAACGGTACCAAGGAAGTGTGGGGAGCCACGCTGGCCTCAACATTAACGACTTTAGCTGTATTTGTTCCGATGCTGTTTGTCCAGGAGGAGTCGGGTCAACTATTTCGTGATATCTCCCTGGCTATTAGCTGCGGTGTGGGCTTGTCTTTGCTGGTTGCCATTTCTGTAATTCCAACTGCCGCTGCCCGTCTGTTGCCTGCTGGTGATCCAACTATCGGACCAGGAGACATGCCAAGTGATACTAGGCCGAAGTCCCAGAATGTTTTTGTTGAAGTGATAGTTGGTGTAAACCGATGGCTCCAAAAAACAGTGTTTTTACGAATACTGGTTGTTTTGGGGTTGGTGGTCAGTTCGCTGGGAATAAGCTACTTGCTGTTGCCTGCCGTGGAATATCTGCCTAAGGGGAATCGGAATCGAGTTGCGGGAAGATTGACACCTCCACCCGGCTACAATGTTGCCCAGACTGTTGAACTGGCCAATGTATTTCACGATGCATTACGTCCCTATGCTGAAGCCAATTCGGAAAGACACGAAGCAGATCAACGGCTAGATGGTTCTATGCCCCTGGTCGATGACATCGTGTTTGGTACCTTTGGCAGAAGTGCCTGGTTCAGTGCCCGAACAGTAGACCCTGCTCGTGCAGGAGAATTGGTGCCTTTTTTGAACGAGTTGGCTAGTTCTCTTCCTGGTACCGAAGTTTCTATCAGCCAAGCCAGTCTTTTTGAACAGGGATGGGCCCGTTCGGGACGCCGCATTGATATCGAAATTACGGGACCTGATCTTAACCGATTAGTGATAATGGGGAGGCGTATTCGGGACCAGGTGCGAGAGCTTATAGAAGGGGCTACCGCTTTTCCGCGTCCAGGACTTGATTTGGCGACGCCGGAGTTGCATGTTATGCCAAAATCTGCTCAGGCTGCAGCCATGGGAGTCAATTCTTCTGATTTAGGTTATACCGTCAATGCACTGGTTGATGGAGCCTATGCATCAGAATACTTTCATGAGGGTGAGCAGATTGACCTTACGGTCATGGGAGAAAAGCAGTTTGTCAATCGCACACAGGATGTTCAGACTCTCCCGATTGCGGTACCTACTGGAGATGTTGTACCACTAGCGGCTGTGGCCGACGTTGAATTACGGACCGGGCCGGATGAAATCAGTCACATTGAGCGTCAGCGAGCCATTACGATTTCGGTTTCACCGCCCGTTACCATTGCGTTGGGTGAAGCCATGGAAAGGATTGAGCAGGGGATCTTGCGTCCCCTTCGGGATGAAGGGGAAATAGGTGGTCTCTACAACATTGAGCTTTCCGGAACGGCTGACAAACTCCGCGCTGCTTGGCGAGCGCTAAGACTGAATCTAGTGATAGCGCTGCTTATCACATATTTACTCATGGCCGGGCTATTTGAGTCATGGTTGTATCCCTTTGTCATCATGGTGAGCGTTCCCATGGCCGTGATTGGGGGTTTGGGTGGTCTGCATATTGTCAATTACTTTGTCCTGCAACAGTTGGATATTTTGACGATGCTAGGTTTCATCATTCTTGTAGGTACAGTGGTGAACAATGCTATTCTTATTGTGCACCAGGCGCTGAATCAGATACGAGACAAAGGAATGGAGCCCCGAGCCGCTATTCTGGAAAGCGTACGAATACGGGTACGACCTATTTTCATGACAACGCTAACGACCACCTTTGGTTTATTACCTTTGGTTCTGTTCCCAGGCGCTGGAAGTGAGCTCTATCGTGGACTTGGAAGTGTCGTTCTTGGTGGTTTGATTGTTTCCACGGGTTTTACTCTTTTCCTGGTTCCTACTTTGTTCAGTTTGATGGTAGATGCCAGGGAATCCATTGGTAGATACTGGGAGAAAAATATTGCTCCGGCCGCGTTGCAACGTCCCTGACCGTTAACGGGAGTTTGTTCAGTGACGGGAAAGCGGATACAGGAGGAATGTTGTCCCGGGAAAAACGGTATATGGTAAAGAGGTGTCTTCGATAGCGAGTGATCTTGTCAGAGCGGCATGGTTATCAGGGTGAGAAGTTTCCGGGACAGCTATTCCTCACGGTCATGGTATGGTCCTGAACCGGTGTTTCTCTTGCCGTGCATGAGTGTGAATTCATCGGGGTACAGGATACGGAGATATTTTCCTGTTCTCGGACCAGATGTGATGGGGACTGACAATGCCAGATGGGCTAAAGACCAGCCGGTCGAAAAAGCGATTTTCGGGAAGATTGGAATACAGTCTGTTTCCGATGTTTGAAAGGCATACCTGAATCTCGCGGACACTTATTCCCTGCTTTTTGATACAGTATCAAACGGAGTTGGAAACGGTGGATGTCGGGTGAATTCAGGTGTGGCGCCGGAGCGTCTGGTTTTTCAGATGACCTGCCCCAAGGGCCATTCAGAAAGTAAGAAAGAGACATCACGTTATCAGGCGGATTGGTCGATGGTTTTATAGACGTTTGACTTTACTCTATGAATTGATGGATAGGACTATGAAATCGCGCGTTTGGAATCGTAAACGGGTTAACACCGTGACCGTGTGGATGCTGCTGGGAGCTTTAGTATGCTTTGCGGTGTCTTCGGAACAGT